>NZ_JBEPQF010000027.1:0-92950 GCF_040547695.1 Bradyrhizobium sp. JR4.3 | reverse complement strand
CTGCCCCGTCTGCTTCACCGCCATCGTCATTCCTCCAAGGCTTTGCCTTAGAGAATCACAATTGACGGATTACGCAACAGGCCCCTTGTGGGAGAAGGTGGCGCGAAGCGCCGGATGAGGGGTCTCTATCCATACGGCCAAGCTTGCGTTAGCGGAGAGAGACTCCTCACCCGTCTCGCCGCTGCGCGGCGTGCCACCCTCTCCCACAAGGGGAGAGGGAAACAAACTTCGCTGCCCTATCAGTCCATCTGTTCCCATAGCCGATGAGCGAGCACGCCGGCCCGCTTCTCGATCGCGGCCGCCGCATCGAGCGCGAGGTCCTCGCGATAGCGCCCGGCAATGAGCTGTACCCCGATCGGCTTGCCATCGTGCAGTATCACCGGCACCACGGCGCCGGGCAGGCCCAGCACGTTGATCGCGGAGATGAAGCGGATCTCGCCCCAGAAAATCTCGCGCACCCGCTCGGGGCTGATAGTGTCCTCGCGCGGGCTAGGCGTCGGCTTCACCGTGGTCGGTGCCAGCACCACCGGATATTCCTCGAAGAACAATTGCCAGGCGCGGATGTGGCCGTTGCGCGCGGCGGTCGCCTGCATCCAGGCCTTGAGGTCGAGCACGTTGGCCTTGGCTTTCATGCCGCCCCACGCCTTGTGGAAGTCTTCGGACGTCACCTTCAGCATGCCGGCTTCCTGCATCACCATCGTCTCGTTGGTGATGATGTCGCACCAGGTCTGCCAGACGCCGTCGATGTCGGGCACGTCGACCTCGCTGACACGATAGCCGGAACGCTCCAGATGATCGGCGGCCTGGCGCAACGCCGCCGCGACGTGCGGATCGACGTCCATGTCTTCAGGAATCCTGGCGAGCGCGACCTTGATCGGCCCCTTCGGCTTCGGACCGACCAGCGGCGCCGGCACCCACCAGGGATCGCGCGGATCGCGCTGGCTCATCACCTCCAGCGCGAGCCTGACGTCCGCAACGTGACGGGCGAGCGGCCCCTGCGCCGACATCAGATGCGCCAGCATCGGCCGCTCGGCGGTTGCGCTCGCGTTGAACGCAGGAATACGCCCCTGCGTCGGCTTGATGGTCGCAACGCCGTTGCAATGCGCCGGCCAACGCAGCGAGCCGCCGATGTCGTTGCCGTGCGCGATGGTGCCGATGCCGGCGGCGACCGCCGAACCCGCGCCGCCCGAGGAGCCGCCGCAGGTGATATCAGGATCCCAGGGGTTGAGCGTCAACCCGTGCAAGGGATTGTCGGTGAAGCCGCGGAAGGAGAATTCCGGCGTGTTGGTGAGGCCGATGACGATCGCGCCAGCCTTCTTCAGGTTGCGCACCACGGGCGAATCCGACGGCGCGATGAGGTCCTTGTTGGCGGGAACGCCATTGAAATTCGGGCGGCCTTGGTAGTCGACATTCTCCTTGATCGTGATCGGTACGCCATGCAGGAGGCCGAGCTCGCCGCCTTTGGCGCGCCGCTTGTCGGCCGCATGCGCCGCAGCCAGCGCCTCCTCCGAGAGATCGACGACGACGGCGTTCAGCCTCGGATTGACGGCCCGCATCCGCTCGAGATGCGCCTCGACGGTCTCGACCGCGGAGATGGCGCCGGAGCGGATTGCGGCTGCGGTCTCGACCGCCGACCATTGCCAGGCCAGGCCTTTTGGGAGGCGTGGTGCTGATGATTTGCGCGGAGCTGCCTTCTTCACCGGCTTCGTTGCAGCCTTCGCGACCTTGCTCTTGCGAACGGCGCTTTTCTTGCTGGAGGTCTTCGCTGCTTTCTTTGCAGCACTTTTCTTCCTGGTCGCCGTCTTCTTCGCCACGTCGCATCTCCTCAAATTGCGCCGCGGAAGTTATGGAGGTCACGCGACCGTGTACAGGCGCGTTTCTGCATGGCGCGGCGTCAGGACGCGTTGTGGCGGCCGAAGGCGCGCGAGACGCTCATGAGGTCGTCTCCCGTGACGCATGTATCGGTTGAATGATGGAATGAACTGCCGCCAGATTGCGGCATCGCGAGCGGGTTTTTGACGCCGCCGTTTGGAGAGTGACAAATTGGGACGTTTGCCTACAGCCACACAGCATCCCATGTCGGTGGCGATCGCCGATGGAAGGGGGCGCCGCGGGCGTGCGCGAGGGACGGGAGGTGGTAGCGGGAGCGCTACCACGGACCAATTACCTTACCAAGGGCTGGAGACGGGCAGAAGAGTTAGAGAAAGCCCCAATCGAGACCAGAAGGTCAAACGGTCCCGTGCGTCAACACTGGAAATACATCGGAAAACTTTGCCATCAGAGCACTCGTCTCCCCTTCGCGCAAGAAGCAGCCCTCCCCCGGCCGTGCCCCTCGACGGACGTAGAGCTCCAGTCGAAGCTCTCAATCGCAAAGCCGGGCAATCTGAGCTCCACACGCGCGCATAGGCTCCTGCGATTGCGCCACGCGCGCCTGAATGAGAGCACCTTCAAAGGCCGCCAAGATTACTGGCGCGAGCGTCTCCGCATTCTTCGGGGCCATTCCGCATCGGATCAAGCCATCAGCAATCGTTTGCTGCCAGAGACCGAAAGCGTTCTTGCATGCCTTGGTGAGCGCTTGAGATTGGGGTGCAGTTTCCAATGCAACGGTGCACACGGGGCAGCCAGCGGTGAACCCGGACTTTGCCAACTGTGCCGCGCTCCCCGCAAACAACTTGCGGACACCCTCCGCAGCGCGGCCGCCTTCGGGGAAGCACTGCGCGATGCCCCCAGCGACATTTTGTGCAGCCCATTCGAGAGCGGCGACTCCAACCTGCTCCTTACCATCCGGAAAATAGTGATAGGCGGAACCCCAGGGCGCTCCCGACTCCTGGACCAGCCGCCGCCATGAGGCCGCGGCATAGCCCTCTCTCTGAAAGAGGGACATGGCGGCCAAAATCATCTGTTCGCGCGGTGAATGGGCTGTCATGGGCGGTTGACTAGGACGATCGTCTTATCTATAGACGTAGAGACGTTAGGACAAGTGTCTTAGTGGAGGGTGGGGATCTATGAAGGCGGTATTGTTGCATACCTACGGCGATGCTGAGGCGCTTCGGGTGGAAGAGGTTTTGAAACCGCAGCCCGGGGCTGACGAAGTGCTCATCCGGATCGAAGCGGCGAGCGTCAACTACGCCGATATCGTGCGTCGGCGCGGTGATCCCTATCCACTGCCGACACCTTTGCCGGCGATCCTCGGCAGCGAAGCCGCCGGTGTCGTCGATGCCGTTGGCGAGGGTGTCACAACGCTGCATCCCGGTGATCGGGTGTTCGCGTTTTTCGGCGGAGACGGTCTTGGCGGCTACGCTGAGTACGCCCTCGCCGGCGGCGACAACGTCGTCAAACTGGACCCAAGACTCGATTTTGACGTCGCTTCCACGCTTGTCGTTGCCGGCGTGACTGCTTTTCAAATGCTCAAGGACGCTGGACGGCTCAAGCCCGGCGAATCTGTCTTCATTCCCGGCGGCGCCGGAGGCGTTGGCAATTACGCAATTCAGCTCGCCAAGATTTTGGGCGCCGGCTGCGTCATTGCCGGCGCCAGCACACCCGAACGCCGGCAGCAAGCCTTGGCGCGGGGCGCCGACCACGCCATCGACTCTACCGCCGATGATTGGCCGCGCGAGGTGAAGCGGCTCACCGGCGGACGCGGGGCCGATGTGGTTCTCGATATGGTCGGAGGCGCATTTTTCGACCAGGCTCTGGCCGCGCTCGCACCATTCGGGCGCCTCGTCGTCTATGGGACCGCCAGCAGGAAGCCCTCTTCTTTCATCGCCCAACGCCTGATGCCGATGAACCAAGCCGTGATTGGCTACTACGTCAGCCACTGGTTCAAGGCTCGGCCGGATGAAGCGCAGAAGGCCTTCGATACCGTTGCAGGATTCGTGATCGAACAGCGCCTTCATGTGGAGGTTGCCGGGCGGCTGCCACTCGAAGGAGCCACCGAAGCTCACCGCATCATGGAAGCGCGGCAGGCGACGGGAAAATACGTGCTCAAGCCATCGCTGACCGCCCCTTGAGCTAAGCAGCGCCACGTATCAACGGCGCACGCAGCACGCCGCCGATATGTCGGAACCGAAGATGGCAGGCCGGCTGTCTTGAAAAGGGAGGAAACCATGACGATGAGCGACGAGCGTCCCGCATCGCGAGAGAATGGAGGGCTAGCGTTCTTCCGCGAGCTTTTGCGCACAGGCGCGCCAGCCGCTCCCATCTGCACGCCACTGAATTTCCAGTTGTCCGCGGCAGAGCACGGTAGCACAGAGTTTACTGGTTGGCCCGGACCACAGTTCGCAAACCCAGGAGGGGTTGTGCACGGTGGTTACCTCGCCGTGATTTTGAGCTCGGCGATGTCCTGTGCCGTCCATACGACACTTGATGAAGGCGAGCGTTATACGACAACGAACTTCAATGTGAATCTCGCCCGCCCACTGAAGCCGGGACCGGGCCCTGTTATCGCCTCGGGCGTCGTAGTTCACCGCGGCAGACAAGGCGCTACTGCCGAGGGTCGCATCGTCGATGACACGGGCAAGCTTCTTGCGCACGGCACAACGACTTGCGTGATTTTCGCTCCGCAAAAATAAGACTAGCAGTCGCTGCATTTACCCAAATTGCTGCCTTCAAAGGACCTTACGAGGTTTCGCATCACCGAGACGACCGATCGTCCACTCGCGGGTGTCAAGGTGATCGATATTGGCCACTACGTCGCAGCACCGCTGGCAGCGATGATACTAGCGGATCAAAGGCACGGACGTCATGCGCGTTAAGCGATCAGGACATCGAGCGGTAATGCCGCTCGCGGAGGCGGCCTGCGGGCTTGGGCGGGGTTGCTTGGTGCAGCAACGGGACTCCACACGGATGTCAGACGCCACGCGCCGACAAGCACGAGGGTCGGCCGACATGAAACAGAGAGTGTCTGTGACAAGCCAGCAAACGGGAGACATTCGCAGGACCGCGATCGTCACGGAAACCTCGTCCGGCACCGGACAGGCCACCGCAAGGGCGTGCGCGATTCCGGTTTTGTCGTCTAGGAAAGACGGCGAGAAATTACTTAGCCGTTGTTGTCATCACCGCAAATCTGCGCCGGCTAATGTAATTGTCAGCTACTCTGGGGCGCCTGACCCGGGCAACAGCGCACGATGGTGCGCAGAAAAGTCCAATATCGAAGATTGGCGTACAAGATCGTGCAATGGCGGAGAGAGTGGGATTCGAACCCACGGTACGGTTTCCCGCACACACGCTTTCCAAGCGTGCGCCTTAAGCCACTCGGCCATCTCTCCGGAGCGCACTCTCTTGAAGGGGCGCCGATGATTTTGCAAGGGATCGCGGGGAAATCGGGTGATTTTTCCGTAAGATGTTGTATTTCATAGATAATATCAGGCGCCACGCTAACGCTCGGAACCGCTGCCGGCTGAACCGGCGGCGGGTTTGGTGCGACGATTCACTCAAGACCGTCAAACGCGTCCGGGGGCACCATGACCGTCCGCAACACCATCGCCGTGCTGAGCCTGGTTTCGGCGCTTGCCGCCGCCTTCGCGGGGCCCGCCGCCGCACAGGTCTGCACCCGGCAAGGGCTCGACGTCAGCTGTGACGACGGACGGCGCGGGATGCTTTCGGGCGATGCCATCCTCTGGCCGGACGGCACGCGTTCGAGCGCGACACCGCATCAAAGCGTCATCATCGGCAACAAGAGCTCGGTGCATGTCGGGCCCGGCGTGTTCGTCGGCCAGGGCAAGGGCATGGTGCCGCTCGACGATCCGAACGCGCCGAACAAGCGACAGTGCGCGATCTTGGAAGGCGTGTCGTATTGCTATTGAGGCTCTCGTCTTCGCCCCTGCCCTCCCCGTAAAGAACGGGGAGAAGGAGACTAAATCAACCGCACACCTGATATCGCCGACTTGAGCCAGCGCAGCGCTTGCGGCGGCTGGTTGGCGAGCGGCGCGACCGCGGCCTTCTCCGTCCGGCACTTCTCCAACTCGGCGACGAAATCCGCCGACCATTGCTGGATGGTGTGGCCGCGCAGCTTTTTCATCATCGCATCCCAGCGCATCTTGCGCTCGGTGAGCGGCATCGCAGCCGCGACCGCGATCGCGCGCGCGATGCCGTCGATGTCGTGCGGATTGACCAGCAGCGCAGCGTCGAGCTCGTTGGCCGCGCCGGCGAATTTCGACAGCACCAGCACGCCGGGATCGGCCGGGTTTTGCGCGGCGACATATTCCTTGGCGACAAGGTTCATGCCGTCGTGCAGCGGCGTCACCACGCCGATCTGCGCAGTGCGGTAGAGACCCGCGAGCACGGCCTGGCTAAAGCCCTTGTTGAGATAACGGATCGGTGTCCAGTCGGCCTCGCCGTGGCGGCCGTTGACGTCGGACACGAGCCGCGCGACTTCGTTCTGCAAATTGCCATAGGCTTCGATGGCACCGCGCGAGGGATTTGCGATCTGCAACAGCGAGATGCTGCGCGCAAACTGCGGATGCTCGGTCCAGAGCCGATCGAACGCGCTGATGCGGTTGACGAGGCCCTTGGAATAGTCGAGCCGGTCGACGCCGATCGCGAGCCGCTCACCGTTGAGGCTGCGGCGCAGCCGCGACACATCGGGATGCGACGCCGATTTCGCCGCGTATTGCGCAAACTTCTCGGCGTCGATGCCGATCGGAAACACCTCGCAGCGCGTTCGGCCATGCTGCGAGATCGCAACGCCGTCTTCGACGGCGAGGCCGAGTTCGCCCGCGACATAGCCGAGAAAATTCTGGCAGTCGTCATGGGTCTGGAAGCCGATCAGATCGTAGGCCAGCATCGCCGTGATCAGCTCGCGATGATTGGGCACGCCCTGCATCACCGCGGCGACAGGCCATGGCGTATGGAGGAAGAAGCCGATCGGATCGTCGACGCCCAGATCCCGCAGCTCCGCGCCGAGTGCGAGGAAATGATAATCCTGCACCCAGAACGCGGTTTGTGCTTTCCGGAAGCGCATCAAGGCGCGCGCCATGAAGGCGTTGACCTCGCGATAGCTGACATAGTCGTCACGCGAGACGCGGATCAGATCGCTGCGCGAGTGCAGCGCCGGCCACAGCGCCGAATTGGCAAAACCCTCGTAATACCCGCCATAGTGTGCCGCCGGCAGATCCAGCGTCGCGATCGCGCCCGAACCCAATGCTTCGATTTCGGCGAACGGCTCCTTTTGATGACCGTCACGCACACGGCCCGAGGAACCCACCCAGATCGCGCCCGAATGTTCCACGACGGGTAACAAGGCCGCCGCGAGACCGCCCGTCATGGGCTCGTTGGGTTTGCCGCGTGCGACGCGATTCGAAACGACGACTAAGTTCACAGGTCGTCCCCTCCTGTTTCATTCCACCCGTTTAACTGCCGTTCATCAATATGGTTCCTGATCATCCTTTGCACCAATTGAAACCAAAATCGGGCGTGCGCGTTGGAACCGGTTTACCTCCACGGAACCCGACGATTTCGCTACACAAAGTCGGTTTGGGTTACCGTGGCGCGCACAGCATGAAGCGGGCGCGCTGGGGAATTACGCGCGATATGTGGCTCCGAGATGTCGGTGCCTTATTCCAACCTTGAGTCGTCGAGCAGCCGCGCGAGGAACGCGCGCACGTCGTTCGGCGCGTCGAAGTGCCCGTTGACACCCATAGCGCGGCGGCCGACCGAGAAAGCGAGCCCGTTCATGTCGGGCATGATCGCGAATACGGTCTCGTCGGTGACGTCATCGCCGATGAAGATCGGACGGCGGCCCTTGAAAGGCTCGTGCTTCATCAACTCGCGCACGCCGGTCGCCTTGGTGAAACCGGAATGCTTGATCTCGCAAACGAACTTGCCGGGCAGCACCTCGATCGGCGCATTGGGCAGGTCGGCGCGGATCAGCGAAACGGATTCGTAGATCGCCTTCTCCGCATGCGGCGCAAGGCGGTAGTGCAGCGCCAGCGAATAGCCCTTGTCTTCGAGCAGAATGCCTGGACTGAGCTTGGCGACCGCCGCGAGCCGCCGCTTCAGCTCCTTGTCCAGCGGCGGCGCGCTGACGGCATCGGCTTCGTTGTCCACCGAAAGCCGCATCTCCGCGCCGTGGCCGGCGACGGCGCGAAAGACATCGGGCGCGAAGATCAGGTCGATGTCGTTGAGCGAACGGCCGCTGACCATCGCCAGTGCGCCCGAGGTGCGCTCCGTCAACCGGTTCAGCGTTTCCGACAGGCCGGGCGGCACCCACACCTCGCGCGGCGTCGGCATCAGGTCGAGCAGCGTCCCGTCGATGTCGAGCAGGATCGCTGTTTCATTGAGATGCGGCACGAGCGCGTGGGGCACCGGCACCGCATCGGGCGCTTCATCGTCGAGCATGGTGCGCTTCTGATCCAATTCAGCCAGTTCCGATTTCATAGTCTACTCCATGGACGCAAGCGGCCGCGCGATTTCTTCGAGCGATCTGCGTTCCGCCGAGATGGCATAGCGCCACGCCACGATCGCGGCCGCGATCATCAGGAACGCCCCCAGCAAGTAGCCTGCGAATACGCTCATGCGTGATCCCGTGTCGATCAGCGCCCCGAACAATGCGGGGCCGATCACGCCGCCGATACCGGTGCCGACCGCGTAGAACACCGCGATCGCGAGCGCGCGGACTTCCAAGGGAAACGTCTCGCTGACGGTGAGATAGGCGGCGCTCGCGGCGGGCGAGGCAAAGAAGAAGATCACCATCCAGGCGATGGTCTGCCCCTGCGCGCTCAAGGCGCCAATCGAGAACAGATAGCCCGACAGCGCCAGCAACAGGCCCGACACCCCATAGGTGAACATGATCATGGTCCGGCGGCCGAGCGTATCGAACAGGCGGCCGAGCAGCAGCGGGCCGAGGAAATTGCCGGCGGCGAAGGGGAGCAGATACCAGCCGACATGATCGGCGCTGATGCCGTAAAAATCGGTCAACACCAGCGCAAAGGTGAAGAAGATGGCGTTGTAGAAGAAGGCCTGCGCGATCATCAGCACGAGGCCGACCATCGCCCGCTGGCGATAGACCGAGAACAGCGTGTGCACGACCTCGCGGATCGGCGTGTGGCTCCGCATTTTCAGGCGGATCCTGGCGAAGCGGCCATCGGTCGTATCCTGGTCGTGTCCGAGCACCGAGCGTTCGATCTCGTCGACGATGGCGTGGGCCTGGTCGGGACGGCCGTGGATCATCAGCCAGCGCGGACTCTCCGGAATCCACATCCGCATCAAGAGCACGACGAGGCCGATGGCCGCGCCGATGAGATAAGCGAGGCGCCAGCCGAGATCAGGGCCGATCACTGCGGGATCGAGCAGCACAATGGCCGCTACGGCGCCCATCGCGGCACCGATCCAGAAGCTGCCGTTGATGACGAGATCGGTCCAGCCGCGATAGCGCGCCGGCACCAGTTCCTGGATGGTCGAATTGATCGCGGTATATTCGCCGCCGATGCCGGCGCCGGTGAGAAAGCGAAATAGTGCGTAGCTCGCGACATTCCATGACAGAGCCGTCGCGGCCGTCGCCGAGAGATAGAGCGCGAGCGTGATGAAGAACAGCTTCTTGCGACCGATGCGGTCGGTGAGCCAGCCGAAGCCGAGCGCGCCGAGCACCGCGCCTGCGAGATAGGCGGAATTGGCAATGCCGAGATCGAGATTGGAGAAATGCAGCGAGGGACTCTGCTTCAGCGCGCCGGAGAGCGCGCCGGCCAACGTCACCTCGAGGCCATCCAGAATCCAGGTGATGCCGAGCGCGAGCACGACGCGGGTGTGAAACCCGCTCCACGGCAGCGCGTCAAGTCGCGCGGGAATGCTGGTTTCGATGATGCGGTCGCCCGCGGCCGCCTTCGCGACCGCCTTGGAGACCACAGGTCCATCGTCCGGCGCTAGGCTTCGCTGCAATTCCATCGCGTTGTTGCATCTGACCAATGGACATGGCCCCGGTTCACATGGCGTGGACAGGGGCGATCCGATCAAGGGGGTGCGGCATTCCGCCTGCCACCTGCGACAACGTCTGCGGCGAGGGCAGGTTCCCGCAGGAACGACTGCTCGCGCCGCTGGTTTTCGGTGGAGCCGCAAGGAGTTGACGCATGGCTCATGCCAGAAAGACGACACATTCTCGCAAAACATCGGCGCGCAAGAGCACCAGACGCGCCGCACCGAAGCGCTGGTCACAGCGCGTGACGAAGGAGAGCGACGCGCTCGACCTCAAACAAGGCGTGTTCAAGCTGACCAGCGCGAAGAAAATCGCGGCTTCGTTGAAGCGCTCGGCCGAGCACAGCGCGCGCCGCAAGACCGGCGCCTACCGCTCGGCGCTGTCGATGCTGACGTTCTACATCAACCGCGCCGGCAAGACGCTGCCGCAGACGCAGCGCACCCGGCTGGAGCGGGCAAAGGTGGAACTGAAGCGGGCGTTCGGGAGGGAGTGAGCGCCAGGTCGTCCTGGACAAGCGCAGCGCCGATCCAGGACCTATTACCCCAGGGAGCAGTTTGGCGATGATTCGGGGTTAGCGGCCCGCGCCGCAACTTCGCGCTGGGGCAATGGGTCCTGGCTTTCGCCAGGACGACGGCGGAGTGCGTGGCGCGCTTCGGGCCTTACGCCGCGCGGATATTCCCCATGAAGCGGTCGAGCTCGGCGCGCAGGCGGGTGCTTTCGGACGATAATGTCTTGGCCGAATGCAGCACCTCTTCCGAAGCCGAGCCGGTTTCGGCGGCACCGCGGTTGACCTGGCCGATGTCGGTGGCAGCGGTCTGAGTGCCCTGCGCGACCGTCTGGACGCTGCGCGCGATTTCCTGCGTCGCCGCGCCCTGCTGCTCCACTGCGCTCGCGATCGAGGTCGAGATCGACGAGATCTGGCCGATGGTGGCGCCGATCTCCTTGATCGCCGCAACCGACTCGGCGGTGGCGCCCTGCATGCCCGTGATGTGCGACGAGATCTCGTCGGTGGCCTTCGCGGTCTGGCTCGCCAGCGACTTCACTTCGCTGGCCACGACGGCAAAGCCGCGGCCGGCTTCACCGGCGCGTGCCGCTTCGATGGTCGCGTTGAGCGCCAGAAGATTGGTCTGCTCGGCGATCGCCGTGATCAGCTTGACCACTTCGCCGATCTGCTGGGCGGCATGCGAGAGCTTGCCGATGCGATTGTCGGTCTCCTTTGCCTGCACCACGGCGTTTTCGGCAATGCGGCTGGAATCGCGTACCTGGCGGCCGATCTCCTCGACCGAGGCCGAGAGCTCTTCCGTCGCGGTCGCGACCGACTGCATGTTGCTGGAGGCCTGCTCGGAGACGTCGGCGACCTGGCTCGACAGGCTCTGCGTGGTCTCGGCGGTGCGGGTCAGCGTCGAGGCTGCCGATTCCAGCTGCACGGCGGACGCCGAGACGTTGGAGACGATGGCACCGACCGCGCTCTCGAAATCGTCGGCAAAACGAATCAGCTCCGAGCGGCGAGCAGCGCTTGCTTCCTTGTTCTGGGCCTCGTTGGCGGCCGCATCGCGCTCGGCCTTGGCCACGGCCTGCACCTTGAATTCTTCGACCGCGCCGGCCATCTCGCCGATCTCGTCCTTGCGGCCCAGGCCCGGCAGCACGACGTCGAAATTGCCCGAGGCAAGCTCGCGCATTGCCTTGCACATCGCGATCATCGGACGCGAAATGCCGTTGCCTAGCATCAGGGCGAGCGCAGCGCCGACGGCAAGGCCGCCCAGCGCCATCATCAGCATCAGCCGCTCGGTCTCGCCGATGGTGGCATTGGCGTTGACCTCGATGCGCTGCTGATCCGCCGTCAGCTCCGACCGCAGCTCACCCGAGAGCTTGAGAATGGACGCGGCCGTCTTGGTCATGTCGCCGTTCAGCTTGACGATGACCTTCACGTTCTCGGTCAGTTTTGAAAAGGAGGTGCGGTACTGCTTGAGGAGATTGCTGATCTCGGTGACGCGGTCGGTGATCTTCTGGTCGTTGGCATAGATCGAGACCAGCAAGGTCTCCAGGAATTTGATACGGGCGATCACGCCGTCGGCGGTCTTCGGCTCCGGCTTGGCGACGAAGGCGCTGACCGAGGTGGAGACCGCAAGGTATTGCGATGTGATGTCCTTGGCCGTGCTCTGAACCGAGTTCAGGCCCGCCAGTGCCGCGGTATCGGCGAGGTCGTCGAACTTGAACCGGATCTTGTTGCCGACGCTGTTGAGCTCATCGGTCGCGATCTTGCCATTCTCGCGCGTCAACGTGATGATCTCGCCGAACACCTTGGTAAAGCTCTTGAAGTCGGCCTCGAGCTTGCCGACCTGCTCGCGGCGCGCCGCGCCCGTGGTGGCCGCCGCCGACTTGGCGATCGCGGCCCTCAGATTCTCTTCGGCTGCTTTGGCTGCGGTCTCATCATCCGCCGCGCCGGTCAGCGTGTAGGCCCGCGCCAGCCCCTGGTAAGCGATCAGCTCGCGATCGACCGTCCGCGCAAGGTCCGCTTCGGCGACGCTGGAGCGGTAGGAGGCCACGGCGGCCTGGATCCGCTCGAAGCCGAAATACGCGAAAGCCATGCTGACGGCGAGGATGGCGAGCACCGCCACGAAGCCGAGGATGATTTTTGCGCGAAAACGCAAGGTGAGCAGCTTCGATGTGGTCGGCTTCGACTTGACGGGCATTCCCCACCCCATTCCAT
The DNA here is from genome assembly GCF_040547695.1 of Bradyrhizobium sp. JR4.3. Lineage (NCBI taxonomy): Bacteria > Pseudomonadati > Pseudomonadota > Alphaproteobacteria > Hyphomicrobiales > Nitrobacteraceae > Bradyrhizobium > Bradyrhizobium sp. JR4.3. Next base: position 80,333 of record NZ_JBEPQF010000027.1, on the reverse strand, counting down.
TCGCGGAAAAACAGGCGCAGCCCGGAAGCAGCCCGCTTCCTGACGCGTGAGCACGGTAAATGGCAAAGGATAAGCGGCGGTAAACTTGTGGCGCCGCAACTGGCGGTTAGGTGACGCAGGGTCTCGTCGTCCTGGACAAGCGCTACCCAGTGAGCAGTTGGCGATGACTCGGGGTTAGCAGTTCGCCCGACAACTCCTCCTTGGGGTAATGGGTCCTGGCTTTCGCCAGGACGACGGCGGAGTGCGTGGCGCGCTTCGGGCCTCACGCTGCCCGGATATTCCCCATGAAGCGGTCGAGCTCGGCGCGCAGGCGGGTGCTTTCGGACGATAATGTCTTGGCCGAATGCAGCACCTCTTCCGAAGCCGAGCCGGTTTCGGCGGCACCGCGGTTGACCTGGCCGATGTCGGTGGCAGCGGTCTGAGTGCCCTGCGCAACCGTCTGGACGCTGCGCGCGATTTCCTGCGTCGCCGCGCCCTGCTGCTCCACTGCGCTCGCGATCGAGGTCGAGATCGACGAGATCTGGCCGATGGTCGCACCGATCTCCTTGATCGCCGCAACCGACTCGGCGGTGGCGCCCTGCATGCCCGTGATGTGCGACGAGATCTCGTCGGTGGCCTTCGCGGTCTGGCTCGCCAGCGACTTCACTTCGCTGGCCACGACGGCAAAGCCGCGGCCGGCTTCACCGGCGCGTGCCGCTTCGATGGTCGCGTTGAGCGCCAGAAGATTGGTCTGCTCGGCGATCGCCGTGATCAGCTTGACCACTTCGCCGATCTGCTGGGCGGCATGCGAGAGCTTGCCGATGCGATTGTCGGTCTCCTTTGCCTGCACCACGGCGTTTTCGGCAATGCGGCTGGAATCGCGTACCTGGCGGCCGATCTCCTCGACCGAGGCCGAGAGCTCTTCGGTCGCGGTCGCGACCGACTGCATGTTGCTGGAGGCCTGCTCGGAGACGTCGGCGACCTGGCTCGACAGGCTCTGCGTGGTCTCGGCGGTGCGGGTCAGCGTCGAGGCTGCCGATTCCAGCTGCACGGCCGAGGCCGAGACGTTGGAGACGATGGCACCGACCGCGCTCTCGAAATCGTCGGCGAAACGAATCAGCTCCGAACGGCGAGCAGCGCTCGCTTCCTTGTTCTGGGCCTCGTTGGCGGCGGCGTCGCGCTCGGCCTTGGCCACGGCCTGCACCTTGAATTCCTCGACCGCACCGGCCATCTCGCCGATCTCGTCCTTGCGGCCCAGGCCCGGCAGCACGACGTCGAAATTGCCCGAGGCAAGCTCGCGCATCGCCTTGCACATCGCGATCATCGGACGCGAAATGCCGGTGCCGAGCAGGAAGGCGAGGACCGCGCCGAGCAGCGTGCCGCCGACGGCCAGCATCAGCACCAGTTGCTCGGTCTTCCCGATGGTCGCTTCCGATTCGGACTCCAGCCGCTGCTGTTCGGCAACGAGGTCCGCCTTCATGGCGGTAGCACCCTGAAGGATCGCGCCGGCCGAACCGCTCATCTCGGTGACGAGATCGTCGATCATCTTGGCATTGGCGATCAGTTTCTCCAGCGATTCCCGATAGGCACCGAGTAATCCCTTGGCATCCTTCAGGCCGGCGACGATCTTGTCGTCCATGGAATAGACCGCGTTGAGCGAGTTCTCGACGAATTTCAGCCGCGCCAGCGCGCTGGTCGCAATCGCCTGGTCGGATGTCAGCACGAAATTGGTTGCCGCCGCGTTCGCGGTCTGGAATTGGGCGTTGACCTGCTTGGTCCCGAACTCGATCGCCTGCGCCTCGGAATCGGAAGCGTTGTTACCGATGTCGTCGAGCTTGTATTTCAGGAGGTTGGCGTTGCGCATCAGCTGGTTCTGCACCAGCAGCGCGCTGTCACGCTTGGCCTGGAGGACTTTTGCGAAGGTCGCGGAGAAGTTGGAGAACTCCTTGGCGAGCTTGCCCAGGCCCTCCTGGCGCGCCGGCTTCTTGGCGCTCTTGACCGCCTGGTCGATGGCGCTCTTCAGGCCGGTCTCCGCGTCCAGCGCCGTCTTGGCGTCGTCCTCCTTGCCGGTGACGACGAAGTATTTGACGGCCGAGCGATAGGCGAGCAGCTCCCGGTCGATATTGCGGGCGAGATCGGCCTCGGTGACGCTGCTGCGGTAGGACCCGACCCCGGACGAGACCCGCTCGAAGCCAAAATAGGAGAAAGCCATGCTGCCGGCGGAGATCACCAGCACGGCGGCAAAGCCCAGAATGATCTTGGCGCGGAACCTGAGGGTCGGCATTATGGTGCGCTTCGACGAAGACGCGATACGTCCGGACATTCCCACCCCCAACCCTCTGTTCTTGCAACGCTCAGCCGGCCCGGAAGCAGCCCTTCCCGAACCTGTGCGGAAAATTAAGGCAGAAACGTCAAGAGGCGGTAAATCCAGCCGACCTGCACCCCGGGTGGCGAGACTATCCGTCCTCCCGGCGCTCGTTCAGCCTTGCCGGGCCGAGGGGGCCGTGTTGCGGCCAACCGGAAAGCGCCTTACTCTTGGGGAACTTGTCGGACACTTATCAGGCACTTGGCGTTAGACCGGGCTGGTCCTCGAGGGGAGAAACGAGTGGGGCAAACCGATTTTCGGTTTGGCGGTGCGTCTGGCGTTGCCGTTGCCAAATCGAAGGCTGCGAGCGTCGATGAAGCCGTGGCCGAGCTCGTCGCCCAACTCCCGTCCGACGAGCTGGCGCTGATCCTGGTCTTCCTCTCGCCCCGCTACGACCCCCATCGCTTCATCGCCGAGATCACCCGGCAGTTCGATGAGACCCGGATCTGCGGTTGCACGACCGCGGGCGAGCTCGCCCCTGACGGCTGGGACGAGAACAGCGTCGTGGCGCTCGCGTTCAGCCGTGCCGATTTCTCGGCCGCGGTGCGGCCGATTTTCAACCTCGACAGTTTCCGCGTCGAGGACGGCCGTAGAATCGGCGGCGAGCTCCGGCACGAGCTGTTGCGGATCACCCCGCAAGTCGATCGCGGCAATGCCTTCGGCCTGGTGTTGATCGACGGCCTGTGCCGCCGCGAAGAGGCGGTGATGTCCGCGATCTATGCCTCGCTCGACGACATTCCGGTTGTCGGCGGCTCCGCGGGTGACGGGATGCGCTTCGAGAAGACCTGGGTGTTCTGCGACGGCACGGCACACACCAATGCCGCCCTCCTGATCCTGTTGAACACCTCGCTGCCGTTCCGGGTTTTCAAGTGCGACAATTTCGAGCCCAGTCCGCAGAAGATGGTGGTCACCGAAGCCGACATCGAAAATCGAACGGTCAGGGAGCTGAACGCGGAGCCAGCGGCCGAGGAATATTCGCGCATGGTCGGGATCCTGGACGCCAAGCTCGATCCGTTCTCCTTCGCGTCCCACCCGGTGCTGGTGCGCGTCGGCGGCGCCTATTACGCGCGGTCGATCCAGCGCGTCGAACCGGACGGCTCCTTGCATTTCTTCTGCGCCATCGACGAAGGCATGGTGCTGACGGCGGCGACGTCGCGCAGCCTGGTCGGCTCGACCCGCGACACCTTCACCGAAATCCGCGACCAGATCGGAGAGGTCTCGCTCTATATCGGCTTCGAGTGCCTGCTCCGGCGGCTCGACGCCGAGCAGCACCAGCTCACCCGCGACATGTCCGAACTGTACCGGCAGAACCGAGTCGTCGGCTTTCACACCTATGGCGAGCAGTTCGGCTCCATGCATGTGAACCAGACCTTCACCGGCGTCGCGATCGGAAGGCGCCCGTCGTGACGGACATGTGGCAGGGCCCTGATGCGACCGACCAGTTGCGGCGCGAGGCGGCGAAGCTGAAGAAGATCAACGCCGCCCTGATGTCGCGCGTCGAGCGCTCGATGGACCAGCAGCTCAACGCCTTCTCGCTGTTCGAGACTGCGATTGCGCTCGACCACAAGGTTCGCGACCGGACTCACCAGTTGCGCGGGGCGCTGCATTCGGTCGAGCGCGCCAATGAAGAGCTCTATCGCGCCAAGCAACAGGCCGAAGCGGCAAGCTCGCTGAAATCATCGGTGCTGATCTCGGTCACCCACGACCTGTTGCAGCCGCTCAACGCGGCGCGCCTGACGCTGTCGGCGCTGACCGAAATGATGGAGTCGCAGGAAGCGGGCCTGCTGATCGACCAGGCCGACCGCTCGCTGCTGATGCTGGAGGACCTGCTGCGGTCGCTGCTGGAGATCGCAAAGCTCGACGCCGGCGCACTCAAGCCCGACGTGCGCGCCATCGCGCTGGCGCCCCTGTTCGAGCAGCTTCGCAACGAATTCGAGCCGGTCGCGGCGCGGCAGGGGCTTGCCCTGCACATCCGCACCTCACCGCACGCGGTGAGGTCGGATGCGATGATGCTGCGACGGATCCTTCAGAATCTGCTTGCCAATGCGATCCGCTATACCCGCAGCGGCGGCGTCGTCATGGGATGCCGGCTGCGGGGCGACCGCATCTGCGTCCAGGTCTCCGACACCGGGCCTGGAATTGCGCAGGCGCAGCAGGAGGCAATCTTCCGCGAATTCCAGCGCGGCGAAGCAACCGCGACCGACCAGGCCGGCTTCGGGCTCGGCCTCTCCATCGTCCGCCGTTTCGCAACCGTGCTCGGTCACGGGGTGCAGTTGTCGTCCCGGATCGGCAAAGGATCGACCTTCACCCTGGAGCTGGAGCCGACCGACCTCGCGGAGGTCGGCGACGAGGTGCACGAGATCAAGCTCGACGAGCGGCACTATAGCGGGCTCGAAGGCGCCAAGATCCTGCTGATCGAGAACGACCCGAACGGCTCGGAGGCGATGGCCGTGCTGCTGGAAGGTTGGGGCTGCGACGTCGCGACCACGCGCTCGGCTGCCGATGCGCTGCTGCGCCTCAGCGAGCTCGGCGGTGCGCCGGATGCCGTGATCGCCGATCTGCACCTCGATCACGGCGAGAGCGGCCTGTCGGCCATCGCCGATGTCCGCCAGCATCTGAAGCTCGACATGCCGGCCATGATCATCACCGCCGACTACTCCGACAAGGCTGCAAAGGAAGCGAGCCGCCACGGCCTCGAGGTGCTGAAGAAGCCGATCAAGCCCGCCGAGATGCGGGCACTGCTGTCGTTCCTGCTGGGCTAGTCCCGCGCGGGTGGATCGGGCTGTGCCCGCTCGCGATGGGCCGTGGGGCTCTCGGCTGCCAGCGTCGCGAAGTCGATCCTGGACATTTCGACGATCGCCTTGGTGCGGCTGAGCACGTTGAGCTTGCGCAGGATCTCGGAGACGTGGACCTTCACCGTGGTCTCCGAAATCGTCAGCTCGTAGGCGATCTGCTTGTTTTGCAGGCCGCGCTGGAGCATTTCGAGCACGCGCAATTGCTGCGGCGTCAGCTCGTGCAGGCGCTTCAGGAGATCTTGCGCGGGACCGGAGGCCCGTTGCGGCCGGGCCCGTCCACGATAGGCGGCGGGAACACAGACCGAGCCGCGCAGCACCTCGCCGATCGACTGTGCCAGATCCTGCTTGGACGACGATTTGAGGATGTAGCCGGACACGCCGAGCGACAATGCGCCGGACACGATCTGCCGATCCTGATGCCCGGATACGATGACGACCGGAATTCTGGGAAATGCCTTGCGGATGCGGATGATGCCCGAAAGACCCGTGGTGCCCGGCATCGACAGATCGAGCAGGATCAGGTCGAGTTCGGTGCTCGCCGCGATCTGCTCCAGCGCGCCGTCGATCGACGTCGCCTGAACAATATCGGCCGCGGGCGCCACCATCCGGAGCGCGCCTTCGAGCGCCTCGCGAAACAGCGGATGGTCCTCGACGATCAGAAATCGCATCACGTAAGAGCCATTGTGAAGACCTTGCTGAAGACCTCGCCCAGGAGGCCGCCAGGGCCGGCGTCGAATTGAACGCGTTGAGAATGGCTCGGCACCGCCAAGCCGGCTTGATCCAGGTCAAGAACGACACTGCGCGTCATTGCGACCTGCCGCGATCGGGCCGCGCATAAGGCCGGCTGCGCGGATCGGGCAGCTCCATCTTGCCGATTTCGATGATCGCCTTGTTGCGGCTGAACAGGCCGAGCTTGCGCAGGATCTCGGTGATATGCGCCTTCACCGTGGATTCCGCGAGCTGAAGCTCCTGGGCGATCTGGCGGTTCGGATAGCCGCGACGCAGGAGGTCGAGCACGCGAAGCTGCTGCGGCGTGAGCTCGTGCAGCTTGACCTCGAGCGCCTTGCTGGCCTCGGCCCGCCGCTGCGGCGTCGCCACGAAATCCTTCGGCACCGACACCGACCCGCTCAGCACGCCCTCGATCGATTGCGCCAGCTCACGCTTCGACGTCGACTTGGGCAGATATCCGGCGGCACCCAGCGCCAGCGCCTCGCGGACGACGCGCTGGTCCTCCTCGCTCGACACGATGGCGACCGGCAGGCGCGGAAAGGCCTCGCGCAAGCGCAGAAAGCCGGAGAAGCCGGTCGCGTCCGGCAGCGAAAGATCGAGCAGCGCAAGGTCGATACCCTGCTCGGCCGACAGGATATGCAGCGCATCCGCGATCGACATCGCTTCGAAGATCCGCGCTTCCGGCAAGGCCAGCCGCACCGCATTGCCGAGCGCCTCGCGAAACAGCGGATGATCGTCGATGATCAGGAAGCTGGTCATGGCGCCTTCCCAACACTGCATCGCACGCGCACCTGCCGCGGCGGCGGAAGCGGCACATCCATGCGGTCGCCGTCCGGCGCCGGGATGATGCCGGACGGACGCTACCACATCCTCCCGATCGCGCTCGGTCAAGATCGCTCAGTCGTTCGATTCGGATTGGACCGTCAGCAGGAAGGAAAAGATGTGGTCGAACTGATCGTCGGTGAAGACCTCTTTCCAGGCCGGCATACCCTTGGTCGGCCGCCCCTCATGCACGGTGGTCCAGAATTTCTCGCGCATATCGTCACCGTAGCGATGACGCAGCAGCCGCAGGTCGATCTTCCGCTCGCTCTGGATCGCGTCCGGACCGTGGCAGTGCGCACAGGTTCCGTTGAATATCTCCTTGCCCGAACCGACGGCCTCGGTGCCGGGCGCGTCGCCCTTGGTCTCGGTGGCGACCACACTGGCGGTCTGCGTCGCGCCGGGCCCGGCCCCGATGGTCGTTCCCGCCGGCATCGCTGGGGCCGCACCGAAGCGAGCCGGCTGGCCGGTCGGCAAGCCATATTTGACCGCGAGCGCGCCGATCGTGGCCTGAAGCTGCGGCAGGACGGCATCGACGCGATCACGCAGCTCGGTGGATGTCTTCGCAAAGCCGATCGCCGCATCCCATGACAGGCCTTCGCCCTCGGTGAGCTGAATCTGATAGCGATCATTGTAGCTGGTCTTGTTCAGCCAGCCGGCGACCGGGCCCCAGATGAAGGCGACGTCGGCCTTGCCCTGATCGAGCGCCTGCATGCCTTCCTCGGGCGACAGCACCGTCACCATCCGGATGTCGGCGCGGCTCGCGAGCAAATTTTGCGGCGTGCTGGCGAACTGCACGGCAACACGCTTGCCGTGGAGGCTGTCGAGGCCGTTGAGCACCTGCCCCTTGGCCGCCACGAGGCCATAGCCCTCCTTCGCGACCGTGCCGGAGAAGATCACGGCCGGTCCCATGAAATCCTCGGACCGCGGCAGCCCGATCATGGCGTCGCATTGCTTGCCGAGCAGCGTGACACGCACGGTGCGCTTGCCGAAATAGGATTTGTACCAGTCGTAGGCGACCGGCCGGCCGAGCGCCTGCGCCAGGGCCTGCCCGATCTCGACATAGAAACCCGGCTGAGACGGATTATCGCTTGAGAATGGAAGATTGGTCGGGTCGGCGCAGAGACGCAGCGGCTGCGCCTCGTCCGCATGCAGCAAGGCGGGAACCACCAGCGCGGCGGCACATGCGAGCAGACCTGCGATGGCGCGATTTCGGCTCGCACCGATGCCAGAACGATTCGGACGCATCCTCGTCTCCCGTAGCTCTTGATTGGGCCGGAGCTCTGTTGAGCCAGGCGCTGCGGCACCAGGCATCGGCCGATGCCGCAGCTCGTGTCAGGAAAAGGCGCGCGCGTATCCCGTCACCTCGAGGATGCGCGCGCGAGTGCTCACTGGACGGAGAACACGAAGAGCGAACCGCCCTCGGGGGCTGCGGCCGTCATCTTCTTTCCTATCTCGCCCAGGAACGCCGGCAGCGCAGCGGTGCGGCCGACGACGATGGCGACATATTGCTTGCCGTCGACTTGATAGGTCACCGGACCTGCGCCGATGCCGGAGCCGAGATTCTTGCTCCACAACACCTTGCCGGATTTCGCATCGATGGCGCGGAAATCGCCATGGATGTTGCCGGCAAACACGAGGCCACCGCCGGTGGTCAGCGTGCCCCCGTTGAACGGCAGGTCTTCCTTGATCGACCAGACCTTCTTCTGCGCCACCGGATCCCAGGCCACGAGCTCGCCGAGGAAGCCGCCCGGGCCTTCCTTGGTCGGGAATTCGGCGCCGAGATAAAACACACCGCGCTTGTAGGCGACGTCCGAGACCGACCAGTCCATGCAGACGTTGTTGGACGGGATGTAGACGAGGCCGGTCTGCGGATTGAACGACATCGGCTGCCAGTTCTTGCCGCCGATCAGGTTCGGGCAGATGTCCTTGGCGGGATGATTCGGTCCGGGACGCTTGTCGGGATCCTCGACCGCGCGCATCGTGGCGACGTCCCACTTCTTGGCCCAGTTGGAGAACACGTATTTCTCCGCCGAAAGCACCTTGCCGGTCTCGCGGTTGGCGACGAAGAAGTAGCCGTTGCGATCCGCCTTCATCAGCGCCGGAACGGTGCTGCCGCCGATCTTCAGATCCGCGAGCACGGCTTCGTTGACGCCGTCATAGTCCCAGGCATCGGCCGGCGTGGTCTGGATGTGCCACTTGATCTTGCCGGTGTTGGGATCGAACGCCACCGTCGAGGCGGTGTAGAGATTGGTCAGCTTGCCGAAATTGCCGTCGCCGGTCGAGCGCACCGCCGTATTCCAGGGACCGGGATTGCTGGTGCCCCAATAGACCGTGTCGGTCTTCGGATCGTAGGAGCCGACCAGCCAGGGCGCGCCGCCGCCGTGCTGGGCGGAGTCGCCCTTCCAGGTGTCGCCGCCGGGCTCATCCGGCGACGGAACCGTGTAGGTCTGCCACAACTGCTTGCCGGTGCTGATGTCGAAGGCCTGGAGCGAGCCGCGCACGCCGTATTCGCCGCCGCCGAACCCAGTGATGACCTTGTCGCGCACGACGAGCGGCGGCGAGGTGATGACCGAACCCTGCTTGTAATCGACCACCTTCGTCGTCCACAGCGTCTTGCCGGTCGCGGCATCGAGCGCCGTCAGCTTGCCGTCGAGGCGACCGACGAAGATCTTGCCGTCGGCATAGGAGACGCCGCGATTGTTCACATCGCAGCAGGCGTATTGCAGCTCGTCCTCGGGAATATCGGGCTCGTAGGTCCACTTGCGCGCGCCGGTGGCGGCATCGAGCGCGTAGACATATTTCGGGCCCCAGGAGCTCGAAACAAAGAGCGTGTTGCCGACGACGATCGGCGAGGATTCGTTCGAACGCAGCGACGCCAGCGAGAACGAATAGGCGAGCGTCAGCTTGCCGGCGTTCTCGGTGTTGATCTGCTTCAGCGGACTGAAGCGCGTGTTGCCGTAGTCGTGGCCGGCAACGGCCCACTGGTTCGAATCGGATTGCGCCTTGAGCAGGGAGTCGTTGGCGCGAACGCCCGGCGTAGCGGCGGCCAGCATCGCAATCATCGAGATGCCAGCCAAGAAGCCCTTCGTTCCAAAGGTCATGTATTCCCTCCGCGATGTTGTTGTGCACGCCATGTTGGGCGCTTGAGCGCGCTGCGCTCGTGATGCGCAGTTTGTCTGCGAGCCATCGTTTGAAATTACAGCATCGCCGTTTCGCGCTTAGTATAGGCGGAAGGTAGTAGTGCGGATCATTAGCGAGTTGCGCCGCTCATCTCGTTGTTCAGACTTGCGTCTTGTCCCTGCTTGCAGCTCGAAACGAGCCGTCGGATGTGGGCGCACCGCGACACAATCGGGCCGCTCCCATCCGGCTTCGCGTGCATCGGTCACGATGATGGCGCTACCACCATCGCGAAGTTTTCGAAGACGTTCGCGGCAGGTTTTCGCGACGTGGGGTCGATCGGGCGCGAGCGAACTTGCCGCCGGTCTGCGCGTCGGTCTCGCCGTGCAGGACGGTGACGCCAGGCGATCGTTTCCGAGCCGGACTTGGCCCATCCTGGCAAAGGCGCGATGCCGCCCGCGCGGCGCCTTCACCGGACCGACCTTCGGCCCCACGGTCGGGGTCCTGGGAGGCCCCGGCCGGCGCGGCTCGCCGGCATCTGGCCAGCACAGCTGCGCTGCACCGCCACGAACAAAATCAATGACTTAGCTTGCTACCGCCTACTACCAAGATCGCGATTACAATAGTGCAAGCGCGTGCTCCTATTCATGTCAACGAACAAGACATCAAAGGGAGACATGACGCGCGAGGACCCCACGTTCAGGACCAGCGCCTCGCACCGGCGGTTGAATTAAGCCCGCCGCTGACCGAAGCGTGCATCGTTTTCGAAGGCTCCTTGCAAAGTCGCGCCACGCGCTGGCGGCGGCACGGGGCATCGCGACCGAATCGCCCACCCGCGACAACCGTCACGATGACCTTTCCATGACGCGCCGCCTGTAAAATCCCAGTTGCAAACTTCCGTTCGCGCTGTCTCTAATTGGAATAACTATAAACATTCGGGAGGTACTCACGTGTCTACAGTCAAACTGACGGTGAACGGCAAGGCTGTTGCCGTCGACGTCGAGGACCGCACGCTGCTGGTTCAGCTGCTGCGCGACCACCTCAACCTCACCGGAACCCATGTCGGTTGCGACACCAGCCAGTGCGGCGCCTGCGTCGTCCATATGGACGGCAAGGCGGTCAAATCCTGCACCATGCTCGCGGGCCAGGCCGACGGCGCCAGCATCACCACGATCGAAGGCATCGCCAAGGGCGACGAGCTGCACCCGATGCAGGCAGCCTTCCGCGACAATCACGGTCTGCAGTGCGGCTATTGCACGCCCGGCATGATCATGTCGGCCATCGACATCGTGCACCGCCATGGCGGCCAGCTCGATGAGGCCACCGTCCGCCACGAGCTCGAAGGCAATATCTGCCGCTGCACCGGCTACCACAACATCGTCAAAGCCGTACTGGACGCGGCAGGCCGCATGAAGGTCTCGCAGGCGGCCGAGTAATCGGCGCGCCTCGAAACAAAAACCATCGCCGCCGCTTTCGAGGGAAAGCGCGGTCAAGGCAAATTCCGGTCGGGAGGACCAGACATGGGTGTTGAAGGCATTGGCGCGCGCGTCGTGCGCAAGGAAGACAAGCGTTTCATTACCGGCAAGGGCCGCTACGTCGACGACATCAAATTGCAGGGCATGACCCATGCCCATTTCATCCGCAGCCCGCACGCGCATGCCAGGGTGAAGGGGATCGATTCCTCCGCCGCGCTGAAGATGCCGGGCGTGGTCGCGGTGCTGACGGGCCAGGAGATCGTCGACGACAAGGTCGGCAACCTCATCTGTGGCTGGGCCATCACCTCCAAGGACGGCAGCCCGATGAAGATGGGCGCATGGCCGGCGATGGCGCCGGAGACGGTGCGCTTCGTCGGTCAGGCGGTCGCAGTCGTGATCGCCGAGACCAAAAATCTCGCACGCGACGCGGCCGAAGCCGTGGTCGTGAACTACGAAGAGCTGCCCGCGGTCGCCGACGTTCACGCCGCGATCAAGTCCGGCGCGCCGCAGCTGCATCCCGAAGCTCCCGGCAACCAGGTCTATGACTGGGTGATCGGCGACGAGGGCGCCACCGATGCCGCCTTCGCCAAGGCCGCCAACGTGGTGAAGCTCGACGTCACCAACAACCGTCTCGCGCCGAACGCAATGGAGCCCCGCGCGGCGATTGCCGATTACGATTCGGCGGAAGAGCACTTCACGCTCTACACGACGTCGCAGAATCCGCACGTCGCCCGCCTCGTGCTGTCGGCGTTCTACAACATCGCACCCGAGCACAAGCTGCGCGTGATTGCGCCTGACGTCGGCGGCGGCTTCGGCTCGAAAATCTTCATCTATCCCGAAGAGATGGTGGCGCTGTGGGCCTCGAAGAAAGTCGGCCGTCCCGTGAAATGGACCGGCGACCGGACCGAGGCCTTCCTCACCGATGCGCATGGCCGCGACCACGTCACCCATGCCGAGATGGCCTTCGACGCCAACAACAAGATCACCGGATTGAAGGTGAAGACCTACGCCAATTTCGGCGCCTACATGTCACTGTTCTCGTCGTCGGTGCCGACCTATCTCTACGCGACGCTGCTGTCGGGCCAGTACAACATCCCGGCGATCCATGCCGAGGTGGTCGGGGTCTACACCAACACCACGCCGGTCGACGCCTATCGCGGCGCCGGCCGCCCCGAGGCGAGCTATCTGATCGAACGTCTCATGGAAACGGCGGCGCGGCAGTTGAAGGTCGATCCGGCAGCGTTGCGCCGGACCAACTTCATCACCCAGTTCCCGCACCAGACGCCCGTGATCATGGCCTATGACACCGGCGACTTTAACGCCTCGCTCGATGCCGCGATGAAGGCGATCGACTATGCCGGCTTTGCCGGGCGCAAGGCCAAGGCGAAGGCCGACGGCAAGCTGCGTGGCATCGGCGTGTCCTGCTACATCGAGGCCTGCGGCATCGCGCCGTCGAAGGCCGTCGGCAGCCTGGGCGCCGGCGTCGGTCTTTGGGAGTCCGCCGAAGTCCGCGTCAACCCGGTCGGCACCATCGAGGTGCTGACGGGATCGCACAGCCACGGCCAGGGTCACGAGACCACGTTCTGCCAGCTCGTCGCGGAGCGGCTCGGCGTTCCCATCAGCCAGGTCTCGATCGTCCATGGCGACACCGACAAGGTGCAGTTCGGCATGGGCACCTACGGCTCGCGCTCGGCCGCCGTTGGCCTCACCGCGATCCTGAAAGCCATGGAGAAGATGGAATCCAAGGCCAAGAAGATCGCCGCGCATGCGCTGGAAGCTTCGGAAGGCGACATCGTCATCGAGAACGGCGAGTTCAAGGTGGCCGGAACCGACAAGGCGATCGCCTTCCCGATGGTCGCGCTCGCGGCCTACACCGCGCACAATCTGCCTGACGGGATGGAGCCGGGCCTGAAGGAAAGCGCCTTCTACGACCCGACCAATTTCACCTTCCCGGCCGGCACCTATATCTGCGAGCTCGAGGTCGATCCCGGCATTGGCAAGACGTCTTTCGTCAACTTTGTCGCGGCCGACGATTTCGGCCGGCTGATCAACCCGATGATCGTCGAGGGCCAGGTCCATGGCGGTCTCGTGCAAGGCATCGGACAAGCGTTGCTCGAGCACGCGATCTACGACGCCAGCGGGCAGCCGGTCACGGCCTCGTTCATGGACTACGCCATGCCGCGCGCCGACGACGTTCCCTCGTTCAACCTCTCCCACACCACGACGCTGTGCCCGGGCAATCCGCTCGGCATCAAAGGGTGCGGTGAGGCCGGCGCGATCGGCGCGTCAGCGGCCGTGATCAACGCGATCACGGATGCGATCGGCAAGAACAATCTGGAAATGCCCGCAACCCCGGACCGGGTGTGGCGCACGATCCACGCGGCTTAAGGGAGGAACGAAGATGTACCAGACCGTTTATCATCGCGCGTCCTCGGTCGACGAGGCCGTCGCCCTGTTCTCCAAGAGCAGCGAAGCAAAGTTCCTCGCCGGCGGCCAGACGCTGCTGCCGGTGATGAAGCAACGCCTCGCCAGTCCGTCCGACGTGATCGACCTCGGCAAGATCAAGGAGCTGCAAGGCGTCGAACTCTCGGGCGACGTGCTGACCATCAAAGCCGGCACGACCTATTTCGACATCATGCAGAATGCCGATGTGAAGAAGGCGATCCCCGCAATCGCCTATCTCACCTCGGTGCTTGGGGACCCCGCCGTGCGCTATCGCGGCACGATCGGCGGCTCGATCGCCAACAACGATCCTGCCGCGGATTTTCCGGCCGCGCTGCTCGCGCTCGGCGCCACCGTGAAGACCAACAAGCGGTCGATTACGGCGGATGACTTCTTCCAGGGCCTGTTCACGACGGCGCTGGAAGACGGCGAGCTCATCACCGCCGTGTCGTTCCCGGTTCCGGCGAAGGCAGGCTACGAAAAGATGCGCCACCCGGCGTCTCGCTTCGCGCTGACCGGCGTGTTCGTCGCGCAGACGAAGTCGGGCGAGGTTCAGGTGGCCGCCACCGGCGCCTCGCAAAGCGGCGTGATGCGAGTCCCGGCCATCGAAACGGCGCTGAAGGCGAATTGGTCGCCGTCGGCGATCGACAGCGTGAGCATTTCGGCGAGCAATCTGCTGGCCGACATCCACGGAACGGCGGAGTACCGCGCCAACCTCATCAAGGTGATGGCGCAGCGCGCGGTGGCTGCCGCTCGCTGATCATCGCGCCTTAGCGCCTCAACACAAATTTTCCGCGGCGCGCACTTCGGTGCGCGCCGTTTTATTTGGCCGTGCGGGTGAAAAGCGCTTGCCTCACTGGCGTGGAGGCGAGAAAAGTTAATCGGCCAATTAACTCGCCCCGCAGAGCAACGCCTCGGCGCTTGCCGACCATCGGCAATATGCGCCTTGGATCCGAGGAAACAAACACGTGCTCGATCAATCAGCCCAAAACTCCTCCGTCCGCACCTCCGGCCCGCTCGCAGGTTTCCGCATCGTTGAATTCGCCGGCATTGGACCAGGCCCGTTCGCCTGCATGATGCTGGCCGACATGGGCGCCGAAATCGTCACGCTCGATCGGGTCGGCGCCAGGAAGAACATGAAGTCGGTCGCAGGCCGCGGCCGCAAGGTGGTCGAGCTCGACCTCAAGGACAAGGCGGCGATCGCGGAGGTGCTCGATCTGCTTGCGAATGCCGACGCACTGGTCGAGGGTTTTCGTCCCGGCGTGATGGAGCGGCTCGGCCTCGGGCCTGACGTGGTGCTCGCGCGCAATCCAAAGCTGGTCTACGGCCGCATGACCGGCTGGGGCCAGCAAGGCCCGCTCGCCAACGCCGCCGGCCACGACATCAACTACATCTCCATCACCGGCGCGCTCGCCGCGATCGGCACGAAGGAAGCGCCGGTGCCGCCGCTCAATTTGGTCGGCGATTTCGGCGGCGGCGCGCTCTACCTCGTGGTCGGCGTGCTCGCGGCGCTGCTGGAGGGCTCGCGGTCAGGCAAGGGCCAGGTCGTCGATGCCGCGATGTGCGACGGCGCGGCATCGCTGATGTCGTTCTTCTTCGACATGACCGCGCTCGGCCGCTGGACCGAAGGCCGCAACGAGAACTTCCTTGACGGCGGCGCGCATTTCTACGGCGTCTACGAATGTGCCTGCGGCCATTTCGTCTCGATCGGCTCGATCGAGCCGCAGTTCTACGCGTTGCTGCGCGAACACGCCGGCCTGACCGACGCCGACTTCGACGCGCAGATGGACCGCAAGGCCTGGCCCGCGCTGAAGGAAAAATTGAAGACGGTATTCAAGAGCAAGACGCGCGAGGACTGGTGCAAGATCATGGAAGGCACCGACATCTGCTTTGCGCCGGTGCTGACCATGTCGGAAGCGACCGAGCATCCGCACATGGTCGCCCGCAACGTCTTCGTCGAGCGCCACGGCGTGAAGCAGCCGGCGCCGGCGCCACGCTTTTCGCGGACCCCATCGGCGGTGCGAGAGCCGGAAGTGGCCGAGATCGGCGCGGTGACGAGGGCGTGGGCGGAGCGTTAAGGCCTCCGCTGTCGCATCACACTCCGGGTCGTCCTGGCGAAAGCCAGGACCCATAGCCACCAAACGTGGTTTGACGAAGACTCGGAGTTACCAGTCCGCCCACCGACCGCTCCATGGGGTAATGGGTCCTGGGCTTTCGCCAGGACGACGGCTGTGTTTGACGCTGCGGCGTGCCTATAGGTCGCGCGCCTACGCCGCATCCACCTTCAACACCCCACGCCGGATCTGATCCTCCTCGATCGACTCGAACAGCGCCTTGAAATTACCCTCGCCAAAACCGTCGTCGCCCTTGCGCTGGATGAACTCGAAGAAGATGGGGCCGATCGCATTGGCCGAGAAGATCTGCAGCAGCACCTTAGTCTGGCCGCCGTCGACCACGCCCTCCCCGTCGATCAGGATGCCGTTTTTCTGAAGCCGCGCGACGTCCTCGCCATGCTTCGGCAGCCGCGCGTCGATCCGCTCGAAATAGGTCGCGGGCGGCGCCGGCATGAAGGGCAGGCCCGCTTCGCGCAAGTCCTCGATGGTGCGGTGGATGTCGCGGCAGCCGCAGGCGATGTGCTGGATGCCTTCGCCGCGATAGATACTGAGATATTCCTCGATCTGGCCGGAATTGCCGGCATCCTCGTTGATCGGAATCCGGATCTTGCCGTCCGGGCTTGTCAGTGCGCGCGAGAACAGGCCCGAGGCGCGGCCCTCGATGTCGAAGAAGCGGATCTGGCGGAAGTTGAAGAGTTTTTCGTAGAAACCGGTCCAGACATCCATGCGGCCGCGATGGACGTTGTGGGTGAGGTGATCGAGATAGAACAGGCCGGCGCCGGCAGGCCGCGGATCGCGCGCGCCGAGCCATTCGAACTCGCCGTCATAGGCCGAACCCTTGGCGCCGTAGCGATCGACGAAGTAGAGCAGGCTGCCGCCGATGCCCTTGATCGCGGGGACATCGAGCGTCTTCTGCGCGGAGGACACATCCGCAGGTTCGGCGCCGAGTGAAATCGCGCGGTCATAGGCCTTCTTCGCATCGACGACCCGAAACGCCATTGACGGCGCACAGGGGCCGTGCGCGGCGACGAAATCGTGACCGTGAGTGCCGGGCTCCTCGTTGACCAGATAGTTGATATCGCCCTGACGATAAACCGTGATCGTCTTCGTTCTATGGCGCGCGACGGGCGCATAGCCCATCAGCCTGAACAGCGCGTGCAGCTCTTCAGGATTGGGATGCGCATATTCAACGAACTCGAACCCATCGGTGCCCATCGGATTATCGGCGGTGATCGTGGCCGGCGGTGCATCGTGCGGAAACGGACCCATGCTGCTCTCCCAAATTGCTGTTGAGAGGAACTATCCTTCACGACGCCTGCAATGAGCGTGCAAATGGGAAGCTGTTTGGCTATGTTGTGCACGGTCCGTGCATAAAATGGGTAAACCGCGCATGACTTTGGTGGATGCCTTCGACCTCAAGATCCTGGGCGCGCTCCAGGACGACGGCCGCCTCACCAACCAGGAACTGGCCGACCTCGCAGGCCTCTCGGCCTCGCAATGCTCGCGGCGACGGATGCGGCTGGAGGAGGAGAAGGTGATCTCAGGCTATCATGCCGATCTCTCCAGCGAGGCGCTGGGCTTCGGCGTGGTCGCCTTCATCCAGGTGACGCTGGCGACCCACTCACCGGATAACTCGAAACGCTTCCGAACGCTGGTCAATCGAATCGACGAGATCCAGGAGGCCTATTCGCTCACCGGCGACGCCGACTATGTGCTGAAAGCCGTACTGCGCGACCTGAAGGGTCTCTCCAATCTCGTCAACGACGTGCTGATGCCGCACCAGAGCGTGGCGCATGTGCGCTCTTCGATCGTGCTCGACCGGCTGAAGGAAAGCACGCGTCTGCCGCTGAAGGAAATCAAACCCGGCTGAAATCGAGGGAAATCCGGCATTCGCGCTGCGCGCGCGATCTGCGATGATCCCGGCCAATCTGCGGAGACTGAGCCATGGCCCTTCAGCTTCGACCGAACTGCGAATATTGCGACCGCGACCTGCCCCCGAACGCAACCGATGCGCGGATCTGCTCCTATGAATGCACGTTCTGTGCGGACTGCGTGGAGACGAAACTCTCCAACGTCTGCCCGAACTGCGGCGGCGGTTTTGCGCCGCGCCCGATCAGGCCGACGCAGGAATGGCGGCCGGGCGTCTGTGTGACAAAGCACGTGCCGTCGGACAAGCGGGTGCATTTGAAGTACAGTCCAGATGATGTCGCAGCGCATTGCGCGAGGATACGCGACGTACCGCCGGAGAAGCGCTAGCAAATGCAGATTGAAGTAACGCCGGAAGAACTTAGGTACATAATTCGTGTCGGCGCAGCGCTGGTGCAGCATGTCCCCGACAAATCTCTATCGACCTACTGCAATTTCGATAAGCAGCAGATTATCGATTTTTCAGCTCGAATGAGAACCGAGCTCGATAAGGCTGACCTTGACCTATAGCCGGCAGGCAATCACTCCGCCGCCAGAATCGTCCCCTCGACCTCGCCGAACCCGACGCGATAGCCGTTGCCCTGGCACCAGCCGCGCATCACGAGGCTGTCGCCGTCTTCCAGGAACGACCGCTTGATGCCGCCGGGTAGTTCGACCGGTTCGGTGCCGTTCCAGCTGATCTCCAGCAGGCTGCCGCGCTGATTCTTCTCCGGGCCGGAGATGGTGCCGCTCCCTAAGAGATCTCCGACATTCATGGCGCAGCCGGAGGAGGCGTGGTGCATCAGCTGCTGCACCGAGGACCAGTACATGTACTTGAAATTGGTGCGGCTGATGCCGGCCGGCGCGTTGGCTCCGGCGGCGCGCAAGGAGACGTCGAGCTCGAGATCGTAGTTCTGCGGCTTGCCCTGCTTGAGGTAATCAAGCGGCACCGGCTCCTGCTCCGGCCCGCTCAGGCGAAACGGCTCCAGCGCCTCGCGCGTCACCACCCACGGGCTGATCGAGGTCGCGAACGCCTTGGCGAGGAACGGGCCAAGCGGCACATACTCCCATTGCTGGATGTCGCGCGCGCTCCAGTCGTTGAGCAGCACGAAGCCGAAGATCATCTCCTCGGCCTGCTGCTCCGTGAGCATCCCGCCCATGGGCGAAGGCTGCCCGACCACGACGCCCATCTCCAGCTCGAAATCGAGCCGCTTGCAGGGCGCAAAGCTCGGCACCTCGATAGAGGGCGGCTTCAGCTGCCCGCGCGGACGCTTCACCTTGGTGCCCGAGACCACGACGGTCGAGGCACGGCCGTTGTAGGCGATCGGCATGTGCAGCCAGTTCGGCTGCAGCGCATTGTCCTTGCCGCGGAACATGACGCCGACGTTGGTGGCGTGCTCCTTGGACGAATAGAAATCGGTGTAGCCGGAGACTGCGAATGGCAGATGCAGTTTCGCATCGCGCATCGGCACCAGAGCCTGCTTGCGCAGCTCCTCGTTGTCGCGCAGCTCGGGATGATCGTGGCGCAACAGCTCGCTGATCCGCGCCCGCGTCTTCGCCCAGACCTTTGGTCCCAGCGTCATGAAAGCATTGAGCGACGGCGTCGAGAACACGCCGAGCGGCCCGACGTCGAGCCGCGAATCCTGCTCGAGTTCCCAGAGATCGAGCACATAGTCGCCGATCGCCACGCCGACGCGCTGAGTCGGATTGGCCGCGGTCGAGAACACGCCGTAAGGCAGGTTCTGGATCGGGAAGTCGGAGGCGGGATCGACGTCGATGAAAGAGCGGAGGCTGGGATCGTTGGGGTGGGTTGTCACTTTTTCACTCGGTCCTTTTTCCTTCTCCCCTTGCAGGAGAAGGTGGCGCGAAGCGCCGGATGAGGGGTTGTATCTGCGTGTCCGAATGAGAGAGGCTTGTTCGCGGAGACAGACCCCTCACCCGTCTCGCCGCTACGCGGCGAGCCACCCTCTCCCACAAGGGGAGAGGGGAAGATCGCTACGGCTTGCTCGGATCGAACCGCTTTTCCAGGCCCTTCCAGCAATCCGCGTAGTCGTCCTGCAACGTCGCGGAATTCGCGGCGTGCGCGGTGACGCGCTGCGCGTAGCGGGTCTCGAACATGAAGGCCATGGTGCCAGTTAGCTTGACCGGCTTCAGCTCGCCATTACTGGCGTGCTCGAAAGCGTCGCGATCGGGGCCGTGCGGCAGCATGCAATTGTGCAGGCTCATGCCGCCCGGCACGAAACCTTGCGGCTTGGCGTCGTAGACGCCGTAGATCAGGCCCATGAACTCGCTCATGATGTTCATGTGATACCACGGCGGGCGGAAGGTGTTGTCGGCGACCATCCAGCGCTCGGGGAAGATCACGAAGTCGATATTCGCCGTGCCTGGGGTCTCCGACGGCGAGGTCAGCACGGTGAAGATCGAGGGATCGGGATGATCGAAGCCGATCGCGCCGACCGGCGAGAAGCTGCGCAGATCATATTTATACGGCGCATAATTGCCGTGCCAGGCGACGACGTCGATCGGCGAGTGCGGCAACGTCGTCTTGAACAGTGCGCCGCCCCATTTCACGAATAGCTCGGTCGGTGTGTCCTTGTCCTCGTAGTGCGCGACCGGCGTCAGGAAGTCGCGGGCATTGGCGAGGCAGTTGGCGCCGATCGGCCCGCGCTCCGGCAGCGTGAAGGCGCCGCCGTAGTTTTCGCAGAGATAGCCCCGCGCCGGTCCGCTCGGAATCTCCACCCGGAACTTGACGCCGCGCGGGATCACCACGATCTCGCCGGGCTCGGCATCGATCCGACCGAACTCGGTGACGATGCGAAGATTGCCCTGCTGCAGCACGAACATCAGCTCGCCGTCCGCATTGTAGAAGTGCTGGTCCACCATCGACTTGGTGATGAGATAGACATGAGCGGCCATGCCGGCCTGCGCGTTGACGTCGCCGGCGGTGGTCATGGTCTGCACGCCCTGAAGGAAAGTCATGTCCTCCTTCGGGATCGGCGCCGGATCCCAGCGCAATTGCGCGATCGGCAGATCGTTTTCATGGCACGGTGCCGAACGCCACAGGCCGCCGTCGGCCTTCTCGAAACGGCCCGAATGTTTCACCGACGGGCGAATGCGATAGAGCCATGAGCGCTCATTGGAGCCGCGCGGCGCCGTGAAGGGAGAACCGGAAAGCTGCTCGGCATAGAGGCCGTAGGCACAGCGCTGCGGCGAGTTGCGCCCGATCGGCAGCGCGCCCGGCAGCGCCTCGGTCTCAAAACTGTTGCCAAAGCCGGACATGTAGCCCGGCGTGACCTGGGCCGTGCTGCGAATGATCTGATCGGGCGAGGTATTGATGTTCATGATGATCCTCCTCCTTGCAGGGCGGCCCACATCTCCTGGTCGCGCTTGTCGGTCCAGATCACGGGGTCGTCGATTCCCGACGCCTCGTCGAAGGCGCGCGACACGTTGAACGGCAGACAGTGCTCGTAGATGGCGAAGCTCGAAAATTTCGGATCCATCACCTCGCGCGTCGCAGCCATCGATTCCTTCAGCGTCCGGCCCTTGGCGACCGAGATTTCAGCGGCGCCATAGAGCGAGGTGACGAAGTCGCGCGTCATCGCGATGGCTTCACGCACCGTGGCAACACCTTTGAGCGCATCGCCGCGGCCCGGCGCGATCGCCTTGGGATTGAAGTTGCGGATTTCGTTCAGCGTCAGCGGCCATTCGCGCAAATGCGCGTCGCCGCAATAGCAGGCCGAATGGTATTCGATCAGGTCGCCGGAGAACATCACCTCGGCATCGGGCACCCAGGCGACGATGTCGCCGGAGGTGTGGCCGGCGCCGAGCTGCATCAGGCGCACCTCGCGCTTGCCGAGATAGATCGACATCTCGCCTTCGAAGGTCAGCGTCGGCCAGGTCAGGCCGGGAATGCTCGATGCGTCCTGAAACAGCCGCGGGAAGCGGCCATACTCGGAATCCCAATCCTGCTGGCCACGCTCCTCGATCAGACGATAGGTCTCCTGCGAGGCGACGATGCCCTGCGCCTTGTAGGCGGAGGCACCGAGCACGCGCACGGCGTGATAATGCGACAGCACGACATATTTGATCGGCTTGTCGGTGACGGTACGGACGCGCTCGATCACCTTGTTGGCCATCGCCGGCGTCGATTGCGCGTCGAACACCAGGCAGCCGTCGTCGCCGACGATGATCGCGGTGTTCGGATCGCCCTCGGCGGTGAAGGCGTAGAGATCGGTGCCGATCTCGGAGAAAGTGATCTTCTTCTCGGAGAGGTCGCCGGTGGATGCGAAGTTCTTCGCCATCAATTCATCCTTCAAGTCTTTGGGATTATTGTTGTTGCTGTTGTTGTTGCTGCTGTTGCTGCTGCTGGCCGTCGATCATGCGCCGCCTGGCGAGGAGGATCGCCTCCCGCAGCACGTCGATATCGCCGATGTGATTGGCGAGGATCAGCACCAGCGCCGCGTCGAAGTCGGCGCTTTGCTCGTCGGTGAAGCCACGATGCGCCTCCACGATGGCACGAAAGGCGTCGTCGGGTCGCGCGAAGTTGGAGCTGGTGGAGAGCGGCATGCGAATCCTCAATTCAAGCCTTGAGACCGCGACAGCGCGGTCGCAATCGCTTCGCGCGTTGGACGCCGGAAGCGCGCCGCAACGTAGCCGTCCGGCCTGAGTAAGTAGGCTGAGCCTGGTTCCGCATCATAGCGCTTTGCGGTGAGCGCTGCCGGATCTGCGAGCCCGTCCTCACTGCCGATGCGGATATCCTTCACACCAACCGGCGCCTCAATCGCCGCGCCGTTGCTGAACGAAAGCAAGGTGAAGTCTGTCCCACCCTTGCGGAACGCATCCGTCAAATAGGCTTGCTCGCCCTTGGGCGTCGTAACGGGAGCATCGAGCATCGAACAACCCGGGAGCGGACCACCGCGCCACGCATCCGCATCCGGCGATGACAGCGGCGAGTCATAGCTGCACGGCACCGAGAGCCGCCCGCCATTGACCATGCGCTTGCCGAACTCCGTTTCCTTGGCCAGCGACAGCACCGCCTTACGCAGCCGCGCTTCCTGATGCGAGTTCGGTGCCATGAAGTCGGTCGAGCGGGTGGATTCGCGAATGTTCTCGTCGGCAGCCAGGCTGCGCTCGACATGATAGCTCTCGAGCAGGCTCGCGGGTGAAGCGCCGCGCAGCACGCGGTCGAGCTTCCAGGAGAGATTCTCGGCGTCCTCGAGTCCCGAATTGGCGCCGCGCGCGCCGAAAGGCGAGACCTGGTGCGCGGAATCGCCTGCAAAGATCACGCGGCCATGGACGAAGCGGTCCATCCGCCGGCACTGGAACTTGTAGAGCGATATCCACTCGAACTCGAACTTGTCGTGGCCGAGCATGCGCGCAATTCGCGGCCGCACGTTCTCGGGCTTCTTCTCGACGATGGGGTCGGCATAGCGGTTGAGCTGGAGGTCGATGCGCCAGACATCGTCGGGCTGTCGGTGCAACAGCGCCGAACGTCCCGCATGAAAAGGCGGATCGAACCAGAACCAGCGCTCGGTCGGGAATTCCGCGGTCATCTTGACGTCGGCGATCAGGAACTGGTCCTCGAACACCTGTCCCGCGAAGTCGGCGCCCACCATCTGCCGCAGCGAAGAGCGCGCGCCGTCGCAGGCGACGACATATTGCGCGTGCAGGCGGTAGGCACCCTCCGGGGTCTCGATCGTCAGCGCAACGGAACCGTTGCGGCGCTCGAGCGCCGTCACCTTGTTGCGCCAGCGCAGGTTGATCTCGGGCAGCTCGCTGATGCGGTCGACCAGATAGGCCTCGGCGTAATATTGCTGGAGATTGATGAAGGCCGGCCGCTTGTGACCGTCCTCCGGCAGCAGATTGAACTGGTAGAGCTGCTGCTCGCCGTGGAAGATGCGGCCGACACTCCAGACCACGCCCTTGTCGACCATGCGATCGCCGACGCCGAGCCGGTCCCAATATTCCAGCGAACGTTTCGAGAAGCAGATCGCCCGGGAGCCCTCTCCGATGCGGTCGGCGTCATCCAGAAGGACGACGGGCTGGCCGCGCTGGGCAAGGTCGATCGCCAACGACAGCCCGACCGGCCCCGCGCCGACGACCACCACGGGATGCTCGGCCGCGCTCTGGCCAGAACGATCCTGATCGGGGTGGCGGCGATAGCCGAACTGGGTTTTAGCCTGATGCGTATTGGCCTTCGCCATGCGCTAACCTCGGCTCTGGTCAGGAGAGGCCTGATCTGCTAATAGTCTCACGTGCAACTATTTTGGACCGGAGCCGGCCGGCCGTCAACTGCAAATCGGAGCGCTCTCCTTGGCGAGGACATCCAGCGACATCGCGCTGAAGACACGCGAGGCCGATGAGGCTTCAGCGCGGCCCAAAACCCGGCTCGACCTATTCAGGTTCGTGCCGTTCCGCCTCAACCGGCTCGCCGCGGAGGTGAGTTCCGCGCTCGCGGTCGAATATCAGGAACGTCACGGCCTCGACATCCCGGCCTGGCGCGTGATCGCGACGCTCGGCTTCCGCAACGATGCCTGCAGCGCGCAGTACGTCGCGCAATGCACCCGCACGCACAAATCCACTATCAGCCGCGCGGTGACCATGTTGCTGCACCAGGGTTTGATCGAGCGCGTCGAGAACGAAGCCGACCGCCGCGAATTCCGCCTGCGATTGACAAGGAAAGGCCGCACGCTCTACGAGGAGCTGTTTCCGCAATTGCTGCGGCGGGAAGACGAGATCCTCGCCTGCCTCTCGGCGCAGGAGCGCAAACAGCTGTCGACGCTGCTCGGCAAGATCGAACAGAGCCTCGATTTGATCCAGACCAGCGAAGAGGCCGACGCCAAGCAGGCGTATTGATCACTTCGCGAACGACCGCGACGGCGGCAAATGCAGGGCCCAGACATCGCCGTCGCTGGCGCGCGGATAGATCTCGGTCACGATCGGATCGTGGCCGGGAATGAACCGGTCCGGATGGCCAGCGAGACGCTCGATCGTCTCCCAGCCAACCGCCATGTCGCCGACATTGTAGACGATCGGGAATGGGCTCCTGCGCTGGAGATTGGCGTAATAGTGCGCGGCATCCGACGCCAGCACCACCGGCCCGCGCGCAGTCTCGACCTTCACCACCTGCAGGCCGTCCGAATGACCGCCGACGCGGTGCACGGTGACGCCGGGCGCGACCTCGCCGTCGCCGGAATAGAAATTGACGCGCTCGCCATAGACATGGCGGACCATCTGGGTGACGTGCTCGACCGAGAACGGATGTCGCAGCAGTCCGTTGCACATGCAGCGCCCCGTCGCGTAAGCCATCTCGCGTTCCTGGAGATGGAAGCGCGCGTTCGGGAAGCGGTCGAGATTGCCGGCATGGTCGTAGTGCAGATGCGTCACGATGATATCGCGAATGCTCGCTGCCGCGACACCAAAGCGCTCCAGCGCGTCGACCGGATTGAGCGTCAGCTTGCGCGCGCGCAAGCCCGCCTCCTCGGCATTGAAGCCGGTATCGACCAGGATGTCGCGGCCGTCGCCGCGGATCAGCCAGACGAAATAGTCGAGATCCTGCGCCGCGCTGTCATGCGGGTCGGGCGCGAGGAAGTTCATGTGGGGTGTGCGCGGCGACATCGTCGCGTAGCGCAGTGCGTAGATTTCGTAGGCGTTTCCCATAGTTTTGATCTTGCGCTTTTTCTGGGTGGACCTTCAGGAACGATTGACCGCACCAAGCCATCGTCCGCCGCAAAGGTCAAACATCGGAGGTTGCGAAGGAGGCCCGTCCGCAATGTGAGACCAATCACATTGTTGTCGCCATGGCTGCCCTAACGTGCAGCCGCAATGACAACCAGAATGCATCGCGTGCAATCATGACCGCCCGATTATTCCCCCCGCGACACGCCCATGCGTCGCGGTCGATTGTCGCGATAGCGCCGAATCTGCAAGCGGTTGACGCCCCCCTTCCCCGGTTTGATAATGCACATTGCGTAAGTTAAGGTCGCCGCGGCGCAAGCTGGAAACGGCGCCTTTTTGGCTGGATCGCGCTCATTATGAAAATTCGCTTGCTTTTCGTTCTGTCCTTGCTCGTGTCGCTCGTCCCGACCGCTTCGTCGCTTGCGGCCGGCGATCGCTTTGCGCTGGTCATCGGCAATGCCAAATATCCGGACGCGGACGCTCCCCTGAAGGAACCGCTCAACGACGCGCGCGACGTCGCCGACGAGCTCAAGCGCGACGGCTTTTCCGTCGAGATCGGTGAGAACCTGACCGGCGACGGCATGCGCCGCGCCTTTGACAAGCTCTACGGCAAGATCAAGCCCGGGTCGGTGGCACTGGTGTTCTTCAGCGGCTTCGGCATCCAGTCCGCGCGGCAGAGCTATTTGCTGCCGATCGATGCGCAGATCTGGACCGAATCCGACGTGCGCCGCGACGGCATCAGCCTCGAGACCGTGCTTGGCGAGCTCAATACTCGCGGCGCCGGCGTCAAGATCGCGCTGGTCGACGCCTCCAGGCGCAACCCGTTCGAGCGCCGGTTCCGCAGCTTCTCGGCCGGCCTCACCCCCGTCATCGCGCCGAACGGCACGCTGGTGATGTATTCGGCGGCGCTGGCGTCAGTAGTCTCGGACGCCGGCGGCGAGCACAGCCTGTTCGTCCAGGAACTCCTCAAGGAAATCCGCGTCCCCGACCTGATGGCCGAGGAGACGCTGAACCGCACCAAGATGGGCGTCACCCGTGCCTCGCGGGGCGAGCAGGTGCCGTGGATATCCTCATCACTGGCCGAGGATTTCTCGTTCATTCCAGGGGCCGGCGGGTCGCGCCCGACAATGACCCCGCCACCCCCGCCTCCCGCGCCGCCGGCCGTCGCCAATAACCCGCCGCCGGCTCCGCCCGCACCATCGCCTGTGCCGCCGAAACCGGCCGACACAGTCGCAGCACCGGCTCCGTCACCGAAGCCGCAGGTCGAGGCTGCCTTGCCTCCTGCACCGCCGCCGCCTCCGCCCGTGATTCCGGCCGACCCCGTCACCGCTCCGAGCATGGAGAGCGGGCCGAGTGCGGCCGTCCTGGCCGAGGACCCCACCATCAAGGGGCTGACCGCCAAGATCGCGGCCAATCCGGACGACGTGAACGCGCTTTACCGGCGCGGCCAGGTCTATGCCAGCAAGGGCGCCTACAGCCTGGCCATCAAGGATTTTGACGAGACGCTCCGGATCAACCCGAAGGACGTCGAGGCGCTGAACAATCGCTGCTGGACCCGCACCGTGGTCGGCGACCTCCAGGGCGCGCTGAAGGATTGCAACGAGGCCCTGCGGCTGCGGCCGAACTTCGTCGACGCGCTGGACAGCCGGGGGCTCGTCAATCTGAAATCGGGGGCGGTCAAGAACGCCATCGCCGATTTCGAGGCAGCCCTGAGGATCAATCCGCGCCTGACCTCCTCGCTGTTCGGACGCGGGATCGCCAAGCAGCGCAACGGCTCGGCCCAGGAAGGTGCACTCGACATCGCCAATGCCAAGGCGATGGACCCGAACATTGTTCAGGAATTCGCAAGCTACGGAGTGCGTTGATATTTTTTTGAATCGAGGCCGGTGTGCCTCGAACCCGCGGCGGCCCCGCGAAGACTAATCGAACGGATGCCGCAGGCCGTCCCTTCGGGGGCTTATTGCAGGGATTTTGGAACGACGCGAGCTGGCTGCGCAGGAGGGACTGGCTATGAGATTGGCTGCAAAGGGACTTACCGCAATCCTGTCCATCATCACCGTCGGCGCCGCGCTGTCGCTGACGATCCCGCTGGCATTCGCGGGCGACGACGGCAACAGCAAGAACGTCACCGAGGACGAGATCGTCCGCGCGCTGGCGCCGCCGCCGAAGAAGCCGCTGACCCGCGGCCTCTCGATCGCTCCGCAGGCCGATCCAGCACCGAGTGCGACGGAGACCAAGCTGATCCAGTCCGTGCGCGGCCGCTCGACAAGGTCGCTTTCATCGACCGAGCGCGAAGAAATCGCGTCGGCGGCCAAGGACAAGCCGAACATCGATCTGGAAATCACGTTCGACTACAACTCGGCCAATATCAGCGCCAAATCGCTTGCCTCGGTCCAGGCGCTCGGCCGCGCGCTGACCAGCCCCGACCTGAAAGGCTCGACCTTCGTGGTCGCCGGCCACACTGATGCCGCCGGCGGCGAGAGCTATAATCAGGATCTGTCGGAGCGCCGCGCGGATTCGATCAAGCGCTATTTGGTCGACAAGTACAGCATCTCCGCGACCGACCTCGTCACCGTCGGCTACGGCAAGAGCAAGCTGAAGGACCCGGCCCAGCCGATGGCGGAGGTCAACCGTCGCGTGCAGGTCGTCAACATGGAAAACAAGACCACCGCATCGAAGTGAGCACGACGTAATCCTTTGAAGTGACAAGTCGTGATGTGGTGTAAAGTCTCGCTCCCAGCGCGCGTCCCGCAGGCTTGCGGGACGCTGCTTTATTTCAGGGAAACGCTCTCCACGGGCCGCGCGCGGATGGCCGCGAGCCAGGCCAGGACAATCCGGCGATGAACCTCTCCCAATATCTCAAGCCGGCCGGAACGGCGGTCTTCGTCGTCGCGCTCGGCGTCGGCTATTATCTGTTCGAGCATCGGCACCGCGCCGAGCCCAAGGAAACGCCGAGCGAGGCGCTGGTCATCGTGACTAAGTCGACCAATGCCTGCTTCTCCGACCTGGTCCGGGTGACCGGCTTCTTCGTGCCGCGCCGCGAAGCCGTGGTCGTCGCCGACCAGGAGGGATCCAGGGTCACCGACCTCTTCGTCACCGAAGGCACCCTCGTCACCGACAATCAGGAGCTGGCGCGCCTGACTGCACCGCCCCAGATCCCGGGCCAGCCGCAGCGGCCCGGCCCGCAAGGCCCGGTCTCGCTGAAAGCCCCTGCGCCGGGCCTCGTCACCGAGGTCCGCACCATCGTCGGCGCACCGGCCTCGCCCCAGGCCGGCCCGATGTTCCGTATCGCCGTCAACAACGAGATCGAGCTGGACGCGCAGGTCCCGGCGGTGCACATGGCCAAGCTCAGCTCCGGCGCGACAGTGCGCATCAGCCGCGACGACGCGCCAGATCTGATCGGGCGGGTCAGGCTGGTTGCCCCCGAAATCGATCGCGCCACCCAGCTCGGCCGCGTGCGCATCAGCGTCACCAACAATCCCTCGCTGAAAGTCGGCGTGTTCGCCCGCGCCTCGATCGACGCCAAGCGAAGCTGCGGCGTCGCGGTTCCCAAAACCGCGATCGACCATCTCACCGTGCAGGTCGTCAAGAGCAACATTGTCGAGACGCGCAAGGTACGGGTCGGGCTGTCGTCGGACAGCGCGACGGAAATCCTGGAAGGCCTTAACGTGGGCGAGATCGTCGTCGCCGACGCCGGCTCTTCGCTGCATGACGGCGACCAGATCAAGACCATGTTCGCTGATGAACTCGATCGCACGCGGGTACGCTGATGGCTCTCAATATCTCGGCATGGTCGATTCGCAATCCGCTGCCGTCGGTGGTTTTTTCTATCATCCTCCTGATCCTCGGCTGGGTGTCCTTCACCAAGCTCGCGGTGACGCGGCTACCCTCGGCCGACATTCCCGTGATCTCGGTCGCGGTATCGCAGTTCGGCGCGGCACCCGCCGAGCTCGAATCCCAGGTCACCAAGACGGTTGAAGACGCCGTCTCCGGTGTCGAAGGCGTCAGGCACATCACCTCGCAGATCACCGACGGCCTGTCGGTGACGACGATCCAGTTCGCGCTGGAAACCAACACCGACCGCGCGCTCAACGACGTCAAGGACGCGGTGACGCGCGTGCGCTCCAACCTGCCGCAGAACGTCACCGAGCCGCTGATCCAGCGCGTCGACGTCATCGGCCTGCCGATCGTCACCTACGCCGCGATCTCGCCCGGCAAGACGCCGGAGCAGCTCTCCTATTTCGTCGACGACGTGGTCAAGCGGGCGCTGCAGGGCGTGCGCGGTGTCGCCCAGGTCGAGCGCATCGGCGGTGTCGAGCGCGAGATCCTGGTCTCGCTCGATCCCGACCGCCTGCAGTCGATGGGGCTGACGGCCGTCAATGTCAGCCAGAGCCTGCGCGGCACCAATGTCGACGTCGCCGGCGGCCGCGCCGAGATCGGCAAGAACGACCAGGCGATCCGCACCCTCGCCGGCGCCAAGACGCTGAGCGACCTCGCCGGCACCATGATTCCGCTGTTCGGCGGCGGCGAGGTCCGGCTCGACGATCTCGGCACCGTCACCGACACCATCGCCGACCGCCGTACCTTCGCCCGCTTCAACGGCGAGCCCATCGTCGCGCTCGGCATCAAACGCTCCAAGGGTGCCAGCGACGTGAAGGTCGCCGAGGCCGTGCAGAAGCGCATCGACACGCTCAAGGCCACCTATCCCGACGTCGACCTGAAGGTGATCGACACCTCGGTCGAATATACCAACGGCAATTACCACGCGGCGATCTCGACCCTGTTCGAGGGCGCCATCCTCGCCGTCGTCATCGTGCTGTTGTTCCTGCGCGACCTGCGCGCCACCATCATCGCCGCGATCTCGCTGCCGTTGTCGATCTTCCCGGCATTCTGGGCGATGGACCTGCTCGGCTTCTCGCTCAACCTCGTCAGCTTCCTCGCCATCACGTTGTCGACGGGTATTCTGGTCGACGACGCCATTGTCGAGATCGAGAACATCGTCAGGCACATGAACATGGGCAAGTCGCCCTATCGTGCCGCCCTGGAAGCCGCCGACGAAATCGGCCTCGCGGTGATCGCGATCTCGCTGACGATCATCGCGATCTTCGCACCCGCGAGCTTCATGTCGGGCATCGCCGGACAGTTCTTCAAGCAGTTCGGCATCACCGTCTCGGTGCAGGTGTTCTTCTCGCTGCTCGCGGCGCGCTTCGTCACGCCGGTGCTCGCCGCCTACTTCCTCAAACATGGCAATCACGAAGAGCCGCCGCCCGGCCGCGTGCTGCGCTCCTATCACAGGATCGTGGGCTGGTCGGTGAAGCACTATTTCATCACGGTGCTGGCCGGCTTCGGCGTCTTCGCCGCCTCGATCTGGAGCATCACGCTGCTGCCGCAGGGTTTCCTGCCGGCGCAGGACAGCTCGCGCTCGCTGGTTGCCCTCGAGCTGCCGCCGGGCACGCAGCTCGCCTACACCGAAAAAGTCACCGAAGACATCGTGGCGCGCCTGCGCAAGCGCCCTGAGGTGAAGAGCATCTTCGTCGATGGCGGCCGCGTTCCCCCAGGGACCCAGGAAGTCCGGCGCGCCGCCTTGATCATCAACTACACGCCCAAGGACAGCCGCGATATCACGCAGCGCGAGCTCGAATTCTCGATCAGCCAGGAACTGGAGAACATTCCGGACATCCGCTTCTGGTTCCTCGACGAGAACGGCCTGCGCGCCATCTCGCTGGTCGTGACCGGCGCAGACGCCAACATCGTCAACAACGTCGCCAGCGAACTCGCGACGCAGATGAAGCGGATTCCCACCATCTCCAACGTGATCTCGGAAACCACGCTGGAGCGGCCCGAGCTGCGCGTCGAACCGCGCGCCGATCTCGCCGCACGGCTCGGCGTCTCGACCGAAAGCCTGTCGCAGACCATCCGCGTCGCCACCATCGGCGACGTCGGCCCCGCGCTCGCCAAGTTCGACGTCGGCGACCGTCTGGTGCCGATCCGCGTGCAGCTCGAGGATGCCGCGCGCGGCAATCTGAAAACGCTCGAACAGTTGCGCGTGCCGCTCGGCGAACACGGCGAGAAGGGCGGCGTGCCGCTCTCCGTCATCGCCGACGTCAAGCTCGACCAGGGTCCGACCAGCATCAACCGTTACGATCGCGAGCGACAGGCGACCGTCGCGGCCGATCTCGTCGGCTCCGCCGCGCTCGGCGACGCCACCAAGAAGATCTACGACCTGCCGGTCATGAAGAGCCGGCCGAAGGGCGTGAAGGTCTCCCCCTCCGGCGACGCCGAAAGCCTGAACGAACTATCCGAAGGCTTTGCCACCGCGATCACGGCGGGCCTGATGATGGTCTACGCCGTGCTGGTGCTGCTGTTCGGCACCTTCCTGCAGCCGATCACCATTCTGTTCTCGCTGCCGCTCTCGATCGGCGGCGCGATCGCGGCCCTGCTGATCACCGGCAAGCAGCTCACGACACCGGTGTGGATCGGCATCCTGATGCTGATGGGCATCGTCACCAAGAACGCGATCATGCTGGTGGAATTCGCCATCGAGTCCATTCACGCCGGCACACCGCGCGAAGAAGCCATGATCGACGCAGGCATGAAACGCGCTCGCCCGATCGTGATGACCACGATCGCCATGGCTGCGGGCATGATGCCGAGCGCGCTCGCCGTCGGCGCGGGCGGCGAGTTCCGCTCGCCGATGGCGCTCGCGGTGATCGGCGGCCTGATCTTCTCGACCATCCTGTCGCTGGTATTCGTGCCCGCGATGTTCATGGTGATGGACGATCTCGGCGCCCTGATCTGGCGCTTCGGCAAGCGGCTGGTCGTGCACAGCGAAGATGCTGAGGACGCCGGTCATCACGAAGCGGCGCCGGCGGGAGCGGCACCAGCGCCGAAAAACATCGTGCATCCTGCGGCGGAGTAGCTATTGCCTTCAGATCTCGGCCTCGACATCGGTAGGTGAAGTGCTATCTTTCGGGCATGAACCTCATAAGCCGAACGCTCGAGATCGACGCCGACACCGATGCCCGTCTCCGGGAGATCGCGTCCGAGCGGGGAAAGGACGTAGCAACGGTTCTCGCAGAGGCCGTCGCATTGCTCGATTCAGTGATCGACGTTTCCAGTCCAGACCTCGCAGAGGACCGCAGTCGTTACGACGACTTCAAGCGCACCGGCCTAGCTGTCCCACTCGATGACGTTAAAGCGTGGGTGGCAAGCTGGGACTCGGCAGACGAGCTGCCCCGTCCCCAGCCGCGCAAGGTGAAATGATCCAGCTTTCACCCGCCGCTGTCGAAGACATCGAGCGGCTGCGAACATTCCTCGACACTGTTAATCCTGGCGCCGCGAAACGCGCCTTGACCTCGATCTGGAAGGCAATCGATCGGCTGCCGGAATTGCCGGCGCTGGGCAAACCGACTGAGGATGCCGTCATCCGACAAATCATCGTCCGCTTCGGCTCGTCAGGTTACATCGTGCGATATATCATCGTTCCCGAGACAGGCGATATTCTCATCACGAGAATCTGGCATGGCCGTGAGGCACGGACCTGACGCCCCTACTCGTTCCGCGCGATCGCCGTCAGCTTGGTCATGTTCCGCAGCAGGATGCGGCCGCGCTGGAGATCGAGGATCGCTTCCTTGCGCCAGGCCTGAAGCTGGCGGTTGACGCTCTCGCGGGCGGCGCCGACGAAGACGCCAAGTTGCTCCTGCGAAATGTGCACCTCCGAGCCGAAATCGGCGGCGAGCGCGCAGAGGCGCCGCGCGAGGCGAACCGGCAGCGGCTGGAGCATGGACTCTTCCATGCGCTCGCTCTGCCAGCGAATGCGCTGGCACAGCAGCGCGATGATCTTGATCCCGACCTTCGGCTCGCGTTCGAGGAAAGCGAGAAAGTCTTCGCGCCGCAGGACGAACAGTTCGCTGGCCTCGCCCGCGGTCGCGTCCGCAGTGCGGCTCTGGCCGTCCAGCACCGCGACCTCGCCGAACAGGTCGCCCGGGCCCATGAAGTTCAGCGTCAGGCGGCTGCCGTCGGAGGCGCCGGTCTCGATACGGACCTGGCCTCGGCGCACGCCGAACAGCGCATCGCCCGCGTCGCCCTTCTGGAACAGCACCTCGCCGTTCCCCAGATGCTGGGTGTGGCAGAGATTCGCCAGCCGCTGGAGCTCGTCTGCGCCGAGGTCGGCGAACATCGCATTCATCTTGAGGATGACCGCAAATTCGGCCTGCTTGCTCATTTCAATGTCCTTGTGATCTTGGTTGGCAAACGCTTGGAACCATCAACATCAGGATCGCGTAAAACCGCGCCCGGGAAGTGTGCCATAAGTCACATAACTTTGCAGCACCCCCAGACTATTTTTACGTGCTTGGAGCCGCTTCCCGTCCGGGGATAAACTCAGGTGCAAAGGACGCGTGCAAATGACGGTCATCTGCCGGATTCGACGCCGATCGTCCGCCGCTGGAAAGTCGACATGAGAGCCGTGAAATTCGCCGGCGCGGCGGTGGCCGCAGTCGTCATCGTGATCGCACTCCTGCTGGTGGTCGGGATTCCCTCGGGCTTTCTGACTTCGACGATCGCCTCGCGGGTCGAGAGCGCGACCGGCTATCGCCTGTCGATCGACGGCACGACCAGAATCAGCCTGTGGCCGACGCTGAATGTGACGCTGAACGACCTCACGCTGCAGGATCCCAAGGACCGCAGCGGCATCACCCGCCTGACCATCGACAGTGTGCAGGCCGACATGTCGCTCTCGAGCGTCTGGTCGGGCCGTCCGAAGATCAGCGAACTCGTCGTCACCCATCCCGTGCTCTACCAGCCGCTGCTGCGCGAGCGCCTGCCGAATGCCGGCGGCACGTCGAGGCCGATCGCGCTCGATACCGACGGCGCCGCCATCGACCGCGTCAAGGTCACCGATGGCGAGATCGCATTCGCGCGAGCGCGGGATCGCGTCGAGAGCCGCATCAGCGCCATCAATGCCGATGCGATTGTCGGCCGCGACCGCAAGATCAACATCACCGGCACCGCACGGGTCGGCGAGCATCCGACCAAGTTCGACATCAAGGCAACCACGCCGGCGCCGCCGGCCGACCGGCCGACGATTCCGGTGGATTTCGCCATCGACATGCCGGACGTGCTGAAGTCCCGGCTCGCGGGTCATGCCGAGATGCGGCTGAGCGGCGATGTGGTGATGATCAACGGCCTGAATGGCACGCTCGGCGATGGCGCGTTCAACGGCTGGGCCTCGGTCGATATCGCGAGCAAGCCTCTGGTCAAGCTCGATCTCGACTTCCAGCGGCTCGCGATCCCGCTGGCGAAATCGCCGGAAGGCGCGTCCGGCCAGCCCTGGAGCGATGCGCCGATCGATGTGTCCGCGCTCAACTATGTCGATGCGCAAATCAGGATCTCCGCGCACGAGGCGGTGATCGGTGAGGCGCGCCTCGCGCCGCTGGCGGTCGATGCAAAACTCGCCGGCGGCGTGCTGAAGGCCGGCACCGCCAATCTCGGCGCCTATGGCGGCCAGGTCACGGGCGAATTGATCCTGGATGCCACCAGCGGCGCGCCGAGCTTTGCCATGCATTCCGACCTCGCCGGCGTGCGCGCGCTGCCGCTGCTGCAGGGCCTCGCCGAATTCGACCGGATCGACGGCAAGCTGCAGGCCAAGCTCGCGCTGCGCAGCGCCGGCACCAGCCAGCGCGCGCTGATGGCGAACATGCAAGGCACGGCCTTCGTCAATTTCCAGGACGGCGCCATTCGCGGCATCAACGTCGCACAGATGATCCGCTCGCTGACATCGGGCACGCTGTCCGGCTGGCAGGAAAACGGAGACAGCAATCGGGAGCAGAGCACGGATCTGTCGCAGCTCTCGGCGTCGTTCCGCATCGACAAGGGCCAGGCGGTGACCACCGATCTCAACTTGACCGGACCGCTGGTCCGCGTCACCGGCGCCGGCACGATCGCACTCGACACCAAGATGATGGGCTTTCGCGTCGAGCCGAAGCTGGTGATGACGACCGAAGGCCAGGGCCGCGCCGCCGAGCCGGTCGGCTTCGGTATCCCCGTGATGATCCAGGGCACCTGGTCGCAGCCGCGGATCTATCCCGACATGGCCGGCATGCTGGACAATCCGGATGCCGCCTATGCCAAGCTGCGCGAGATGGGCAAGGGGCTGTTCGGCGCTGATGGCGCCGGGCTCGGCAATATCTTGGGCAGCCTTGGCAGCAACCTTGGTCTCGGAGGGACCGCCGCGCCGGGTGGCGGCAATGCGGCCGGCAATGCCAATCCGCAAACCCAGCAGCCCGCCGGACAGAACAATTTGCTCGGTGGCCCCCTGGGCGAGGCGCTCGGCAATCTGATCCAGCAGGGACTTTCCGGTGGCGCGGGAAACGGCACCGGGACTGGCACCGGCCGCAGCCGCAGCCTGCCTGCAGCGCCATCCACATCGGTGCCGCAAGCCTCGCCGGCGTCCCCCGCCCTGGAGGACCCGCCGGCGGTGCAGCAGGACAGCCAGCCGATGAACGACGTGCTGCGGCAGCTCTTTAATCGATGATTGCAGGACCAAAGCGCTGGACTCCCAGCCTCCCTTGCCAAGGCCATCCCCTTACATCGGCGTCCCCGGCCGCGGCTTCCTCCAAACGGATGAGACTGCGACAATTCACCATCCTTCCGCCTGCCCCAGCGTCCACAGCGGGTAACCACACCGGCCGGTCAGGCGGCCCCGACCAGTCCCTTCACAGTCCCCTGGACCAAATTGTGCTAGAAGACTCGCAGGGTCCGTGCGGCCCGTAGCGCCGGCGCCGATGGCGGCGCGAGAGGATCGGGATGGCAGGAGCGAACGACAAGACACGGTTTCTGCGCGAAGGTCTGTTCGCCAAATACGTCGTCTCTCTTGTCGGCCTCGTCGTGTTCGTGCTCGCCGTCAACGGCGCGATGGAGAGCTGGATCTCCTACCGCGCCACCAAGACACAGCTGACCGACGGTCTCGAGGACAAGGCGCAGGCAGCCGCGCGGCGGATCGAGCAGTCGATCTCCGAGCTCGAGCGCCAGATCAGCTGGGTGACGCGGGCGAGCCAGGACACGCTCGAGAAGCGCCGCGCCGACTATGCCCAGCTGCTGCACCAGGTCTCGGTCGTCACTCAGCTGTTCCAGCTCAACGGCGACGGCCGCGAGGTGCTCCGCGTCTCGCGCCAGTCGACCACGACCGGCAGCAATGCCGACCTCTCCCGCGACATGCGCTTCACCGACACCGTCGCCCGCGGCGTCAGCTACGCACCGGCCTGGTTCTCCGACCGGACGCCGTTCATGTCGATCTCGGTGGCGCATTCCGGTTTCAACGCCGGCGTCACCGTGGCCGAGCTCGATCTCAGCTTTCTCTCCGAGTACCTCTCCGACGCTCAGGTCGGCAAGGCGGCGTTCGCCTATGTGGTCGATCCGCGCGGCCGCGTGCTGGCGACGTCCTCGAAAGGGCCCGAAATCGGCAAGGACCTGTCGAAGCTGCCGCAGGTTGCGGCCGCGGTCGCGCCGGGCCACGCGCCCGACAATTCGGGCACAGACTTCAACGGCCATGCGGTGATGAGCGCCGCGAGCACCGTGCCGAAGCTCGGCTGGAGCGTGTTGTTCGAGCAGCCGACCACGCAGGCCCTGATGCCGATTCGCGACCAGCTGGTGCGCATCGCGCTTTTGATCGGCATGGGCCTGCTGGTCGCAATCCTTGCCGGCACGCTTCTGGCGCGCCGCATGATCATTCCGATCACCGCGCTGCGCGACGGCGCGCATAAGCTCGGTGAGGGCGATTTCAGCCATCGCATCGAGGTGCACACCGCGGACGAGCTGGAAGATCTCGCCGGCCAGTTCAACCGCATGGCCAGCCAGATCCAGGAAACCTATTCGGACCTGGAGACTAAGGTCGAGGAGCGCACCCGCGATCTCGCGCAGTCGATCAACGAGCTCAAGGTGCTGGAAGAGGTCGGCCGCGCGGTCGCCGCCTCGCTCGATCTCAACGCCGTGCTGCCGACGATCGCCGCGCGCGCCATCGAGATCACCCATGCCGACGCCGTGCTGA
This sequence comes from Bradyrhizobium sp. JR4.3, assembly GCF_040547695.1. NCBI lineage: Bacteria > Pseudomonadati > Pseudomonadota > Alphaproteobacteria > Hyphomicrobiales > Nitrobacteraceae > Bradyrhizobium > Bradyrhizobium sp. JR4.3. The sequence continues at coordinate 42,867 of NZ_JBEPQF010000027.1, read as the reverse complement.
TCTACGGCTATGACGCGCAGGTGCGCCGCTTCAATCTGGTCGAGGCCAACGGCATCGACAAATCCGCCGACGGCGCCCATGTCACCATCGACGAAGGCCAGGATATCCTGAGCGATGCGGCCGGGAGCGGCGAGCCGATCGCGATTTCAGATCTCGACCAGGCCTCCGAGCAGCCGCTGCGCGACGTCGCGATCGACGCCGGCTTCCATTCGGTGCTGGTGGTGCCGCTAGTCGACCAGCAGGGCACGCTCGGCTCGCTGGTGGTGCTGCGCCGAGCCAGCGGCGAGTTCGCCCCAAGCATCATCGGCCTGATGCGCACCTTCGCCAACCAGGCCGTGCTGGCGATGCGCAATGCGCGGCTGTTCACCGAGGTCGACCACAAGGGCCGTGAGCTCGCGGCTGCGCACGAAACCGTGCAGCAGCAGGCCGCCAAGCTCCAGGAGCAGACCGAGCAGCTGCGCAACTGGAACCGCTCGCTGGAAGAGCGGGTCGAGAAACAACTCGGCGAGATCGGCCGCATTAAGCGGCTCGAACGTTTCCTCGCGCCGCAAGTCGCGCAACTGATCGCCTCGTCCGACGGCCACGATGCGCTGCTCGACAGCCACCGCCGCGAGGTCACCGTCGTGTTCTGTGATTTGCGCGGCTTCACCTCGTTCACGGAGGCGACCGAGCCGGAAGAGGCGATGAACGTGCTGCGCGAATATCACGCCGCGCTCGGCGAGCTGATCCACCGCTATGAAGGCACGCTCGACCGCTTTGCCGGCGACGGCGTCATGATCCTGTTCAACGCGCCCATCCAGTTCGCCGATCATACCAAGCGCGCGGTGAAGATGGCGGTCGAGATGCGCGACACGATCGGCGCCCTGACCGAGAAATGGAAGAACCGCGGCCACTCGCTCGGCTTCGGCGTCGGCGTCGCCATGGGCTACGCCACGCTCGGCCAGATCGGCTTCGAGCAGCGGCTCGAATATGCCGCGATCGGGAGCGTCACCAATCTCTCCTCCCGCCTCTGCGACGAAGCCAAGGCCGGCCAGGTCGTCGTCAGCCGCCGCGTCTACGGCATGGTCGAGCCCTGGGTCGAAGCCCGCGCGCTCGACGATCTCGTGCTCAAGGGTTTTAACCACCCCGTGCTCGCGATGGAGATTCTGTCGTGGCGCGAGGAGGTGGAGAACGTGGTGGACGCCGCGGCGGCAAGGCGGCGCGGGTAGCCAAAACAAAAAGTGCGAAAACAACCCCATGCACAGTAGCCGGGGCCTGCAAGATCAGTGACTTACGCGGGCACGGAATTGGGTGGAAGCGGTGCGGGTGATCACGCCCCGCGCTTCGGCCCCATCGCCTCGAACCCGGCCTTCTGCTCGTCGCTCAGGTCCGCCTCGAAATCATCGAGCGCGTCACTGACGCCGTTCACCGCCTGCAGCATCGTCTCCAGCCGCGCCTTCGCGGCGGTGAGGCGGGCCTGTGGTGTCGGTCCGGCCTGTGACGGACAGGCGCCGAGCGTTTCCATCGTGCGCAGCGTGGTGTCCTGGAGCACGTCGAGGCGGGCGCGGGCGGTGTCGTCGAGCTTGAGCGTGGCGGCGATCTCGGCCGCGGGCCATTGCTGCTGCACGAGCTGCTCGTATTGGCGCTGCAGTTTCTCGTCGTAGCGGGGATCGCTGTCCGCCTGGCAGGCCGATGCCGCCTGGGGATTCTTTTGCTGGACCGCTGCAAGCGCGGCGCGGCGGTCCTTGGCCAGGCCATCGAGCTTGGCCTTCTGGTCGTCATCGAGGAGATCGACGAATTTGGCGAGCGAAGGTGCGACGCCGTCCGTTGCCTTGATCATGGCCTCGATGCGCTCGCGCATCAGGCCGAGGCGCTCCATCGCCGTCGCAGGGACCTGCGTTGGACAGGCGGCGCGGATGGTGTCGCGCGCGGCTGCCCACGCGGTGGCGAGCTCGTCGAGCGCTGTGCGCTGCAATTCGTTCGGCTGCACGGCAGCGGCGATGCGTTCGACCGGCAGGCCGCCGGTGTCGCTGGCATCGCAGACGGCCTCCGCAGTCGGGACTCGCCGGCCGCGACGGCCTTGCGGCGTGGTGTAGGCCGCAAGCTCGGTGGCCGCATAGGGCGCGAAGATCGCGGCATAGATGTCGCCATAGCCATAGAGCGAGAGGCTGGTCGTATCGCCGAGGATGATCGCGGTGGTGAGATCGTCATGCGCGAACGGCCAGAACACCGGGCCGACCCAGCCATAGCTGCCGTCGGGGTGGCGCCACCAGCCTTGCGGGCGGCGGCCGCCATGCCAGCCCGACAGCGCGGCTTGCGCCGTCATCGCCGCACGGAGGACGTAAGGATTGGCAGGGAGACCGCGCTCTGCGCCGCGCGGATCTTGCGACCGCAGCGCTGCGGAGCGGTATCGGCCACCCCGCACCGCCATGCGGGCATGGCGCAAGCGCGACATGCCGATCATGTGGCCGACGGCAAAGCGCGCGACACCGAGCGGGCCGCCGCGCAATCCGAACTGCGCCTCGGCGCGATTTGGCAACAGCACCGCCAGAATCACCAGGGTTGCGCCCGTTAGCGCGAGCCCCAGCTTGGGACCCAGCTTCGGCCCCAAGCGTGATCTCGACATGACCACTGACCTGTCCACCTTGGCCCTCCTCCGGCGCCAAGCGCGCATCGCGTCGCATCACAATGACGCGCGAGGGAACCAAATGTTCCGGAAGCGCACAGGGCAAAGCGCCGCGGTATTTGCTTAGGGCGTCTCGGCGGCGCCTGAGCGAGCGCCTCGTCCTTCGAGACGACCGCTTCGCGGCCCCTCAGAATGAGGCTTGGCAGCACATCCGTCTGCGTTGAAATTGCCGCCGCAGACTCATCCCTCATCCTGAGGGCCCGCCGCAGGCGGGCGTCTCGAAGGACGGCCGCAGGCGCAGCGGCGAAGCGCCGCCTTCACTCCGCCTTCTGCGGCAGCACGAAGGTCTGGCCAGGATAAATCAAATTGGGATTGTGGATCTTGGCGCGGTTGGCGTTGTAGATCACCGCAAAGCGGGCGCCGTCGCCGTAAGCGAGCCGGCTGAGCGCCCACAGGCTGTCGCCGCGGGAGATCACCCGGCTGCCGCTTGTTTCCGCCGGTGCACCGCTGACGATTTCCGCCGGCGAGGCCGATGCGACGGTCGTGGCCGCGGGCGCCCGCGCCATCACCCCCGACCCGCCCTTCGGTTTCGGTGCGCCCATCACTCGGGGCCGGGCCGCAGGCCTGTCCGATAAAGATGCCACAACATCCGACTTGTCGTCGGGCTTCTCGGCCTTCGCTTCCTGCTTCGTCTCTTGCCTCGCGGCGGGTGCAGGGCGTGCGGGCGGCGGCGCGGCTTCGGCGATCGTCACCGGCATGCTGCGGCCGGATTGCGTGACGGTGCCGTCAGGCGATTTCGCCCGCAGGGTCAGCTCATAGGAACCGGCGGGAAGCTGCGGCGGCGTCATGACGAATTGGCCCGAGGCATCCGCCACCACACTGTCGAGCGGCTTGCCGTCGCGCAACAGCTCGACCTTGGCGCCCGGCGTCGCCTGGCCCGCGATCACCGCCGCCTCGCCGTGATCGTCGACGCGTGCGACGTCGAAGCGGGGGCCGCTATCGGCAACCGCCGGCGGCGGCTTGACCGGTGCAAGATCGGCAAGCGCGGCCGTGACCTGCTTTTGCGTCTCGGCCAGCGCACCCGCCTTCGGCTCGGGGGCCGGTGCCGGAGACGCAGCTGGCGCCGGCGGCGCGACCGCGGCGAGCTTGGGCTCTTCCGGCTTGGGCTCGACCTTGGGTTCCGGCTTGGCGGCGATGTCGGTCTTCGCCCCCATCGGCAACAGGCGACGCAGCTCGGTGGGGCCGATCACCAGCACGGTGCCGCCCACCGCGAGCAGACAGAATGCAATGAAGGCCTTGGATGCGGTCAACATCGGAAACGAACCCTGATCAGGAAGAATTTTGCAAATCAATCGGCCCGGCAAGGTGCGCCGTTTTGGTCACGGCAGCAAGACGGTCGATAGGATGATGAGCCGGCACGGAGATGAACCGACGCACCCCCGCCGGTGTCAAATGCTCAAGGCCGCATCGCGGCATTTTTCTCGAGGAATTGTCCCGTGAACGCATTTTGCCGTCCCGCACAATGGCCTGTTGGGCTGGTGCTTGCCCTGACAATGGCCGCAACTCCAGGGCTCGCCGCGTCCGGCCCGCCGCCGGATTACATCCTCACCGACAATGCCGATCTCGCCTTCACCTCACCCGACGGCGCCACGGGGATCGAGCAGTACATGAAGGAGGGCGGGGATTTCGAGGTCAAATGGCAGGCCTGGACGAGGCGTGGCGAACAGATGACGGAGCTGAAGCCCGAGCAGGGCTACGGGGCCGGCTTCCGTTGGACCCCCGACTCGCAATGGCTGGTGCGGATGCAGAAGACCGGCTCCGGCGAGCAGGACCTCTATCTCTACCATGCCGAGAAGGGTGCCTTCGTCAGCGCGACGAAGACCTCGCTCAGCGACTTGGCCTGGGCCTATTTCCACGGCCGGCCGGACACTGGGAAGATGAAGCTCGACTACCACATCTCGGCCAATCTCGTGAAAGGCACCGAAGAGGCCTATCGCGGCCTTGGCGTGCACTGGCCGGACAACCGTTACCTCGTGATCTCGTTGTCGGGCGAAATGGACAAGCACCCGAAGAACGTCGCCGTGAAGGGATTGGCCGACTGGCGCTGCCGCTATGATCTCAAGACCGGGGCCTTCGACGTGCCGGCGATGTTCGCCAAGACCAATGCGGAAGCATTGCGATGGCAAATCCGACGCTGAGGGAACCATGCCCCACCGCGCCTTCAGACAAGCGATGGAACCAACCCTCTGATTCCGTTCCGATTCATGCTTTTCTAACCCTCACTGGTAACGCGCTCTTGTCGGTTTTGCCGCATCTTGCATCCCACGGGAGGGCTGCATGGGCACATCGATCCGATGGAGCGCGCGCATGCGCGCGTTGCTGCGCCGTTGGCGCGGAGCGCCGCTGACATGGCTGATCGCAGGCGGCTTCGTGCTGATGGCCGCAATGGCGATCGGCACCGCGCTCACCGTCGACCGCTTCCGGCAGAATGCAATTGAAAGCGGCCGTGACAGCGTGGAGAGCGCGGTCCGGTTGCTCGCCCGCCATTTCGACCGCGAGTTCGAGGATTTTGCGGTGCTGCAGAAGAGCATCATCGCGGAACTCGAAAGCCATGGCATCGAATCCGCAGACGTCTTCCGCAGCGAGATGGGCACGCTCGCCATGCACGAGGTGCTGCGCGCCAAAGCCAGCGGCTGGTCCGACGTCGCCGGTGCCAACGTGTTCGACGCCAAGGGCGTGCTGATCAACTCGTCGCGGCGCTGGCCGGTCGCCGATGTTTCGGTCGCCGACCGCGGCTATTTCGATCGCCTCAAGAACGATCCGGCTTCGCAGGAGGAGGTCGAGGTCGTGCCCGGACGCTTGGGCAGCGGACCGGTCATCGTATTCGCGCGCCGCGTCTCCGGCCCCCACGGCGAATTCCTCGGGCTGGTCTCGCGCGCGATCGCGCCGGAGCAACTCGAATCCTTCTTCGCCTCGAGCGGGCTCGGCGAGGATTCCTCGATCGCGATGCATCACCAGAACGGCCAGTTGCTCGCGCGCGTTCCGCATGTGGAGGCGATGATCGGGCAGAATTTCCGCAACGGCACGCGCGAGCAGATGGCGGTATTCGAGCGAACCTTCGTCACGATGCAGCTCGCAAGCCCGATCGACGGCAAGGATCGCATCGTCGCCGCACGCCTCCTGACCGGCGAGCCGCTGGTCGTGGTCGCGACCAAGTCGCTGGATGCGGCGCTGGCGACATGGCACACGCAAACGAAATTCTTCGTGGCCGTCGCCGTGCTGTCGATCGGCCTGCTCGTACTCACGCTCTATTTCATCTTCCGCCAGATGACCCGCCGGCTCGCCGTGGAGAAGCAGCAGCTCGACACCGCGATGAACACGATGACGCAGGGTCTCCTGATGTTCGACCAGGACGAGCGGCTGATCGTCTGCAACCGGCGCTACATCGAGATGTATGGGCTATCGGCCGATGTGGTGAAGCCCGGCGCATATTTCCGCCAGGTGATCCGGCATCGCCACGACACCGGCTCGTTCCACGGCGACGTCGATTCCTATTGCGACCGCATTTTGGGCGATGCCGGGCAGACGCAGAGCACGATCGTCGAGACCTCCGATGGCCGCCTGATCGAGATCAAGAACCAGCCCGGCGCCGCCGGCGGCTGGCTCGCGACACATGACGACGTCACCGAGCGCATCCGCGCCGACGAGCGCATCGCGCATATGGCGCATTACGACGCGCTGACCGACCTGCCCAACCGCGTGCTGATGCGCGGCCATCTGGAGCGGCGCGTCGCCGAGCTTGCCCAGGGCAAGCCGTTCGCGATCCTCTATATCGACGTCGACGAGTTCAAGGGCGTCAACGATTCGCTGGGACACGAGGTCGGCGACGAGTTGCTGCGCCAGGTCGCGAACCGCCTGCGCGCCTGCGTCAGCGGCAACGACATGGTCGCGCGGCTGGGCGGTGACGAATTCGCCATCGTCAAGGCCGGCACCCGCGACGACGCCGAGCTGACGGCCCTGGCCGAGCAGATCCTGAAGGCGCTGCGCGCGCCCGTGGACTGCAACGGCCAGGACATCCCGACCGATGCCAGCATCGGCATCGCGATCGCACCCGACCACGGCGACAATCCCGACGATCTGCTCAAGCGCGCCGATCTCGCGATGTATGCGGCAAAATCCGAGGGCCGCCGCACCTTCCGCGTCTTCGCGCCCGAATATGACGCCAAGGCGCGGCTGCGCCGCCAGCTCGAGTTCGATCTGCGGCAGGCGCTGGCCCGCGGCGAGTTCGAGGTGCACTACCAGCCGCTGGTCGATCTCGCGGCCAATGTCGTCACCGGCTGCGAAGCGCTGCTGCGCTGGCACCATCCGGAGCGCGGCATGGTGTCGCCCGCCGATTTCATCCCGGTTGCGGAAGAGACCGGATTGATCGGCGAGATCGGCGAATGGGTGCTGAGGCAGGCCTGCCTCGAGGCCGCCGGCTGGCCCGGCGACATCCACATCGCGGTCAACGTCTCGCCGGTGCAGTTCCGCTCGCGGACATTGGCGCTGAAGGTGGCAGCCGCGCTCGCCGAGTCGGGGCTCGCGCCCGGACGGCTCGAGCTCGAGATCACCGAGACCGTCCTGATCCGCGATGACCAGGAGGCGCTGACGATCCTGCAGCAGTTGCGCGAACTCGGGGTGCGCATCGCGCTCGACGATTTCGGCACCGGCTATTCGTCGCTGAGCTATTTGCATCGTTTTCCGTTCGACAAGATCAAGATCGACCGCAGCTTCATCAGCGACATCGGCGAACCCGAGGATTCCTCGCCGATCGTGCAGGCGGTGGTGCACATGGCCGCCGCCCGCCACATGGCGACGACCGCCGAAGGCGTCGAGACCGAAGCGCAGCGCACGGTGCTGCTCCAGCTCGGATGCAGCCAGATGCAAGGCTGGCTGTTCAGCCCTGCCGTGCCGGCGGCGAAACTGAAGCAGCTGTTGTCGGCACAGGCGGCCGCGGCGTAGCGGCGCCCCGGTCGTCCGGTCCCGCCGTTTGGAGGATGTGTCGCGGAATCGGACAAGGCTTGTCCGCTTCGAAATCCGGCCATCCCGCGCCACAAGCGTGCCTAATCGCGACATCGATGTGACGGCCATGTGGCGGCCTGCCCCCCTTTTCTTACAAGCACTTCCCCTCCCCGCCCGCCCGCCGTGCGTTCGCGAAAGCGCGGGCCGGCTTGGAGCAGGATCGGACAAAGCATGCCGGGTTCAGGAAATACGCACCGCAATCGCGGCGCATAGAACACGCGCCGTTCCGTACAAATGCGGACGACTGATCGAGAGCCCGAGCTGATCAGGAGGAGCCACACCATGACCGGGAACACTGCACTCATGCGCAATCCCTCGCACAAGAGCTTGCCGCCGGCCCCTGGCGCACAACCCGACGACAATTCGACCTCCGATCGGCGCGCCGCCGACGCGGAGATGGCGCGTGTGCTCAGGACCGAGCCGTTTCGCGTGGCGCTGGACTCCTCGGGTGCCGGTATCGCGCACTGGAAGCATGATCCGCTGCACGACGTCGTCGAGCCCATGCGCCACCACGTGGTCATGGCGCATAAAGGCGTGATGCAGCGCATGGAGCGGCGCTCGGGAAAATCGATCTCGATCGGCACGTTTCGTCCAGGGGTCGTGAACATCGTTCCGGAAGGGTCGAGCTCCCGATGGGACATTCCGAAGCCCGTCGACGTCGTGCAGCTTTACCTTCCCGACGCAACGCTGCAGCGCATCGCCGGCGAGGCCGGAACCGCGGGGCCCGCCGAATTGATTGAGCGAACGGCGCATCCCGACACGATCACGTCCCGACTGCTCCTGAGCGCGGCGGATTCGCTGGAGAGCCATGGCGTGCTTGATACGCTGTTCCGGCATCAGCTCACGGATCTTCTGGCCACGCGCCTTTTGGCTGCGCATGCAGGCTCGCCAACCACGTTCCAGCCGACCATGGGCGGACTGGCGCCGAAGGTCCTGCTCCGTGCAATCGAACGATTGCGCTCCGATAGCGAAGCGGACGTCTCGCTCGATGCGCTGGCGTCCGATGCCGAGCTATCGCGCTTCCATTTCTGCCGGTCCTTCAAGGAGAGCACCGGGCTGTCGCCGCATGCCTGGCTGCGCCAGCACCGGCTCGAGCAGGCCATGAACATGCTGCGGGAGAGCGACGAATCGATCGTCTCGGTCGCCGCGGCGCTTGGTTACTCCTCGCAGACCGCCTTCGCCGCGGCATTCAAGAAGCTGACGGGCGAGACGCCGAGCGATTGGCGCAGGCGCATGCGTTAGCAGCAATCTCTCGACAACGACGGCAATCGCGCTGGGGCACCCGCAAATCGGGTCAGCTACATCATCTCCATGTCCAGACCAATCGAGGGAGACCAAAGATGACCTGGAAAAACTTCGTCAACCGACGGCTGATTGCCTCACGCCGCCGAAGCCTTGCGACCGCGACCTTGTACGGACTCTCGCTGGCCGTTCGCTTCACGTCGGCGACGGGCGAGGAAGTGGAAATTCCAGCTTACACCATGCACCCGGCACAGCCGCCCGTTTCCATCATGATCCGAAATGGCCCCGGCCTTCCCTATCAGGACTGGAGTCGAAGTGAGCTTCAGCCCGTTGTCCTAGGCTACGGCCGGCCACCGAATTCGCTGCAGGCACGCTGCATCGCGCCTTAAGACCAGCGACCCAACCAAACCCACGCGCTGACGCCGGACGCTGCCCCCAACGCAGCAGCGCGGTCGCGCGCGGTCTTTCGAACAGCAACCAAGGAGAGAATCCATGCGACTCGTCATCATCGGCGCCGGCTTCGCCGGCATGTACGCCGCCCTTTCCGCAGCCCGGCTGCGCGACATCCGAGGCGTCTCGCCGCAAGATCTGCAGATCGCGCTCGTCTCACCGGAGCCGACGCTGGTGGTCCGTCCGCGGCTCTACGAGCCGAAGCCGGAAACCCTGACGGCCCCGCTGCTCGACGTCCTCGAGGCGATCGACGTCGACTACATCCAGGGCAGCGCCGAGACGATCAACACCGAGGCCCGAACGGTGCAGATCACGCCCGCGAAGGGCGCGCGAAAGACGCTGTCCTACGACCGCCTCGTCGTGACCACCGGCAGCCGGCTGTTCCGTCCGAACATTCCGGGCCTCGCCGAGCACGGCTTCAGCGTCGATTCGCTCGACGATGCCGTTGCACTCGACAAGCATCTGCATGGTCTCGCGAAGCGGCCTGCCGTGAACGGACGCGACACGGTCGTCGTCGCCGGCGGCGGCTTCACCGGGATCGAGGCGGCCACCGAAATACCGGCGCGGCTGCGCGAAATCCTGGGCCCCAATGCCGGGACGCGCGTCGTCATCGTCGATCGCAACACTGCGATCGCACCCGACACGGGTGCAGGCGCCCGCCCCATCATCGAGGAAGCCTTGCGCAAGGTTGGGGTAGAGACACGGCTCGGCGCCGGCGTCGCCGCGCTCGACGAGAGCGGCGTCACCTTGTCCAGCGGTGAGCACATCGAAACCGAGACGGTGATCTGGGCGGCGGGCATTCGTGCGGCGCCGTTGACCGGGCAGATTCCCGCCGAGCGCGACAATTTCGGACGGTTGCTGGTCGATCGCTGCTTGCAGGTGCCAGGCGTTCAGGGTGTCTTCGCGGCCGGCGACGCAGCACGCGCCGCCTGCGACGACGAGGGCAATTACGCGCTGATGTCGTGCCAGCACGCCACGCGGATGGGTGCCTTTGCCGGCAACAACGCCGCGGCCGAATTGCTCGGCGTTCCGACCAGGCCCTACCACCAGAAGGCCTATGTCACGTGCCTCGACCTCGGCGAAGCCGGCGCGCTGTTCACACGCGGCTGGGAGCGCAAGGTCGAGCTGGTCGGCGACGTCGCCAAGAAGACCAAGCGTGAGATCAACACCGTCTGGATCTATCCGCCGAAGGCGGAGCGCGCCCTGGCGCTCGCGTCGGCCGATCCGGAACGGGTGACCGAAGTCTAGACGCCCCACGTGATGATGGCCGCGCTCCCGCGGGGCGCGCGGCCCGCCACTGCAGACCGATCATTCAGGAGCCCACAGCATGAACCAGCAGATCCGCAACGTCGCGTTCGCGATGCCGCTGACGAACCCGGCTTTCCCGCCCGGCCCGTATCGCTTCATCAACCGCGAATATTTCATCATCCAGTACCGGACCGACCCGGAGGCATTGCGCCGGATCGTGCCGGAGCCGCTGGAGCTGACCGAGCCTGTGGTGAATTACGAATTCATTCGCATGCCCGATTCCACCGGCTTTGGCGACTACACGGAAAGCGGCCAGATCATCCCGGTGTCCTTCCGCGGCCAGACCGGCAGCTTCGTCCACCAGATGTTCCTCAACGATCATCCGCCGATCGCCGGTGGCCGCGAGCTGTGGGGCTTTCCCAAGAAGCTGGCCCAGCCGAGGCTGGCCGTCGAGACCGATACCCTGGTTGGTACGCTGGACTACGGTTCGGTGCGCATCGCCACCGGCACCATGGGCTACAAGCATCGCGCCCTCGATCTTTCCGCCGAAGCACGGAAGCTCATCGCGCCCAATTTCCTGCTGAAGATCATTCCGCATGTCGACGGCACCGCACGCATTTGCGAGCTGGTCCGCTTCCATCTCGAAGACGTGACGGTGAAGGGCGCATGGACGGGGCCCGCCGCGCTCGATCTCTTCTCCCACGCGCTCGCGCCGGTCGCCGAGCTGCCGGTTCTTCAGGTGCTCTCCGCCAAGCATATCGTTGCCGACCTGACGCTCGGATTAGGAACCGTGGTGCACGACTATCTGGAGCGGTCCGCGGTGGCGCGATCGCGTGGAGCCGAAGCTGAAATCCTGACCGAAACACAGGCCGGCTGACCGAACGGGTCGCATTGCAAGGAGTAGTCGCCATGTTCAACGTGACGCGCGAACAAGTCGATTCCGCACGACCGGTCAATCCGCTGCCCTACGATGTCGTTGCGCTGGTGCTGCAGGGTGGCGGCGCGCTCGGCGCCTACCAGGCAGGCGTCTACGAAGGCTTGCACGAGGCCAGGATCCGGCCGAACTGGCTGGCGGGCATCTCGATCGGCGCGCTCAACGCCGCCATCATCGCGGGCTCCCCGGAAGACGAGCGCGTGGCGCGGCTGCGCGAGTTCTGGGAGACGATCTGCGCAACCCCGGTGGAATGGCCTGCCGGCGAGGGACTGGCCGGCGCGCTACCCTTCGCGTTCGACTTCAACTCCCTGCACAACACGCTTGCCGCGATGCGCGCGCTGTTCCAGGGCCAGCCCGGCTTCTTCAGGCCGCGCTTCCCCTCGCCCTTGTGGTCGCCCTTCTCGGGCGGCGCGTCGACCAGCTTCTATGACACGGCGCCGTTGCAGCGGACGCTGGAACAGCTGGTCGATTTCGACCGGCTGAACTCGGGCGAAGTGCGCGTCAGCGTCGGCGCGGTCAACGTCCGCACCGGCAATCTCACCTATTTCGACACAGCCGAGCGGCGGCTCGGTCCGAAACACTTCATGGCTTCGGGCGCGCTGCCGCCCGGATTTCCCGCCGTCGAAATCGACTCCGAGCATTACTGGGATGGCGGCGTGGTCTCCAACACGCCTCTCTCCCGCGTGCTGTCGGGCGATGCGAAAGACACGCTGACGTTCCAGATCGATCTCTGGTCGGCGCGGGGCCGCGTGCCGCACGACATGATGGAGGTTTCGAGCCGGCAGAAGGACATTCAGTATTCCAGTCGCACCCGCGCCGTCACCGACCAGGCGCTGCGGATGCAGGAGATGCGTCAGGCGCTGCAGCGGACGATCGACAGATTGCCGGAGGCCGCAAGAAACGATCCGGAGATGCACGCCATCGCCGAGCTCGCCCGTCACCGCTCCCACAACATCATCCACCTGATCTACCAGTCCAAGCTCCATGAGGGTCACTCCAAGGACTACGAGTTCGGACCCAAGGCGATGCGCGCGCACTGGCAAAGCGGGCGGGACGACATCCGCCGCACGTTGGCCGACGGACGGCGCCTCGAGCCGCCGCCTTCCGAACTCGGCATCGTCACCCACGACATTCACCGCCGCGATTGACGTCGCCGGCAACCATCATCGAAAGGAGTTTTTCATGTTGAAAGGCAAAGTAGCGATCGTCACCGGATCGACCAGCGGCATTGGCCTCGGGATCGCAAGAGAGCTGGCCAGCCTCGGCGCCGATATCGTCCTGAACGGCTTTGGCGAACCGGGAGCGATCGAGAACATCAGGGCCGGCATCGAACGCGAGGACGGCGTGCGCGTCGCGTATGACGGCACCGACATGTCGGATGGCGAGGCCGTGCGCGGAATGATCGAGGCGACGATCGAAAAATTCGGACGGCTCGACATCCTCGTCAACAATGCCGGCATCCAGTTCACCGCGCCGGTCGAGGAGTTTCCGCCCGCCAAGTGGAAGGCCATTCTCGACATCAATCTGTCGGCGGCATTTCACGGCATCGCTTCGGCCGTGCCCCAGATGAAAAAGCAGCGATGGGGTCGCATCGTCAACATCGCTTCCACGCATGGTCTCGTCGCATCCGCCCACAAGGCAGCCTATGTCGCGGCCAAGCATGGCCTCGTCGGCCTTACCAAGGTGGTAGGCCTTGAAACCGCCGGCAGTGGCGTCACTTGCAACGCGGTCTGTCCCGGCTGGGTGCGCACGCCGCTCGTGGAGAAACAGATTAGCGACATCGCGGCGGAGAAAGGCATCAGCCAGCAGCAAGCAGCCGAAGAGCTTCTCGCCGAAAAGCAGCCGTCGCTGGACTTCGCCTCCCCGAAGCAGATCGGTGGCACCGTCGCCTTCTTGTGCTCGGCCGCGGCCGACCAGATCACCGGGACGACGATCTCCGTCGATGGCGGCTGGACCGCGCAATGAGCGCGTGACGGGCCTCTAATCCACCAAGCGATGACGGCCGCGCTCTCCCTGGCGGCGCGGCCTGCTCAACCAGGACCAGCCGGGGTCAACACCAACCAAGCGCCCAACGCTCGAACAGGAGACCAACATGAATCTGCACAACACCTCATATCCCGTGTCGTCGGGACCCGAAGAGCTCGTTCCGTCGCGCTACGCGCTGAAGATCGGCGAGATCGACGTGCTGGTGGTCAGCGACGGCGTGCTGCCGCTGCCGACCAAGATGCTCGCGCACAACGCCGACCCGGCGGTGCGGGCGACCTGGCTGCACGACATGTTCCTGCCACAGGACGCTTTCGACTGGGCGCTGAACGCCGTCATGGTTCGCAGCGGCGGCAAGACCATCCTCATCGACGCCGGACTGGGCTCGGACCCGAACCTGAACTTGCCGCGCGCCGGACAATTGATCAGGCGACTGGCGGCCGCCGGCATCGATCTTTCGGCGGTGACCGATCTGGTGTTGACCCATCTGCACATGGACCACATTGGCGGCCTGCTGGTCGACGGCGTGAAGGAGCAGCTGCGCAAGGACCTGCGTATCCACGTTGCGGCCGCCGAGGTCAAATTCTGGGAAAAGCCTGATTTCTCTCGCACTGCCATGCCGGAAGGTTTCCCGGACGCGCTTCGATCGACCGCCAAGCAGTTCCTGAAGGAGTACGGCCCTCAGCTGCGGCTGTTCGATGACGAGCAGGAGATTGCGCCAGGCGTCATCGCTCGCCGCACTGGCGGTCACACCCCCGGACACAGCGTGGTTCGCATGGCGTCCGGCGACGACGCGCTGACATTCGCCGGCGATGCCGTGTTTGCCGTCGGGTTCGAGCAACCCGACTGGTTTAACGGCTTCGAGCACGACCCCGAGGAGGCCGCGCGCGTTCGCGTTCGTCTGTTGCGACAGCTTGCCGAGACCGGCGAAATGCTGGTGGCCACCCACCTGCCGTTCCCGTCCGTGGGCCGGGTGGCAGCCGACGGCGAGGCCTTCCGTTGGGTGCCGGTGTTCTGGGACTACTGACCGCTTGCCGGGTTAGAGCTGAAGCAGGGCGCGGACTCGATAAGTCCGCGCCCTTGAAAATAGGATCAAACATCGATCCTCGCGGTTGCCCTGCTGAGACGGCTGGAACCCGATCAGCGGGCGCCAGCCGGCATTGCGTCACGTGCAGCGCAGGCGGCTCCTCGTCTGCGCTCTTGCGCGCGCGAGATCGAGCGAGGAGATATGGCGATCGCGGCATTCAGGATGATCACTCTCGTAGCGGTTGCTGCCATGATCGGCCCATCCGTGCAGGCCCGCGACGACGGTCGCTACGCGAACTCTCCCCTCAAGGGCTGGTTCGAGAGCCTGCACAGCAAGGGCGGAGGTCCCTGCTGTGCCGACGCCGACGGCACGGCGCTGGACGATGTCGACTGGGACACGAGCAACGGACATTATCGCGTGAGACTCCTGGGCGACTGGATCGAGGTGCCCGACGACACCGTGATCACCGAGCCGAACCGCGCCGGCCGCACCATGGTCTGGCCATATTACGTCAACGGCCGCGCCAAGATCCGCTGCTTCATGCCCGGCAGCATGATTTGAGATTTTGAATTCTAATGTCCCGGGCGCGGCGCAGCATGCAACGATGCGCCTTGAACCGGACGGCGCGGGCTCACTTGATTTGCTTGGCCGCGTGGATCTCGACGAACTCGGCGTCGGGATGGGCGACGATGGTGGCGAACATGATGCCACTGATGATGAGCGACCAGGCGGTGTCCCAATAAATCCAAAACACGTGCCAGCCTCCGTTTCGATCTGCTCCGCCCGCGGGATCAGGGTAACGGCAAGGCGAGGCTGCCGTTCCCAGTCCGCGAGCGGCGCGGGCGAGGTGCTATTTTGGTTTGGTCGGCGCGGCGTTGGTATCGGTTTGGCCGGTGTGGCGCTTTGCCACGACGTCCTCATCGCGCTCGGCCTGACGCGGGCGCGGCGGCGACTTGGGCTGGCCCGCCTGACCGCCATGCTTGCCGCCCATGTCGGGCTTACCTTCGAGATCGTTTTCACGGGGCATGCCGGTTCAATGCGCTCGCGCGGCATTGGTTCGGTTCGCCTGTGAACGAGTTCATAGGATCGCCGCGATTTGCAGCGCACGATCGCCAGGCCCACCCCCGGGAGCATTCTCATTCATATGACTGACGGATTCGGCCTGATGCGGAAACGACTTGTCGCCTGGACGATCCTGACCTGCGCGCTGCTCGCGGTCACCGTGTGGACCGTGCTCGGGCCGCCCCACACCCCGCCCGGGCCCCATCTGCCCTCCCGCACAGCGGCGATACGGTAAGCCTCCCACCGATACCATTTCGGCATCAATCGATCCCAATTGGAATTTGGTGCGGCGGGGCGGCTGCCGCTATCCTCCCGGCAAACGACAAATGCCGCACCGGCATCCAGGAGGGACCCCATGCTGAGACCGACCCGACGCATCAGATCCGGCGTACCCCGCGCCGCGATCGCCACCACGCTTGCTTTCCTCACTCTCATTTCTGGAGTCCGCGCCGGCATGGCCGAGACCTTCGCCTATGTCGGCAATGCCGACAGTAACGACATCAGCGTGTTCAAAATGGCCGAGAGCGGCGAGATGACGCCCGTGCAGAAGGCCGCCTTCACCGGCGTCGAAAAGCCCGGCTCCTCGACGCCGCTCGCGATCACGCCCGATCATCGCGTGCTGATCGCCGGTGTCCGCTCGCAGCCGTTCGTTGTGGTGAGCTTTGCGATCGATCCCAAGACGGGCCAGCTCAGCCATATCGGCAACGGCCCGCTCGCCGACAGCATGGCCAACATCGCCATCGACCGCGGCGGCAAATTCCTGTTGAGCGCCTCCTATGGCGGCAACAAGGTCGCGCTGAATCCGCTGCTCGCCAACGGCGTCGCGGGCGAGCCGAAGCAGGTGATCCCGACCGGCCTGAACGCACACGCCTTCCTGCCCTCGCCCGACAACCGCTTCGCGTTCGCGACCAATCTCGGCTCCGACCAGATTCTTGCCTTCGCGTTCGACGCCACGACCGGCACGCTCACGCCGAGCGATCCGCCGGCTCACAAGGTGCCAGAGAAATCGGGGCCGCGGCATTTCGTGTTCCACCCCAACGGCAAGTTCGTCTATCTCCTCCACGAGCTGAACGGCGACGTCGCGGCGTTCGCCTATGAGGCCAAGGGCGGCGCATGGGACGAGATCCAGCGCACCAGCGCGCTGCCGGAAGGATTTACCGGAAAGCCCTGGGCCGCCGACATCCACATTACCCCCGACGGCCGTTTCCTGTACGCCTCCGAGCGTACCACCAGCACGCTCACCGCCTACAAGGTCGATGCAACCACCGGCAAGCTGACCACCATCGGCAGCGTGCCGACCGAGAAGCAGCCGCGCGGCTTTCACATCGATCCCAGCGGGCGCTACCTCGCCGCAGTCGGCGAGCTCTCCGACAGCATGACGGTCTATGCCATCGACCAGAGCAGCGGCGCGCTCGCCAAGCTGAAGTCCTATGCCACCGGCAAGAAGCCGAACTGGGTGGAGTTCTTGAGCCTGCCGTGAGATTGCTCCGCTGCGGGATGAGTTCGGCCTGCATGGTGCGAGACGCCCGCTTTGGCGGGCTCCTCACCATGAGGGTCTGACATCCCGCCGCGAAGCATGACCTCATCCTGAGGGCCCGCCGCAGGCGGGCGTCTCGAAGGATGGCCGCAGGGACAGTGGAAGACAGCGAACCTTGGCGCCGGTCCCGAAGACTAAATCAACGGGCGGCATCGCGCCGCCCGTGCTGCTGCGGCATTCTCATTCGGCCGGCCCTGATGTGCCCTTGGCTCGCAGCGATCGCTTCTGCTAACGATAAGGCCGTCAAGGCCCCAACCGGAATGACCCATGCGTTCATTGCCTGCGCGTTCTGTTTCCAGACATCTCGTTGCGCTCACCGGACTGCTGTTGCTTTCGGCCCAGCCCGCTGCCGCCGCCGATGACGACGCGCCCAAGGGGCCGGCGGTCACGGTGCTGAAGGTCGCAAAATCCTGTTTCTCCGACATCGTCGAGGGCACCGGCACCATCCTCGCGCGCGAGGCAAGCTCGGTGCGGCCGGAGCGGCCCGGCCTGAAGGTGACGGAGGTGCTGGCGGAAGCCGGCGACACCACCACCGCCGGCCAGGTGCTGGCGCGGCTCGCACTGCCCGAGGGCGGCACGCTTCAGGTCACCGCCCCCGTCGCAGGCGTGATCGCGACGTCGACAGCGCAGATCGGTAATCTCGCCTCCGCCAAGGGCGAGGCGCTGTTCACGATCGTGGCGCGCAGCGAGTACGATCTCGTCGCCCTCGTCGCGACCAGCGATATGCGCAAGCTCGCGGTCAACCAGGTGGCGACGGTGCGCATCGCCGGCGCCGGCGACATCGACGGCAAGGTGCGCCGCATCGGCCCGACGGTCGAGCCGAACATCCAGCAAGGCATGGTCTATATCGGCATTTCCGCGCAGAAGCGGCTGTTGCTGAATGCGAGCGGCCGTGCGCTGATCAAGTCCGGCCAGAGCTGCAACGTCGCGGTGCCGCTGACATCGGTGCAGTATTCCTCCGCCGGCACCGTCGTGCAGGTGATCCGCCGCAACCGCGTCGAGACCAAGCGCGTCGAGGTCGGACTGATGTCGGGCGGCAATATCGAGATTCGCGACGGCCTCAACGAAGGCGATATCGTCGTCGCCCGTGCCGGCGCGCTGCTGCGCGAAGGCGATCCGGTGCGCACGGTGATGGCCGCGGAAGCGGCGAAGTAGCAGACGGTCTCGGAGGGTGGGCAAAGCGAAAGCGTGCCCACCAGTTCTGTCAGCGATTTTGGAAAGATGGCGGGCACGGCGCGTTGCGCCTTTGCCCACCCTACAAGACTTCACAGAACGTAAGAAAAACTAACCGCCGGCTTCGCCGAAATGGACGTCCTCGAGCAGCGAGGAGGAGACGGTCGGGACCTGGTCGCCTTCGCTGGCGCGGGAGATGGCGAGGCGGGTCTTGTTGAAGACGCTCTCGGCGCTGCCCTGCGCATTGAGGTTGTTGAGGAACTCGCTGACAAGCACGCTGTGCTCGCCCTTGCCGTCGTCGACGACCTTGCCGGGCGAAGCCGAGGAGAGGATCAGCGCATTGTCCGTCGCGCTGATCGGCGCGAGGCCGTGGCTGTAGGAGCGGAAGCGGCGCTCATAGGGATTGCGGCGGGAGGCGTCGACCACGACGAGCTTGGCCTTGGCGCCCTGCTCCTTCATCATGTCGAGCACGCCTTCGATGGAGACGCCCTGACGACGGACATCGTTTTCCTTCCAGATCACGGCATCGACCGGCAGCATGTAGCTCTCGCGGCCGGCCTGGACGCCGTAGCCGCCGAAGAACAGCATGACGACGGTGTCGCGCTTGATCCGGGACTTCAGGCGATTGACGGCGCGGACCATGTCGTCCTTGGTCGCGTCTTCCACCATGTCGACGTCAAACCCGTTCTTGCGCAGCGACGAAGACAGCGCGCGGGCGTCGTTGATCGACTGCGTCAGCGGCGCATTGGCGTCGGGGTAGTGCCCATTGCCGATGACGAGGGCGAGACGCGAGGCCTGGCCGATCGAGCCGGTGACCTGGTCGGTCGAGACGGCCTTGGCGGCATCGAGCGCCCGCATGTTCAGGGCAGCATGGGCGCCGATCACGAGCGAGACCGTGCCGATGAGGGCTGCGGCCAGCGCGATCGTGCGTCGGGAAATGTCGAGCTGCGTTACATTCATCTCGCGTCATTCCTGTCACTGCCAAAGACCAGCCAAGCACGCGCACACTGTTTGAGTAGCGCGATAGCGTCTTTGGGTTTGAGGGATTGGCCGGGGGTGTGCCCCCGAATTGCGCGCAATTTGCGGCGCCGCACCAAACAAAGCCTTAACCGGATATCGCCTCCCCCGCAATAGATCGCCGAAAATTTGAGCTAAGTCACTGGAAGTACGCGCTAATTTGCACCGCCAAAAGTGTGATTTTTTTGCGTCCCCGTAGCCTTCCGGAGCCTGATTATGCAGGCTTCGTGCCGGCTTTTTCTGTGACTGTCATCACATTTGTATTTCCTGCGAATCCGGGTAGCTTTTTCAACGACTTGCAGGGGGTGGCGCGCGGCTGGGAGCGTGCCGGCCGGCGCCCTCGGCCAAATTCCCGCGACCAGGTATTTCATGAGCTTTCAATATTTTGCCGGCGCCACCTGCCGGGCGCTGACGGCGCGGAAGGACGGCCCCTCGCTTTACGACGTCTGCGATCCCGTATTGTCCGTTGCGGCCAGCGGCGATCCGCATCTGGCCAAGTTCTACAAGACCGCCCTCGGCAATCCCGCATTGCGGGTGCTGCTCCGCCGGGCCGGTCTGCCCGAACTGCGCGACGAAGGCAAACTGGCCCGGCTGCGCCACGCGCTGGTGCGCGCCCGCGACGAGGCCGAGCCCGATTGGGCGGCGGTCGGCCAGCCCGTTGCCGACCTCGTCGACAGCATCGCGCTGGATCATCCCAAGCCGCCGCCGGCCATGTTCACCGGCGCCATGCCGCAACAATCGCAGATCGACGGCGTGATCCGCGACTGCGCGCTGCATCTGCTGGGCTCGTACCGCAAGAATGGCTTTCTGCCGACCTACGCTGCGTTCAACCTGATCGGCGACCCCGATTTCCGCGGCCGCGAGCTGACCATCGCGCTCTCGGGTCTCAACGCGCGCGGCTACAAGAACTCCTCGCTGCTGTTCAACCTCGCCCGTGTCTTCATCGCGCGATCGCCGGCGCGCGCTGTCGTCAATCCGCCCTGGCGAGGGGTTGCCGAACCGATGTGGGAACCGGTGCAGATCCGCCACCGCTCGGCCTATTACGACGCGTTCTTCATCGAGGCGCTGCTCGGCTATGTCGAGAGCGGTCTCGCCTCGCCTACCGAGATGACGGCGGCGAAGCGCGCGGTTGCCGACATGGTCGATTTCTGCGTCAACATCAGCCGCGAAGAGGTCGAGGGCATCGACGGGGCGCGGTTCAACGTCATCACCGCGCTCGCGCCGGCGCCGCATCCGCGCTTCTCGCGCTACTTCGCCCAGATTAAGCAGGACCTCGGTTTCGGCGTCTACGTGCCGGATTGCGACACCACGGCGTGCTCGATCTCCGCGGCGACGCAGGCCGGCTGCACCGATCCGATCCTCGACCAGCCGCTGCTGGATTTCTATGCCGGCTATCAGGTGCGCGCCGGCGTCAACGAGCCGCGCGTGACCGTGCCGATCAACGACAATATCGACTATGAGGGCGGGGTTGCGACCTGGATCGACAACCTCAAGGGCGAGCGGCCCTATGGCAATGATCTCGATCCGACGCTCAATCTCGACATTCTCGAGGTCAGCTTCCGCAACCTCGTGCGCTGGCAAGTATTGGAGACGCCGGCGCGGCTTGCCACCGTCCATCGCATCCTCGGCTTCCAGAAGCGGCTGGCGGCGAGCGGCGCCTTCGCCAATCCGCGCTCGCACATCTATTATTTGCCGGAGCTCTACAGCGCCTATTTCGGCCGCTGTTACGCCGCCTTCCTGGCGCTGCCGCTGGCGGCGCAGGCGATCATCGATCCCGACGGCGATTTCGATTTCATCCGCCACCGCGTGCTGTCTTACGTCAAGGGCGAGCTGATGGCCGCCGAGATGAACGTGTTCGACGCAGCGCTCGCCCTGATCGCGCTCGGCCATCTCGGCGCCGACCCGCGCGCCTTTGCGCCGGCGCTGAACGTGATCGTCGCGAGCCTCGGCGAAGGCGGTCGCCGCGGCCCGTTCCGTGCCTATGAATGGAACAAGATGAAGACGCCAACGCGGATTTTGGTCGGCGGTCCGGAGGTGACGTCGGCGTTCGTGCTGATGGCACTGGCGGTGGCCAAGCGGGCGATGACGCGGGGATAGGTTTCGTAGGGTGGGTTAGCGAAGCGTAACCCACCACTTCTGCCGCCGTGGAGACGAAAGAGGTGGGTTACGCCTTCGGCTAACCCACCCTACAAAACTTCGCTCGATGACGGGAAGTTGAAAGCCCAAGTGCCAGGCATGTGCTGGCCGGGCGGACAAAAGCCGACCACAATTGCGACGTCTATCGCAATTTTCATCACACGCGGACCGGCATGTTGCGAAAATTCCTGATTGCGCTGTCATTGCTCGCCTTGTCCTTGCCCGGCCTGGCGTCGCAGGCTGAGGCCGCCGACATCACCGGGCCTGCAAAGGTTCGCGCCGGCGATGCCGTGGTGATCGGCAACACGCGGATCAGGCTCGGCGGCATCGACGCGCCCGCGGTCGACCAGCTCTGCCTCAACAACAAGGGCGAGCGCTGGACCTGTGGCATCGCGGCCCGCGACGAGCTCGCCAAATATGTCGACGGCAAGAACTGGGTCTGCCATGCGAGGTCGATCGACCGGCGCGGCCGCACCGTGGCGCGTTGCGATGTCGGCGGCGAGGATATCCAGAAATGGCTGGTGCGCGCAGGCTGGGCGCTGGCCTACACCCGCATGTCGCACGACTATGAGGCGGACGAGAAGGCCGCGCGGGAGGCCAAGGCCGGCATGTGGCAGGGCGCCTTCATCGCGCCCTGGGACTGGCGCGTGCGCAACAAGAAGACCACCATCCTCGGCGCCACCAAGCCGCCCGACGGCGCGCATGCGATCCTGCTCGCTTCGGCCTCGGGGCCCGTCGCGCCCTCGCCGGACTGCACCATCAAGGGCAACGTCAACACCGCCGGCGAGTGCATCTATCACCGGCCGACCAGCCGCTGGTATGCGCAGATCAAGATGAAGATCAGCAAGGGCACGCGCTGGTTCTGCTCGGTGGAGGAAGCGGAAGATGCGGGCTGCCGCGAGACTAAGAGATAACCCACGTCAGACCTGCGTTTTCCGGCCTTTTCTTGCACCGCAGCGCCGCGTAAAAGTGTGAATCAGCGACCCACCATCCTGTTCTCAGGCAACAAGGACCAACAGCAATGACCGTTCGCGCGGGCCGGGAATTTCTGGCCATCCCCGGGCCCACCAATATGCCCGACGAGGTGCTGCGGGCGATGCATCGTCCGGCGATCGACATCTACTCCAAGCAGATGACCGATCTGACCGAGAGCCTGCTCAGCGACATCTCGAAACTGTTTGCCACCAAGGGCAAGTCCTACATCTACATCGCCAACGGTCACGGCGCCTGGGAAGCAGCATTGAGCAACGTGCTGTCGCGCGGCGACAAGGTGCTGGTGCTCGAAAGCGGGCGGTTCGCGATCGGCTGGGGCCATGCCGCGGCGCTGATGGGTGCCGAGGTGGAGGTGCTCAAGGGTGACTGGCGCCGCGCGGTGCGGCCGCACGAAGTCGATGAGCGCCTGCGCCGTGACAAGGAGCACACCATCAAGGCCGTCGTCGTCGTCCAGGTCGACACCGCCTCAGGCGTGCAGAACGACATCGAGGCGATCGGCAAGGCGATCAAGGCGAGCGGCCATCCGGCGCTGTACATGGTCGACACTGTCGCCTCACTCGGCTGCATGCCGTTCGAGATGGACAAATGGGGCATCGACGTCGCGATGTCGGGCTCGCAGAAGGGCCTGATGACGCCGCCCGGCCTCGGCTTCGTCACGGCCAATGCGCGTGCGCTCGAGGTCCACAAGAAGGCCAATATGGCGACGCCCTATTGGAGCTGGAGCGAGCGCGAAGGCAGCGAGCATTACCGCAAATATGCCGGCACCGCGCCGGTTCATCTGCTGTTCGCGCTGCGTCAGGCGATCGACCTCTTGCACGAGGAAGGGCTGGAGAACGCCTTCCGCCGCCACAGCCTGCTCGGCGAAGCCGCGCGCCGCGCGGTCGGCGCATGGTCGGAAGGCCAGGTGCTCGGCTTCAACATCGCCGAAGCCAGCGAACGCTCCAACACCGTGACCACGGTGACCATGAGCAACGGCCACGATCCGGCAATCCTGCAACGCTATTGCAAGGAGAAGTGCGGCGTCGTGCTCGGCACCGGCATCGGCGATCTCTCGGGACAAGCCTTCCGCATCGCCCATATGGGCCACGTCAACGCCCCGATGCTGCTCGGCACGTTGGGGGTGATCGAGGTCGGGCTGAACGCGCTGAAGATCCCGCACGGCAAGGGCGGGCTCGAAGCGGCGGTTGCGTATCTCGGCGAAGAGGTGGCGGCGTAAGCGTCTTTTTTCCTTCTCCCCTTGGGGGAGCAATCTTGTAGCCCGGGTGAGCGAAGCGACACCCGGGATTCTTGCGTGAGTCCCCGCATGTCGCTTCGCTCATGCGGGCTACGGCAGCGGCGGGATCCGATACGCCTCGACCTGCACCTTCAGCTCCTCCAGCGAGGCAAGCGGCGCCTTCGGATCCACCCGATATTCCCCACGCGCCAGCCACGACAGCACCTTCGCATCGACGATCGGCGAATGGTGGATGACGTCGCCGTAATTGTCGAGGTTATGCGTCACGTCCTTGATCGCCCGGAAATCGTAGAGGCGCACATTGGGAAGCTGCGTCAGGCGCTGCGCGATGACGGCGGTGAGGTCGGTAACGATCTTCAGCGTCGGAGGCGAAGCGTCGCGCATCGCGACGAACTGCAGGATCGAATAGGGCGGGAAGTAGATGTCGAAGGTCACGTCCGGATGGCGCGCGATCAGGCCGACGGCGTCATGCTCGAAATGCCGCACCATGGCGTCGTAGCGATAGCCTTCGCCGAGAAAGTGGCTGCGCACGGGATGGGTGATATAGGCGAAGGCCGCGAGCGTCCTTTTCGCATTATAGGCGCGCGCGACGTCGATATCGCGCGGCAGCGCATAGATGTCGTCGACGTCGGCCAACGCAAACTTGACGGGCAGATAAGGCGCGGCCCGGGTCAGCGGCTCCCGCAGCGGCGGAACCGACCGCAGCAATGCGAACAGGGATTCCTTCGCCATCGCCGCGCTGAACAGGTAGGACGCGATGCCCTTTGCCGTCCCGCGATAGAGATCGGCGGAGAGATAAGGATCGGTCTCGATGTCGGCCGCATCGACGAAAATAAAGTCGTCCATCGCCCAGATCACGCGCTTTGCGCCGCGGTCGATGGCCTGCTCCAGCACAAAACCCTGCTGGCGCGAATTGGACCCGGTCATCGCCAGCTTGAGCGAGTGCACGCCGAGCGCATGGTCGATGTCGCTCTGGCGGAAATGGATCGCGAGCGAGGTGCCCATGAAGGCGGCGTCGAACGGCTGGCTACGGATCAGCCCGGCATTCTGCACGCGCGTGTCATCGGAATAGAACGGCGCGACGAGGCGCGAGGGGCGAAACAGCTGCAGGGGATCGATGACATAGGTGAGCGCAGCCGCGCCCAGCACGCACGCGATGCTCGCGAGGAGAAGACGCCCTGGATGTGTGAACGCGCCTTGCATCAGAACCGGAAATAGATGAATTCGCTGTGGCTCTGGATACCCAAAATCCCGAACGCAAGCACCAGCGACGCACCATAGAGGACCAGCGGCCGCATCCGTCCGACCATCAGGCCGTCGCCGACCCTGCGATTGGCGTGGTCGTACCCCATGATTCCTTGCGTGTTCGGCGCCAGCCACACCAGCGCGGCATAAATTGCGACCATCACCGACGCCGCAATCTCCTCGCGGCCGAACACGATATTCGCCGGGTCGACCATCGCATTCAGAATCCGCATGGCCCAATCGACCCGCTCGGCCCGGAAGAATACCCAGGCGACAACGACGGCGAGAAAGGTCAGCACGGCCCCGGCGACGCGAGTTGGGCGCGCGAGCAATTTCGGAACATTCGGCACCCGCGCGTTGAAGGCGTGATTGATACAGAGATAGGCGCCGTGCAGCGCGCCCCAAATGACAAACGTCCAGGCCGCGCCATGCCAGAGCCCGCCGAGCAGCATCGTGAGCAGCAAGTTGACGTAGCGCAGCACGCGGCCGCGCCTGTTGCCGCCGAGCGGGATGTAGAGATAGTCGCGCAGGAAGTGCGACAGCGTCATGTGCCAGCACCGCCAGAACTCGACGATGCTGGTGGCCTTGTAGGGCGAGTTGAAATTAACCGGAAGGAAGATGCCGAACATCAGCGATATCCCGATCGCCATGTCCGAATAGCCCGAGAAGTCGAAATAGAGCTGGAAGGTGTAGGCGAGGGAGCCAAGCCAGGCCTGATCAAAACTCGGCGCGCGCGCATCGAAGGCGAGCGCGACCAGCGGCTGGATTCCGTCGGCGAGGCACGTCTTCTTGAACAGGCCGATCGCGAAGATGATGAGGCCGCACAGGATCAGATGCGCATGCGGATGCTTAGTTTCCTCCCGCTCGAATTGCGGGATCATGTCCTTGTGGTGAAGGATCGGTCCGGCGATCAGATGCGGGAAGTATGTCACGAACAGCGCGTAGTGCGGCAGCGCGTAGGCCGCGACCTGCCCGCGCCAGGCATCGACCAGGAACGCGATCTGGGTAAAGGTGTAGAAGGAGATGCCGACCGGCAGCAGGATATGGACCGCGAAGTGCGTGCCGGCCAGCGCATTGATGTTCTCGGTGACAAAGCCGGCGTATTTGAAGATGCCAAGCACCAGGAGGTCGCCGGCGACGCCGAGGGCAAGGGCCGCCTTGCGTTGCGACGAAGTGAGCTTCGCCACGATGAGAAGATGGCCTATGCCATAGTTGAAGGCGATCGATATCAGCAACAGGGCCACGAACTGCCAATTGCCGATGGCATAAAAAGTGAGCGAGGCCGCCGCCAACCAGATCACCGGGGCCAGATTGCTGCGCCGCCCCAGCCAGAAATAGCCAGCCAGCGCGGCCGGCAGGAACAGCAGGATGAACGGGTAGGAATTGAACAGCATCAGGCTGGACCGGCGGCGGGGATTAGGAAGCCTAAAGCATAGAAGGGACCGATCAACAACCCGGCGACTTGACGCTATTCTGGCGCAGTCCTTGGCGCAGTGGCGCTGGCAATCCGTGGAATCGGGACGATATAAGGCAGGACGCATCTTCTCCCTCTCCCCGCCTGCGGGGAGAGGGTTGGGGTGAGGGGGAGTCTCCACGAGGACGGTGACAGCGAGACTCGCGGAGAGCCCCCCTCACCCGGATTGCATCTTCGATGCAATCCGACCTCTCCCCGCAAGCGGGGCGAGGTGAAGAAGAGGCCGCGCGCGAACGTGACATGATGAGGATCGAGTGACACAAGCCAAACCACCTTCCCAGCCCCCCGTCGCCCCGCGCCGGCCGCATTCCTTCACGCGGCACGGGATCACCGTGACCGATGACTATGCCTGGCTGAAGGACGAGAAATGGCAGGAGGTGCTGCGCGACCCCGCGGTGCTCGATCCCGACATCCGCAAATATCTCGACGCAGAAAATGGCTACACCGAGAGCCTGCTCGGCCATACCGCAGCCCTGCAGAAGACGCTGGTGCGCGAGATGCGGGGGCGGATCAAGGAGGACGATTCCAGCGTGCCGTCGCCGGATGGTCCCTTCGCCTATTTCCGCAAGTTCCGCGAAGGCGGCCAGCACGAGCTGTTCGGCCGCATGCCGCGCGATGGCGGCGAGGGCCACATCGTGCTCGATGGCGACGCGCTCGCCAAGGACCACACATATTTCAAATTCGGCGGCAGCCGGCACTCGAACGACCACAGGCTGCAGGCCTGGAGCGCCGACACCAAGGGCTCGGAATATTTCTCCATCCGCGTGCGCGACTGGACGACCGGAAAGGACCTCGACGACGTCGTCGAGGAGACCGACGGCGGCGTGGTCTGGAGCAAGGATGCGACGTCGTTCTTCTACGTGAAGCTCGACGACAATCATCGCCCCATGCAGGTGTGGCGGCATAAGCTCGGCACCGGGCAGGCCGACGACACGCTGGTCTACGAAGAGCAGGATTCCGGCTGGTTCACCCATCTGCACGAGAGCACCAGCGGGCGCTTCTGCGTCATCGCGGGCGGCGACCACGAGACCTCCGAGCAGCGGCTGATCGACCTCGCCCATCCGGACGCACC
Source organism: Bradyrhizobium sp. JR4.3 (assembly GCF_040547695.1). Classification (NCBI taxonomy): domain Bacteria; kingdom Pseudomonadati; phylum Pseudomonadota; class Alphaproteobacteria; order Hyphomicrobiales; family Nitrobacteraceae; genus Bradyrhizobium; species Bradyrhizobium sp. JR4.3. The sequence continues at coordinate 15,374 of NZ_JBEPQF010000027.1, read as the reverse complement.
GCCGCGCCTCGTCGCGGCACGCGAGGAAGGCGTGCAATACTCGCTCGCCGACCGTGGCGACGAACTCTTCATCCTGACCAATGCCGACGACGCGATCGACTTCAAGATCGTCACCGCACCGCTGGCATCACCCGAGCGCAAGAACTGGCGCGATCTGATCCCGTATCGCCCGGGCATCTACATCATCGATCTCGATCTCTATGCCGGCCACATGGTGCGGCTGGAGCGCGCCAATGCGCTGCCGTCCATCGTGATCCGCGACCTCGCCTCGAACGAGGAGCACGCCATCGCCTTCGACGAAGCGGCCTATTCGCTGGATACGATGGGCTCCTACGAATTCGAGACGACGAATTTGCGTTTCGCCTATTCGTCGATGACGACGCCGTCGGAAGTCTATGACTACGACATGGTCAAGCGGACGCGTACCCTGCGCAAGCGGCAGGAGATTCCGTCCGGCCACAATGCGAGCGACTACGTTACGACGCGCATCATGGCGAAGGCGCATGACGGCGCCGAGGTGCCGGTCTCGATCCTCCATCGCCGCGGGCTCACGCTCGACGGCGCGGCGCCGCTGCTGCTCTACGGCTACGGCTCCTACGGCATGGCGATGCCGGCTTCGTTCAGCGCCAACCGGCTGTCGCTGGTCGATCGCGGCTTCGTTTATGCCATCGCCCATATCCGCGGCGGCGCCGACAAGGGCTGGGGCTGGTATCTCGATGGCAAGCGCGAGAAGAAGACCAACTCGTTCGACGACTTCGCCGCCAGCGCCCGCGCACTGATCGATGCGAAGTACACCAGCGCAAAGCGCATCATCGGTCACGGCGGCTCGGCCGGCGGCATGCTGATGGGGGCGGTCGCCAACCGCGCCGGAGAATTGTTCGCCGGCATCGTCGCCGAAGTGCCGTTCGTCGACGTGCTCAACACCATGCTTGACGACACGCTGCCGCTGACGCCGCCGGAATGGCCGGAATGGGGCAACCCGATCGAGAGCGAAAAGGATTTCCGCACCATCCTGTCGTATTCGCCCTACGACAATGTCGCGGCGAAGGACTATCCCGCGACCCTGGCAATGGGCGGATTGACCGATCCGCGCGTCACCTACTGGGAGCCCGCCAAATGGATCGCGCGCCTGCGCGCGACTATGAGCGGTGGCGGCCCGGTGTTGCTGCGCACCAACATGGGCGCCGGCCACGGCGGCGCCTCGGGACGCTTCAACCGGCTCGATGAAGTCGCGATCGTCTATGCGTTCGCGCTGTGGGCGGCTGGGATGGCGGAGGCCGGGGTGTAGGCGTTCATATGCCTCCCCATCGTCGTCCCGGCGAAAGCCAGGACCCATACCGCGTGATCTATCCGAAGAAGGTCGGTGTCAGTACCGCGCGAAAACACGACAATTCCGGGTCTTCGCCAAATTACTCCCTGGGGTAATGGGTCCTGGCTTTCGCCAGGACGACGACAGAGATTGTGGGACGAGTTGTCGGCCTTTACCTTCCGTTCGCCTTCCGCCATGCGGCGAAGTCGGTCAGCGTCTGCGGGTCCGTCGCCGGATAGAGACCGAAAATGCCGCGGCCCTTGTTGACTTCTTCGGTGACGAAGTCCTCGAACGCGGTCATCTCGAAGGTCTCGTTGGCGATCTCGTCAGCAAGATGCGCGGGAATCACGATCACGCCGTCGCTGTCGCCAAGAATGACGTCGCCGGGAAACACCGGCGCGTCACCGCAGCCGATCGGCACGTTGATTTCGATGGCTTGATGCAGCGTCAGATTGGTCGGTGCGCTCGGGCGGTGGTGGTAGGCGGGGATCCCCAGCTTGGCGATCTCGGCCGAGTCACGGAAACCGCCATCAGTGACGACACCGGCGACACCGCGCTTCATCAAGCGCGTGACCAGGATCGCACCGGCGGAAGCGGCGCGCGCGTCCTTGCGGCTGTCCATCACCAGCACGCTGCCTGGCGGGCAATCCTCGACCGCCTTGCGCTGCGGATGGGAGCGGTCCTTGAAAACGTCGATGGTGTTGAGATCCTCGCGCGCCGGCATGTAACGCAGCGTGAAGGCTTCACCGACCATGGTCGGCTGATTGGCGCCGAGCGGGTGCACATCCTGGATCATCTGGATGCGCAGGCCGCGCTTGAACAGCGCTGTGGCGACGGTGGCGGTGGAGACGGATTTGAGCTTGTTGCGGGTGGCTTCGGTAAGTTTCGTCATTTTCACGCTCTCTAGTAAATCGAGGGCTCGCCGATCGGCGCGCCGAAATCGGTCTCGAGGAAGTCGAAATCGCAGCCGTCATTGGCCTGCTTGATGTGCTTGGTGAACATCCAGCCATAGCCGCGCTCGAACCGGCGCTCGGGCTGCTTCCAGGCGGCGCGGCGCTTGTCGAGCTCGGCCTCCGACACGTCGAGATTGATGGTGCGGGCCGCGACATCGAGCGTGATGCGGTCGCCGTTCCGCACCAGCGCCAGCGGACCGCCGATATAGGATTCCGGCGAGACGTGCAGGATGCAGGCGCCGTAGCTGGTGCCGCTCATGCGCGCATCCGAGATACGCACCATGTCACGCACGCCCTGCTTCACGAGCTTAGTCGGGATCGGCAGCATGCCCCATTCCGGCATGCCCGGTCCGCCCTGCGGCCCCGCATTGCGCAAGATGAGAATGTGGTCTTCGGTGACGTCGAGATCGGGATCGTCGACCGCCTTCTTCATCGACGGATAATCGTCGAACACCAGCGCAGGCCCAGTGTGCTTGAGGAAGCGCGGCGCGCAGGCGCTCGGCTTGATGACGCAGCCGTCGGGCGCGAGATTGCCCTTGAGCACGGCGAGCGCGCCTTCCTTGTAGATGGGATTGTCGATCGAGCGGATCACGTCGTCATTGTGGACCTCGGCCTGCGCGATGTTCTCGCCGAGAGTCTTGCCGGTGACGGTGATGCAATCGAGATGCAGATGCGGCTTGATCTGCCCCATCAGCGCCGGCAGGCCGCCGGCATAGAAGAAGTCCTCCATCAGATAGGTATCACCGCTCGGCCGCACATTGGCGATGACAGGCACCTTGCGGCTCGCAATCTCGAAATCGTCGAGACCGATGTCGAGACCGGCGCGGCGAGCCTGCGCGATCAGATGGATGATCGCATTGGTCGAACAGCCCATCGCCATCGCCACTGCGATCGCGTTCTCGAACGCCTTGCGGGTCTGGATCGTCTTCGGCGTCAGATCTTCCCAGACCATCTCGACGATGCGGCGACCGCATTCGGAGGCCATGCGGATGTGGTTGGCATCGGCGGCGGGAATCGAGGAGGCGCCCGGCAGCGTCATGCCGATCGCCTCGGCAATCGCGGTCATGGTGGAAGCCGTGCCCATCGTCATGCAGGTGCCGTAGCTGCGCGCAATGCCAGCTTCGATGTCGAGCCAGTCCTTCTCGGAGATTTTTCCGGCGCGGCGCTCGTCCCAATATTTCCAGCCGTCCGAGCCCGAGCCGAGCGTCTTGCCCTTCCAATTGCCGCGCAGCATCGGGCCGGCCGGCAGATAGATCGCCGGAATGTTCATCGATGTCGCGCCCAGCAGCAGCGCCGGCGTGGTCTTGTCGCAGCCGCCCATCAGCACCACGCCGTCAACGGGATGGCTGCGCAGCAGCTCCTCCGCGTCCATCGCCAGCAGATTGCGATAAAGCATCGTGGTCGGCTTCAAGAGCGATTCCGACAGCGACAGCGCCGGCAGCTCCAGCGGCAGGCCGCCGGCCATCAGGATGCCGCGCTTGACGTCATCGACACGCGACTTGAAGTGCATGTGGCAGGGCTGCGCGTCCGACCAGGTGTTGAGGATCGCGATGATCGGGCGGTCCTTCCACTCCTCCGGCGCGTAGCCCATCTGCATGGTACGGGAGCGATGGCCGAACGAGCGGAGATCGTCGGGTGCGAACCAGCGCGCGCTGCGGAGCTGGTCGGGCGTTAGTTTCTTCTTGGTCATGATTGGGTGCCCCATTTCTGCACGGTGTTCCGCTCGATGGCGCGGAAGATCAGGTTCTCGACAAAAAGCCCGATGATGATCACCGTCAAGAGGCCGGCGAAGACCGCAGGTATGTCGAGGAGGTTGCGGTTTTCGAAGATGAACCAGCCGAGCCCGCCCTGCCCCGACGACACGCCGAACACCAACTCGGCCGCGATCAGCGTGCGCCAGGCGAAAGCCCAGCCGATCTTGAGACCGGTCAGGATCGAGCCGAACGCCGCGGGGATGAGGATTTTCGCCACGTAGGGCAATCCGCGCAGGCCGTAATTGCGGCCGACCATCCGCAGCGTGTTGGACACGCTCTTGAAGCCGGAATGGGTGTTGAGCGCGACCGGCCACAGCACCGAATGGATCAGCACAAACACCAGACTGCCATTGCCGAGACCGAACCAGATCAAAGCGAGCGGCAACAGCGCGATCGCCGGCAACGGATTGAACATCGCCGTGACCGTCTCGAGGAAATCGGTGCCGATACGGGTCGAGATCGCGAGCACGGTGAAGATCGCGGCCAGCACAATGCCGGCCGAATAGCCCATGAACAGCACTTTGAGCGAAGCCCAGGCGCGCATCGGGATGGTGCCGTCCTTCACACGCTCGAACATCGTGATGACGGTGTCGTGCAGCGTCGGAAACAGCAGGGGATTGTCGAGGGTGAGGCCGTAGGCCTCCCAGACCGCCGCGAGGAACAGGATAATGACGGCCTTGCGGACAAAACCGTCGTTCCACAACAGCTCAAGCACACTCAGCTTGCGCTCGACCTCGGCTGCGCTGCCGGCGACCGGCGCCTCACGCAGCAATATTCTCGCTTCGCCCATGAGAGCCTCCTTCAATGCGCCGTTGCTTCGGAGGCGAACAGGAGATCGTGAATCTCCTTCTCGAGCCGGCCGGCACTGCCATCGTCATTGGAGACCTTGTCGACGTCGACCACCTCGGCCTTGACGCGGCCGGGATGCGGCGACAGCAGCAGGATGCGGTTGCCGATGCGGATGGCCTCCGCAATCGAGTGGGTCACGAACAGCACGGTGAATTTGGTCTCACTCCAGAGATGGAGCAGCTCGTCCTGGCAGGTCCGGCGCGTCAGCGCGTCGAGCGCGGCGAACGGCTCGTCCATCAGCAGGATATCAGGCTCCATCGCCATGCCGCGTGCGATCGCGACGCGCTGCTTCATACCGCCGGAGAGCGTGTGCGGATAGGCATCGACGACGCGTGTCAGGCCGACCTTCTCGATATAGGCCCGCGCCCGCGCTTCGGCGTCCTTCCGCGACAATTTTCGCGCGGTCAGCAGCGGAAACATCACGTTGGCCAGCACGCTCTTCCAGGGCAGCAGCTGGTCGAACTCCTGGAAGATCATCATGCGATCGGCGCCGGGACCGTGGATCTCGCGGTCGTTGATGGTCATGCGGCCTTCGCTCGGGCTCATATAGCCGCCGACGGCCTTGAGCAGGGTCGACTTGCCGCAGCCGGACGGTCCGAGCAGCACGAAGCGATCGGACCTGTCGACGGTGAAGCTCACCCTTTCCGTGGCGGTGACGACGGCGCTGGAGGTCTTGTAGCGCAGCGTCACGGAGCTGACGTCGAGCAGCGCCATCAGTTGCCCTTCAGGTCGTGGGCGACGGGGAGATAGTAATCGGTCCAGGCCTTGGGCTGAGTCTTCAGCGTGCCGGTCTTGAACAGATGGGCGGCGAATTTCATCGTGCCCTGCGGTTCGAGATTCCACTCCATCATGCCGGGCTCCTTCAGGAGTTCGAGCAGCTCTTCCACCGAGGTCTTGTCGCCGGTGATCTCCTTGTAGATCTCGACCGCCTGTTTGGTGTCGCTGCGGATCAGATCCTGCGCTTCTTTGGTTGCATCGCGCACGGCCTGGATGATTTTCGGGTTGGCATCGGCAAATTTCGTGGTGGTGAAGAACTGCGCCTGGCTGAGCGGGCCGCCCATCACGTCAGGCGACGACAGCACGACATGTGCGCCCGGCACGTTCTTCAGCTCCAGGAACGAAAAGGGCGGAATCGAGAAGTGGGTGTGCACCTCGTGCTTGGCGTTGGACAGCGCCGCATAGGCGTCGGGATGACCGAGCTGCACCGTGTTGACGTCCAGCTTCGACCATTGGTCGGCACCAAAGGCTTCGGCAGCGGCAATCTGGAGCACGATCGCCTGGGTCGAGACTCTTACGGTCGGCACCGCGATCTTGTCGCCGGGGCCGAAATCCCTAATCGACTTGATGTTGGCGTCACGGCTGATCAGCGTCATCGGCTGTGCCGAGGTCGCGACGATGCCCTTGACGCCGCCACGGGTGCGGTCCCACAGCAGCAGCAGATTGCCGGTGCCGGTGTTGAGGATGTCGACGCCGCCCGCAAGCAGCGCATCGGTCTGCGCACCGCCGCCGGAGAAGGTGACCCATTTGGTGGTGACACCCGCGACCCCGAGCTGAGCTGCGTGCTTCTCGATCAGCTTCTGCTTTTCCATGATGTGGCTCGGCATGTAGAAAATGCCGGGCTGGCGCGACAGCGAGATCTCGGATTTTTGCTGCGCGTTCGCGGGCGAAACCGTCAGCGCCGATGCGGCGATCAGGGCGATGGCCGTGAAGCCACACTGCAATTGCTTGATCATTGTTGTTCGTTTCCTCCGGCCGCCATTGACGAGCGATCCCGCTAATGCACTAATGTATTAGTGCATCAAGGGCAAGGTGGCCGGAGCTCTTCGCATGGAACCAGCCCACCCTGCGCCCCGCAGGATCACCCGCCCCGGCGCGCGGCTCGACCGGGCCCGGCAGGCCGCGCCGCAAGTGTTCGAGCGGCTGCGCAACGCCATTCTTGCGCTCGAACTGCCGCCGGGGTCGCCGCTGTCGCGCACGGATCTCGCCGCACAATTCGGCGTCAGCTCGACGCCGATCCGCGACGCCTTGATGCGGCTGGAGGAAGAAGGGCTGGTCGACGTGTTTCCGCAGCACGCCACCGTCGTCAGCCGGGTCGATGTCGGTCGGGCCGAGCAGGCCCATTTCCTGCGCCAGGCGCTGGAGCTCGAAATCGTGCGGCTGCTCGCGCAGCAGCACGGCGAAGCCCTGGTCATACGCCTCGACCACACGATCGCGCTCCAGCAGCAATTCGCCAAGGCCGGAAACTTCCAGAGCTTCATCGCCGGCGACAATGATTTTCACGCGCAGCTTTATGCCGCGGCCGGCAAGCAGGAACTCTGGACGCTGGTGCGCAGCCGCAGCGGACATATCGACCGGCTGCGCCGGCTGCATCTGCCCTCACCCGGCAAGGCCCAGAACATCGTCCGCCACCACAAGCTGATCACGCGCGCGATCGAGGCCGGCGACGCCGATGCTGCGCAACAGCATCTGCGGAAGCACCTGTCGGGCGCGTTGAGCGAGCTCGACACGATCCGAAGCCACTATCCGGAATATTTGACCGACTAGGCCCTATGGCGCGCGGTTGTCGCGAGCGCTTGTGCACGTCACCGTGCATAAGTTGGCGCAAACCGAGTTCGCCTTTTGCGAGCAATCGTCGGATCGATGGCGAAGTGCTTGCAGGCCGGATGCAATCCGCGCAACAATTTCAGAGTTGATGGTTTGATTTGCGGTCGCTGGGAAAACCCATCCAGCCCGGAGGATACCAGACGTGGCCAACATCCTGATCGTGGATGACGACCCGGCCGTGCAGATGACGATCCGGCTGCTCCTGGAGAGGGCCGGTCATCATGTCACCGTCGCCGGAGACGGCCGCAAGGGACTTGCGCTGTTCGAAGCCGGCCAGTTCGACCTTCTGTTTCTCGACATCTTCATGCCCGGCATGGACGGCCTGGAGACGATGCGCCACGTCCGGGCGCTGCAGCCGGCGATTCCGATCGTCGTCATTTCCGGCCGTTCGTCCGCGCCGGATGCCCATGCGGAGCCGGACTTTCTCAAGATGGCGACCAAGCTCGGCGCGGTGGCAAGCTTGCAGAAGCCGTTCCGGGCCGACGCGCTGCTCGCCGCCGTCGCCGGCTGCCTGGACGCGGCGCGGACGGCGTCGGCGAGGAATCCGGATGTCAGCACCGGCCGCCGATGACAAGAACCTTCATTCTGTTCCAACCGAGCACGAGCGCGGCCATTCAGGAAGCGGTGCAAATTTCGCCATGACCCTCGCTACGCGGCTCGCCATCGCGATGATCCTGCTGGTGGCGGTCACCGTGGCCGCGGTCGGCTGGCTCGGCTATCGCAACATCACCCAGGCCGTGATTCCGCGGGTCCTGGAACGGATCGAAGCCCAGTCGAGCCTGCTGGCCACCCATCTTGAATCTTATGTGGCCGGCGCTCGTGGCGATCTGCTCGGTTATCGCTCCGCCGCTGCCATCAATGGCATGATCCGCGCTCATATCGGTGGAGGCATCGACGCTGTCGACGGCGTTTCGGAGCAAACCTGGCGCGAGCGCATCGCCACGCGGTTCGCAGCCGAGATCGACGCGAAGCCGAGCTACGGGCAATTTCGAATTATCGGCCTTGACGACGACCAGCGCGAACTGGTCCGCGTCGATCGCGCCGGCCCGAACGGAGCAGCACGGATTGTCCCCAACGACGAACTGGAACGCAAGAGCGACCGAACCTACTTCCAGGAGACGATTCGATTGGCGCCGGGCGACATCTATGTTTCGCCCATCGATCTCGCCACCCGGCAGGGAGGAACCACGGACCCTCACATTCCCACGATGCGCGTCGCGACGCCGCTGTTCACGCCTGATGGCAAGCCGTTCGGCATCGTCATCGCCAATATCGACATGCGTCCCGCGCTCGACCGCATCCGCTCGACCGCGAGCGCAGGGGGAGAGATCTATGTCGTGAACTCGCGTGGCGACTATCTCGTCCATCCCGATCGCACGCGGGAATTCGGTGCATTGCATGGCAACGGCAACGATTGGCGTCGTGACTTTCCTTTCTTTGCAGCCCGGGCCGGCCTGCCGCAAGGTTCCACGCAGCTTACGAGCGACCAAGCGGGCCGGCCGAGTGGAGCGGCGATCGCACCGGCGCTGCTGGCCGGCAAGGAGTGGTTGGCTATCATCGAGACGGCCCCACCGTCGGTGTTCAGCCGCGTTCCGGCGGCCATTCAAAAAACCTCCTCGCTGGTCGGCCTGCTTGCTGTCCTTGCCGCAGCTTTGCTTGCGGTGCTGCTGGCGCGCTCATTGACATGGCCGATCGGGCGCCTGACTGCGGCGGTGGAGGCGATCGGCAGCGGACGGCACGCCGAGATTCCCGTCGATGCGAGCGGAGAGACGGGTGTGCTGGCGCGGGCATTCGCCCAAATGGTCGAAGAAACGAGAGCGAAGACGGCCGCTCTTGAGCGCGAGATCGAGGAGCATCGCCGCACCGAGGCCGCGCGAAGCCATCATGAAGCGCGCGAGCGCTTGTTCAGCGCCGCCGTCGAATCCTCCGACGACGCAATCGTGATGCAATCGCTCGACGCCATCATCACCGGCTGGAATGCCGCCGCCGAGCGCCTCTACGGCTACTCGGCGAATGAGGCGATTGGGAAATCCACCGCGATCATCGTCCCACCCGACCGACGCGAGCAAGGCAAGGACTATTTACGGCGGATCGCCGGAGGTGAACCGATCGAACGCTTCGAGACGGTGCGCCTGCGCAAGGATGGCACGCCGGTCGAGATCTCACTCAGCCTGTCGCCGATCAGGGGCCCATCGGGCGAGATCATCGGCGCCTCCGGCACCGCGCGCAGCCTGACCGAGGCGCGGCGGGCAGAGCGGGCGTTGCAGCAGCAGCTGGAGGAACGGCGACAGCTCTTCGACACCTCGCAGGATCTGATCATGGTGATGGACGCGCGCGGCCACATCGCGCAGATCAGTCCGAGCAGCGAGGCCATTCTCGGCTACCGGCCGGAGCAGATGATCGGCCGCAGCGGCGCCGATTTCATTCATCCGAGCCATCTCGACCGGTCCCGCGACGAGATGCGCGCGCTGCGGCGCGGCGAACGTCCGAGGCTCGCCGACACCCGCTGCTTCCACAAGAATGGCCACGAGGTCTGGCTGTCCTGGCTCGGCAGCTGGTCCGCCCAGGCAAAGCGCTACTTCTTCGTCGGGCGCGACATGACGGAGGCGAGGCTTGCACAGGAGTCCTTGCGGGAGAGCGAGCAACTTGCGCGCAACATCATCGAGACCTCGCTCGACGCGTTCACCCAGACAGACCACACCGGTGCCATCCTGAGCTGGAACTCGCAGGCCGAGAAGCTCTTCGGATGGACGCGTGAGGAGGCGATCGGCAAGAATGCGATTGAACTTTTTGTCGCCCCCACTGAGCGCGAAAGCGTCACGGCCAGACTGAAGCTCTTTCTCGAATCCGACCCATCGCTGGCTAATCCACGGCGCGAAGTTTTGGTGCGGCGGCGTGACGGCAAGGAATTCAAGGCCGAGCTCAGCGTCACGGCGCTCCGGCGACGCGAAGGTATCCTCTTCAATTCGTTCTACCGCGACCTGACCGACAAGATCACGGCCGACGAGCGCATCCGCCATGCCGAGAAGATGGAGGCGGTCGGCCAGCTCACCGGCGGCGTGGCGCACGACTTCAACAACATCCTCACCGTCATCACCGGAACGATCGAGATCCTGGCCGACGCGGTGGCCGGGGAGCCGGAGCTCGCGGCGATCACGAAGATGATCGACGAGGCCGCCGGGCGTGGCGCCGAGCTGACTCAGCACCTGCTGGCGTTTGCGCGCAAGCAGCCGCTCCAGCCGCGCGAAATCGACGTCAACGCGCTGATCATCGACACCGCGAAACTGTTGCGGCCGACGCTGGGCGAGCAGATCCATATCGAATCGGTGTTCGAGGACGAGAACTGCGTCGCGACCGTCGATCCAAGCCAGCTCACCACCGCGATCCTCAACCTCGCACTCAATGCCCGCGACGCCATGCCCGGCGGCGGCAAGCTGATCGTGGAGACGGGCGCGGCCTATCTCGACGAGGCCTATGCCAGCGTCAACGACGTCCCGCCGGGACACTACGTGCTGATCGCCGTGAGCGACACCGGCAGCGGAATTCCCGCCAACATGTTGGCCAGGGTGTTCGACCCCTTCTTCACCTCGAAGGGACCGGGCAAGGGCACCGGACTCGGGCTTTCGATGGTCTACGGCTTCATCAAGCAGTCCGCGGGCCATATCAAGATCTACAGCGAGGAAGGCCACGGCACCACGATCAAGATGTACCTGCCGCCCGGCAAGACGCCGACGGTGGTCGGCGAGGGCGTGACGCCGGCGACCATCGAGGGCGGACACGAGACGATCCTGGTGGTCGAGGACGACCGGCTGGTGCGCGACTACGTGCTGGCGCAGCTGCATTCGCTCGGTTACGTCACCTTGCAGGCTGCGAACGCCGCGGAGGCGCTCGCCATCGTCGCCGCCGGAAAACCGTTCGACCTCCTGTTCACCGACGTCATCATGCCCGGAAAGATGAACGGACGGCAGCTCGCCGACGAACTGCAGAGAACGCGTCCGGATCTCAAGGTGCTCTACACGTCCGGCTATACCGAGAACGCGATCATCCATCACGGCCGGCTGGATTCAGGCGTTCTGCTGCTGGCGAAGCCCTATCGCAAATCGGATCTGGCACGGACCATCCGCAAGGCGCTGAGCAGTTGATGGTGCGTCGGGCTGGGTGAGAACCCGTAGCCCGGGTGAGCGAAGCGATACCCGGGAACACTACGAGCCAAGTCCCGGATGTCGCTTTGCTCATCCGGGCTACGAAATGTCACCCACGGAATTTACGACGCGCGCTGCGCCGCGGTCATCACGATCCGGATCAGATCGGCGGCATTGCGCGCACCGAGCTTCTTCATGATGTTGGCGCGGTGGTCCTCGATGGTGCGCGGGCTGATGCCGAGCGTGCGGCCGGCCTCCTTGTTGGAGGCGCCGGCGGCAAACTGCTCGAGCACCTCGCGCTCCCTGCGCGTCAACGGCTCGCGCCCGGGGAAATGCAGCGAGCCGAACTTCGGCGCCGCGTTCTCCGACTGCCTGCGTGCATAAGCACCGATCGCCTCGTCCAGCCGGCCGACGATCTCGCTGCCGCGGAACGGCTTCTCGATGAAGTCGAGCGCGCCGCTCTTGATGGCCCCTACCGCCATCGCGATATCGCCCTGTCCGGAGATCATGAAGATCGGTGCCGGATAGTCCTCGCCGTGCAGCTCATTGAGAATATCGAGGCCCGACTTGCCGGGAATGTGCACGTCGAGCAGGACCGCTGCAGGTGTGCGGTTTCGCGCGACCGAGAGCAATGCTGCGCCGTCCGCAAAACAGATCACCTCATAGCCCGCCGCCTTCAACACCATCGACAAGGTGTCGCGAACGGCAGCGTCGTCGTCGACCACGAAGATTTCACCGCGAGAGCTTTGTTCGGCCATGTGCCACACATCCGGTTGGCATGAAGGACTCGCGTCCGCCCCAACCGTTATGGCGTTCGGCGCGGATTCGGCCCACCGTATTTGTACGGGACATGGACTTAACGCACAAGTAGCGGCAGGGCGCCTAATTGCGGAGGACGGAGAATATCCATGCTAAATTTGGCCGCTACGCCGCCTCTCGTCGCAATGCCCGAAGTCGATAGCCGTGAGCTGATTGCGGCTGACCTTCGCAAGCTGATCTCGCAGATCGAGACCAGCATGGGCCGGACGGCCACAACCATGGATCAAGAACACGGGAGCGATCCGGAAGGTTCCGCCGACGTCTTCGTACTCGACGATGTCACACTCCGGTATGCCACGGCGATCGCCGCTCTCGACGCCTGCCGGGCCGGCCTTGGCCACGCCCTGGAATGCCTGTGGGAAGCCGGCCGCACGGTGTAAATCGCGATCGCTGCGACGCGGCGACCGCATTGTTTCATCGCATGGCCGGCCCGCGGCTCAGGCGCGGTGCCGCTCCACGATCGCGTCGGTGGCGACGCCACCCCAGGTGTGGATCGCCGGCAGGCCCATCGCAGTCTTGCCGAGATTGGCGAGGCTGATGCGCAAAGCGGCCAGATCCAGCGGCTTGGGCAGGCTCTGGAGCTCGATCCCGACGGAACGGGCGAAGCTGCGGGCGGCGCTGCGGCGCTTGCCGTCCATGCCGCTGACGACGATCACGGCGCCGCCAAATTTCGCCTTCGCCATCTCGCCCAGCACGTCGATGCCGTCGCCATCCTCCAGCACGAGATCAAGTGTCACGCAATCGAAGCGCGCAGTGCGGAGTTTTTCGATCGCTTCGGCCACGGACGGCGCCACGGTGACTTCGTGGCCGGCCTGCTTGGCCGCGACCGTGATCAGGCTGCGCTGCGTGGCGTCGTCGTCGACCACCAGAAGCTGAAGCGCGCGCCGCTCGGCGCTGTCGGGCAGGTTTGACGGGAGAGGTGAGAAAGAGCTTCTGGGCATTACTGTATCCTGAGATTGAGACCGGCAATGGATACACGGTTCGCGCTTAGGCGATGTAAAGCCGCGACGGCAAATTCAGTCGGATGTTTCAGCAAATGTGAACCAACATCGCGGAAAACGGCGACGAGACGCACGTGAAGATCACGCCGCCTCGTCACGGCCCCCGGCCGCGCCGCGCTTCTTCCGGTTCTTGCCACGCAGGAATTGGATGTCCATTTCGACGCCGTTGACGCGCACCAGTTCGCAGCGGCGGTAGGCGAGGCCGGTGGACGACAGCAGCAGGAAGAACTCTTTGAGGTTCAGGCCCTGAATCGAGCCTTCCACCGTCAGGATGGCGTCGGTGTCGGAGATCGCGTTGAGCTTGCAGTCGCGGCGCCAAGTGCCGTCGATGGCCATGATGCAGACATCATAGCCGCGACTGAACGTCACGCGTTCCGCGCCCTTGCCATCCTCGGCCATGCCTATCGTCCTGCCATGACCGCGACGCGCGGCGCTGCGCCGGCAAGAGCCGGCTTGGCGGCCGCGGCACGCGCGTCGTTCGGCTTGTAGAGACCGCGCCGCTCCGGAATCGGCCTGAACGTATCGGTCAGTCCGACCACCGTTTCGGCCGCGCCCAGCACCAGGAAACCGTCTCCCTCGATCTGGCGAGCCAAGCGGTTGAAGATGTTGATCTTGGTGTCCTGGTCGAAATAGATCAGCACGTTGCGGCAGAAGATGACGTCGAAGGTGCCGAGCTGAGCGAAATCGTGCAGCAGATTGAGCTGCCGGTGCTGGATCATCGCCCGCAGCTCGGGATTGATCTGCCAGGTCTCGCCGGTCTGCTTGAAATATTTCATCAGCATCTGGATCGGCAGGCCGCGCTGCACTTCGAACTGGCTGTAGATGCCGGCCTTGGCCTTCTCGAGCACCTCCTGCGACAGGTCGGTGGCGATGATCTCGACGCGCCAGCCGGTCAGGGCCGCACCCATCTCCTTCAGGCTCATCGCCAGCGAATAGGGCTCCTGCCCGGTCGAGCCGGCGGCGCACCAGATGCGCACGCTGCGGCGGCCGGCGCGGGCCTTGATGATCTCCGGCATGATGGTGTCGCGGAAATGATCGAACGGGACCTTGTCGCGAAAGAAGAAGGTCTCGTTGGTGGTCATCGCCTCGACCACGCTGGTGACGAGCGCGCCCGAGCCAGCGCCTTGCAGCTTCTGCACGAGCTCGCCGATGCCGGAGATCCCGGCCTTGCGCGCCAGCGGCAACAGCCGGCTTTCAATCAGATATTGCTTGTCTGCGGACAGATCGAGCCCGGAATGATCCCTCAGGAACTTACGCAGATACTCATATTCGGTCGGGGTCACGGATGGGCCTCTCGGAAGCTGTACTGGGAACACTATGGCCGGAACACTCCGCCAGACACTCAGACCATGGCTTGTCCGACCGGGATCAAGCCGACTTCAGCAAATTTGTCGGCGATGATGTCCTTGTCGAAGGGCTTCATGATGTACTCGTTGGCGCCGCCGCTGAGCGCCTGAGCGATATGAGCCACGTTGTTTTCAGTGGTGCAGAACACGACCTTGGGCTGGTCGCCGCCCGGCAGGCGGCGCATGTGGCCCATGAACTCGAAGCCGTCCATCACCGGCATATTCCAGTCCAGCAGCACCGCGTCGGGCAGCTTGTGCTGACAGACCTCGAGCGCCTTGGAGCCGTCCTCGGCCTCCGTGACTTCGAATTCCAGGCCTTCCAGGATCCGGCGTGCGATCTTGCGCACGACGCTGGAATCATCGACCACCAAGCACGTCTTCATTTTGGTTCTCCGGCTTCGATGTTTTTGGGGCTCACGCAGCCATTTGCACTTCGGTTTTGAGCTCGAGGACGCGGTCGACGTCGAGGACGACCATGAGCTGGCCGTCGAGACGGTGGACGCCGCCGGCGAGCTTGGCCATGCGGGGGTCGAGATTGACGGGGTTTTCTTCCATGCCGTCCTCGGCGAGGCGCAGCACTTCGCCGATCTGGTCGAT
>NZ_JBEPQF010000026.1:0-106381 GCF_040547695.1 Bradyrhizobium sp. JR4.3 | reverse complement strand
GAGGGCGACAATCACAGTCTTGGCCGGAGCCTGTCGCGACCCAGACCTTCTCTCTCGACGTCTTCAGCCTCAAAAGCCAATAGCGCAACAGGCCCCTTGCGGGAGAAGGTGGCGCGAAGCGCCGGATGAGGGGTTCTATCCGCAAACGCAGCTGCAAGAGGATAGCTCGCGGAGACAACCCCTCACCCGTCTCGCCGCTTCGCGGCGAGCCACCCCTCCCGCAAGGGGAGAGGGACGCACCGTCTGCGCGGCTTGAATCCTACGTCCCGTAGGTCGATCCCTTCGGCAGCGGAAACACCGGGTCCCGCGTCCTGATGTTCGTTGGCCACACCACCGAGATGTGCTCGCCGGCATTTTGCATCACGACCGGGGTCGAGCGCTCGTTCTGGCCGGAGAGCGGCGTGCCCGGCGGGAAGAATTTCACGCCATAGCCCTGGATGGTGCCGCCGGCGGGAATGTCGACGTCGAGCGCGGCCTTGCGAATGGCCTCGGGCTCGAAGCTGCCGTACTTCTCCTTGGCGACCGGCAGCACGTTGTTGAGCAGGATCCAGGTCTGGTTGAAACCCATCGAGCAATGCGGCGGCACGTCGGTGGCGCCGGTCTTGGCCTGGTAGCGCGAGACCATGGTCTTGGTCAGATCGCCGATTCCAGGCGCAAGCTTGGCTGGATCGAGCAGTTGCGCGGGCACCGGATCGATGTTGCAGAAATTATCGATGTCGGGGCCGAAGGTCGCGCGCAGTTTGTCGAGCTGGCTGTAGCCGGCGCCGGCGCCGAACAGCATCTTGAACCGCAGGCCGCTCTCGCGGGCCTGACGCAGGAACAGGGTGATGTCGGGGTTGTAGCCGGCATGCGAGATCACATCGACCTTGGCGCGCTTGAGCTTGGTCACAAGCACCGACAGATCAGGGGCGGAAGCCGAATAGCCCTCGCGCATCACGACCTGGATGCCCGCCTGCTTGGCATAGGCCTCGTCCGCCGCCGCGACGCCGACGCCATAAGGGCCGTCCTCGTGAATCAGCGCAACCTTGACGTCCTTCGGGTCCATGCCGAGCTTGCCTTGCGCGTGCTCGGCGACGAACCCCGCGAAGGCCTGGCCGTACTGATCGGAATGGATCTGCGCGCGAAACACGTATTGCAGATTCTTGTCCTTGAACACGGCGGTCGAGACCGCGGTCGTGATCCAGAGGATCTTCTTCTGCTGCTCGACCTTCGCCGCCATCGGCACCGCATGCGCGCTGGAATAGACGCCGTTGATGATGTCGATCTTTTCCTGGCTGATCAGCCGCTCGGCCTCGTTGATCGCCACGTCGGCCTTGCTCTGCGAGTCCGCCGCGACCGGAATGATCTTGGTCTTGCCGCCGATGCCGCCTTTTTCATTGACGAGGTCGATGGCGATCTGCGCCCCGACCGACGAGGCGACCGAGCCGCCGGCGGCGAACGGACCGGTGAGGTCGTAGATCAGGCCGATGCGCAAATTCTCGGCTTGCGCCTGGGCGCGTGTCCAATCGAGGCTGAGTACGGCGGCGGCAGCCGCCGAGCCCTTCAGCAGCTGCCTGCGTGAAGTCGGCATCCTATCCTCCCTCAAAAACCGTTCTATGATTTGGTCTTGTTATCTTTTTTCGAAGTATGGGGAGCGGGGCGGCAGAAAGTCAACATGGCGAAAGTCGGGGTCTGGCCTCCGCGACGCAGAACGCAATTGCGAAATGGGCGGCGACGAGATCGCGCGCTACTGTTTCAAGCGACGGGCGAGATAGCCCGCGGTCTTCCCGCCAGCCTTGGCGACCTCTCGCGGTGTCCCCGACGCAACGATTCGGCCGCCTTCGTCGCCGGCGCCGGGACCGAGGTCGATGATCCAGTCGCTGTGAGAGACGACGTCCATGTCATGCTCGACCACGACCACGCTGTTGCCGGCGTCCACGATGCGCTCGAGCTGGGCGATCAGCCGCTCGACATCCCTGGGATGAAGTCCGGTGGTCGGCTCGTCCAGGACGTAGAGCGTGTGACCGCGTTGCGGGCGCATGAGCTCGGTCGCGAGCTTGATGCGTTGGGCTTCGCCACCCGACAGTTCGGTGGCGGACTGACCGAGGCGGATATAGCCGAGGCCGACCTCGCGGACGACCGATAGCGACCGGTTCAGGGTTGCATCTTCGCGGAAGAATTCGAAGGCCTCGTCGACGCGCATCGCCAGCACATCGGCGATGGATTTTCCGCGGATCTTCACCTCCAGCGTCTTGTCGTTGTAACGCGCGCCCTTGCAGGTCGGGCAGGGGGCGTAGACGCTGGGCAGGAACAGAAGCTCGACGCAGACAAATCCCTCGCCCTCGCAGGTGCTGCATCGGCCTTTCGCGACATTGAAGGAAAAGCGCCCGGCATCGTAGCGGCGGGATTTTGCCTGCGGCGTCGCGGCGAACAGCTTCCTGACGTGGTCGAACAGGCCGGTATAGGTCGCGAGGTTGGATCGTGGCGTGCGGCCGATCGGCTTCTGATCCACCACGACGAGGCGATCGATCTGGTCGAGGCCGGCGACAATCTTGCCGCCCAATGTCTCGACCGTGGGTGCCAGGCTGTCGTCGTCCGGGTCCGCGGCCCTTGCATGGCCGAGATGCTCCGCCACGGCATCGACGAGGAATTGGCTGATCAGGCTCGATTTGCCGGAGCCCGACACGCCGGTCACGCTGGCAAGAACGCCCAGCGGGATATCGACGTCGAAGCCGCGAAGATTGTTGCGGGTCACACCCCTGACCTTCAGGTGACCTTTCGGTTCGCGGCGGACCGTCGGCAGTGGCTTTCGGGGATGCGCGAGATAATCGGCGGTTCGCGATTGCGCGACCTGCCCGAGCCCTGCAGGCGGTCCGCTATAGAGGATGTTTCCGCCGCTTTCGCCGGCGTCAGGGCCGACATCCACCAGCCAGTCGGCATGCCTGATCACCTCGATCTCGTGTTCGACCACGAAGATCGAATTGCCCGCGTGTTTCAGCCGGTCCAGCGCCCGCAGCAGCGCCTCGGTGTCGGCGGGATGCAAGCCGGCGGACGGTTCGTCGAGCACGTAGACGACGCCGAACAGGTTGGAGCGGACCTGTGTCGCAAGTCGCAGCCGCTGCAACTCGCCGGGCGACAGCGTCGGCGTGCTGCGCTCGCAAGCGAGATAGCCGAGCCCGAGGTCGAGCAGGACGGCTAATCGCGCCGACAGATCCTCGCAGATGCGCCTGGCGACGATGGTCTTCTCCGATGCCCCATCCGTCGAAGCCTTCGCGAAAGGCTTCATCACCTCCTGCAGCTTCTTGAGCGGCAGGTGCGACATTTCAGCGATATTGAGACCGGCGAATTTGACCTTGAGTGCCTCGGGCTTCAATCGCGTGCCATGGCAGGTTGGGCAGTCCTGGGTGATCATGAATTGCGCGACGCGGCGCTTCATCATCGCACTTTCGGACTTGGCATAGGTTTGCATCACATAGCGCTTGGCGCCGGTGAACGTGCCCTGATAGCTCGGCTCCTCCTTGCGGCGCAGGGCCCGTTTGACTTCGGCCAAGTCGTAACCGGCATAGACCGGAACGGTCGGCTGCTCCTCCGTGAACAGGATCCAGTCGCGGTCCTTCCTGGGCAGCTCACGCCAGGGCTTGTCCACGTCGTAGCCCAGCGTCGTCAGGATGTCCCGGAGGTTCTGCCCCTGCCAGGCACTCGGCCAGGCCGCGACAGCGCGCTCGCGGATGGTGAGGGTGTCGTCGGGCACCATGGACTTTTCGGTGACGTCGAGCATCCTGCCGATACCGTGGCAGGTCGGGCAGGCGCCTTCCGGCGTGTTCGGCGAGAACGATTCCGCATAGAGCATCTTTTGTCCGCGCGGGTAGTCGCCGGCGCGGGAATAGAGCATTCTGAGCAGGTTCGAGATGGTCGTCACGCTGCCGACGGACGATCTCGTCGTCGGCGCGCCGCGCTGCTGCTGGAGCGCGACGGCGGGTGGTAGCCCTTCGATGTCGTCGACTTCGGGGATTTGCATCTGGTGGAACAGGCGCCGCGCGTAAGGCGACACCGATTCCAGATATCGCCGTTGCGCCTCGGCGTAGATCGTCCCAAACGCGAGCGAGGATTTTCCGGAGCCCGACACGCCCGTGAACACGACGAGGGCGTTGCGCGGAATGCGGACGTCGACGTCCCTGAGGTTATGCTCACGCGCGCCTCGCACGCGAACGAAGCCGTCGTCCTGCATCAGGCCATCGGGTCGTCTTGATCGGTCGTCCATCTGGCTGCTCCGGCCGCGCCTGGGGGGGTAACGACAGGATCGCAGGATGGGTCCACCGATGACAGCGTACCAGTGGCATTCTGCACAAAGCGAAGGCCCGTCGCGGTCGAAGCGACGGGCCTTGCAAGGCTGATGGGGCGCTCGGTACCGGGCCGGTGCCCAGTCCGGCGTGTTACTGCGACAGCTTCACGAAGCTCGGAAACTTCAGCTTGCCGTCCGCGATCTTCTCGGGCCAGACCACGACCTGCTTGGAGTCCTGCCACTGGAAGACCAGACCCGAAACGGTCGTCGGACCGGACTTGATGCCGTGGGTAAACTCGTCGTCCTTGCCGTAGAACTGGATGCGGCCGATCGTGCCCTCGTAGTCGGTCTTTTCGAGTTCAGTGACCATCTTGTCGGGATCGGTCGAGCCCGCGCGCTTGATCGCCTCCGTGATGAAGTAGACCTCGTCATAGGCGGTGTAGCCGGTATAGGCCGGCGGCGAGCCGAACTTGGCCTTGAAGGCGGCCGCGAACGGCTTCGTCTTGGAGGTCACGGCGACATCGGGCGTTGCGACCGCCAGCGACGGGACGCCGTCGGCGGCGCCATTGGTGTCCTTCCAGAAGGTCGGGCTCAGCGCCTGCGCGCTGATACCGAACATCGGGATCGGCACCTGCTGGTTCTTCCACTGCACCGTCGGCTGCACGCCGACATGCGAGATGCCGGTGACGATCACGTCCGGCTTCTTGGCCTCGATATTGTTGAAGATCGGCGTGAAGTCGGTGGTATCAGGCGAGAACCGCACGTGCTCGACGACCTTGAGGCCAGCTTTCGGGAGACAAGCCTCGTAGCCGACGTCGAGCGGCTTGGTCCAGGCGGCGTCCTCGCTCATGATCGCGACCGTCTTGAACTTGAGCTTGTCGACCAGGAGATCCTTGGCGGCGTCGCAGACGAGCTGGGCTTGCGCGGCCGAGGTCAGATAGCCGTGGAAGGTGTACTTGTTCTTCTCGTAGTCGTTGTGGATCGCCTTGGTGATCTCGTTCGAGGCCGCGCCGGGCGTGATCAGCGGCATCTTCAGCCGCGCCGCCCAGGGTTCGAGCGCGAGAACGACTTCGCTGATATAGCTTGCGATCACGGCAGAGACCTTGTCCTCGCTCACCGCGCGCTGGAACGCACGCACCGAGTCCGCCGAGGAGCTCTTGTTGTCGTAGGTCACGATCTCGATCTTGCGGCCGAGAATGCCACCCTTGGCGTTGATCTCGTCGGCAGCGATCTGCGCGCCGCCGGGCGTCGCGGCCCCCGCGATCGACTGCACTTCGGCGATGACGCCGATCTTGATCGGGTCGTTCGACTGGGCGTAGGCGGGAGCGGCGAGGCACAGCGCCAGCGCGGAAGCGAGGAGGAAGCTGCTGCTCAAATTCGGGGATGGTCGCATGGTCGTTTTTCCCTTTGCTTGTTTTGTTGTTGGTATGGGCGAATCAGAGAAAATCGGCGCCAGCCTCCGCGGCGAAGCGGCCGGGATCGCCCTCCCAGACGATCCTTGCATGCTCGAGCACATAGACGCGGTCGGCATGTGGAAGCGCGAAGGTCACGTTCTGCTCGCCGAGCAGCACCGTGATCGACGTCGTCTGCCGCAGCCTCGTGAGGGCCTTGGACAAGAGTTCGAGGATGACGGGGGCGAGGCCCAGCGTCGGCTCGTCCAGGATCAGGATCTGCGGCTGCATCATCAGCGCGCGGCCGATCGCAAGCATCTGCTGCTCGCCGCCGGACAGCGTTTGCGCCATCTGGCCCTGACGCTCTTTCAGGATCGGGAACAGCTCGAACAGCCAGGCCAGCTGTGCCGCGCGCTTGTCGTCGGCCAGATGTTGCCCCCCGAGATCGAGGTTTTCCCGCACGCTCATCTCGCCGAACAGCTCGCGCGATTCCGGGCACTGCACGAGGCCGCTGCGGGCGATCTTGGCCGGCGTCGTGCCGCGCAGCTTCTCGCCGTTGCGCACGATCTCGCCGCTATAAGGCAGGAAGCCGGAGATGGTGTTGAACAATGTGGTCTTGCCTGCGCCGTTGAGGCCGACGATCGAGACGAACTCGCCCTCATGGACGTGGATCGAGACGTTCTCCAGCGCCTGCGCCTTGCCGTAGAACACGCTGACATTCTCGACCTGGAGCAGCGGCACCTTGTCCTTGAAGCTGGTCTCGGGCCGCGCATGGGTCTCGATGGCGCCGCCGAGATAGACCCGCCGCACCGTCTCGTTCTTCATGACGTCCTCGGCCTTGCCGGTGACGATTTCCTCGCCGAGATACATCGCGAGCACACGGTCGACCAGCGCCGCGACGCTCTTGACGTTGTGGTCGACCAGCATCACCGCGCGGCCCTCGTCGCGAAAACTGCGGATCAGCTCGGAGAAGATTTCGACCTCGGCCCGCGTCAGCCCGGCAAAGGGCTCGTCCACCAGCACGACCTTGGGGTCGCGCGCGATCGCCTTGGCGAGCTCGAGCCGGCGCAGGTCGGCGAAAGGCAGCGTCGGCGGGCGGCGGTTCATCACGCTGCCGAGCCCGACGCGGTCGGCGATCCATTTGGCTCGCTCGACCAGCGCCTTGTCCGGAAACAGCATGAACAGGCTGTCCGGCAGCAGCGCGACCATGATGTTCTCCAGCACGGTCTGCCGGTTGAGCGGCCGCGAATGCTGGAACACCATGCCAAAGCCTTTGCGCGCGATCTTGTGCGCGGGAAGGCCGGCCACGTCCTCGCCCTCGAAGATCACTTCGCCTGATGTCGGGCGCTCGATGCCCATCACGCTCTTCATCGCGGTCGACTTGCCCGAGCCGTTCGGCCCGATCAGGCCAAAAATCTCGCCGCTATTGACCTCGAATCCGAGGTTCTTCACTGCCGTCAATCCGCCGAAGCGCTTGGTCAGGCCGCGGACTTCGAGCACGGCCCGGTTTGAAGATCGCATATCCATCACGAGCGCGCCTCACGCGAGAGGGCCGCTCCGAGGAAGCCGCCGGGGAAGAACAGCACGACGAGGAGCGCGACGGCCGAAACGATGAAGGTCGCGAGCTCGCCGGTCGGGCGCAGGAACTCGCCGGCGACGATCAGGAAGATCGCGCCCAGCGCCGCACCGAGTACGGTGCGGCGGCCGCCGAGCACGGCCGAGACGATCACGTTAACGCCGACCGCGACGTCGACCACCGTGCCGACCGAGGCGGTGCCGAAATAGAACACCAGCAGCGCGCCTGATAACCCTGAGAAGAACGCGCTGACGATGAAGGCGGCGAGCTTGTGCTTGACGATGTTGAAGCCGAGCGCGCCGGCCTGCACCGGGTCCTGGCCGCTGGCTTGCAGCACCAGGCCAACAGGCGATTGCGACAGGCCATAGAGGATCGCCGCCGAGATCGTCATGAAGCCGAGCGCAATCCAGTAATTGACACCGGCGTTAATGGAGATGACGTCGGGAATGGTCAGCCCGATCTCGCCGCCGGTGAGATCGGCGAACACCACGATGAAATTCTGCAGCATCAGCACCGCGACCAGCGTGGTCAGGCCGAAATACGGTCCGCGCACCCGAAGCGCCGGCAACGCCAACACGAGGCCGGCGATGACGGAGGCGAGCGCGCCGAGCACGATACAGGCGTAAACCGACCAGCCGAACTGGGCATTCAGGATGCCGGCGGTGTAGGCGCCGACGCCGATCAGGAAGGTCGGGCCGAAATTGACCTCGCCGGCGAAGCCGAACAGCAGGTCCCACGCCATCGCGAACACGCCGAAGTAAAAGGCGACGGTGAGCAAGCCGAGCACATAGCCCGAGACATAAAGCGGCAGCGTGGCTGCGATCACCACCAGCGCGAGCGAGATGAAGAACAGGCGGGTCGTAAAGAAGCTGGCCATCTCAGCGCCTCCCCAGAAGGCCCTGGGGCCGGATGTACATCACGAACACGAGCAGCAGCAGCGCCGGAATGGTGCGGTAGGCCGGCGAGACCAGATAGGCCGTGAGCGTTTCGAGATAACCGACCACAAAGGCCGCGATCAGCGACCCGGAGACGCTGCCGAGGCCGCCGAGCACGACGATCGAGAACGCGCTCGCGGTTAGCGGTCCGACGCTGTAGGAGCTGACGCCGAGGAACATTCCGAGCAGCACGCCGGCGATGCCGGCGAGAATGCCGTAGATCGCCCACACCACGACGTAGATGTTGGTGAGCTCGAGGCCGAGCAGGGTGACGCCGCGTGGGTTCATCGAGGCCGCGAGCACCGCCTTGCCGGTGCGGGTGCGGTTCACCAGGAGCCACAACAGCGCGATGACGAAGCAGCACACGATCGCGGTAAAGATCTCGTTGCTGGGCGTGCGTACGCCGAGGATCTCGACGACGCCCTCGACGATCGGCAACACGGTCTTGGCGTTGTTAGTGAAGAAATAAGCGATCACCTCCTGGATCATGATCCCCCACAGCAGCGTGCCGGTGAGGACGAAGATCTCCTTCTCTTCATTCGGGATGCGCCGGGAGTCCTGGATCGGCTTCACCACTGCGAAATAGGTGGCGAAGGATGTGAGGAGGGCGACACCGACACCGATCAGTGCGCCGGCATAGGTGCCGACATTCAGGATGCTGGCGGCGGCCCAGGCCGCCACCGCTGCTGCCACCATGATGGCCCCATGAGAGAGGTTGAGGACGCCGGACACGCCGAAGATCAGCGTGAAGCCGGTGGCGCCGAGAGCATAGAGAGCGCTGATGGCAAAGCCATCGATCAGAATCTGGAAAGCACGCATCTAGGATTGGCAATCTGATTTATGAGAGACGATGTTGCTTGGGCAACGTGCGGGGGCCGCATGCGGAAGCTCCCGGGAGCTGGTCCCGGGAGCGTGTCCTGCTAGTTCGAGAGCTTGATGAAGCTCGGGAACTTGATGTCGACCTTGGCGACTTCCTTGGGCCAGACCGCGCTCTGCTTGCCGCCCTGCCATTGCAGCATCAGCCCGGTGATCAGGCCCTTGCCGTATTTGATCGAGTGCGTGAACGGATCGTCCTTGCCGTAGAACTGGACGCGGCCGATCGTGCCTTCCCAGTCGGTCTTCTCGAGCGCATCGACCAGCTTGTCGGCGTCCGTCGAGCCGGCGCGCTTCACGGCGTCGGCGATGTAGTAGACCTCGTCATAGGCGGTGTAGCCGGCATAGGAGGGATAGTTGCCGAACTTCTTCTTGAAGGCTTCCGCGAACGGCACCGATTTCGGCGTCACCGCGACGCCTGGGCCGGAGACACCCTGGTAGAGCACGCCTTCGGCCGCCTGATTGGTGTCCTTGCCAAAAGTCTCGTTGGTGGCCTGCGAGGCGATGCCGAACATCGGGATCGGCACCTGCTGGTTCTTCCACTGAACCGTCGGCTGCACGCCGACATGGGAGATGCCGGTGATGATCACGTCGGGCTTGGAGCCCTCGATCTTGTTGAAGATCGGCGTGAAGTCGGTGGTATCGGGCGAGAAGCGGATGTGGTCGAGCACCTTCAGCCCGATCTTGGGCAGACATTCCTCATAGCCGACGTCGAGCGGCTTGGTCCAGGCGGCGTCCTCGCTCATGATGACGGCGGTCTTCATGTGCATCTTGTCGACCAGCAGGTCCTTGGCGCCGTCGCAGACGGAAAGCGCCAGCGCGGCGGAGGTCAAATAGCCGTGGAAGGTGTACTTGTTCTTCTCGTAATCGGCATGCACGCTCTTGCTGATTTCGTTGGAAGCGGCACCGGGCGTGACGAACGGCGTCTTCAGCCGCGAGGCCCAGGGCTCCAGCGCCAGCACGACTTCGCTGATGTAGCTGGCGATGACCGCATTGACCTTGTCCTCGTTTACCGCGCGCTGGAACGCGCGGACCGAATCTGCCGAGGACGAGTGATTGTCGTAAGAGACGATCTCGATCTTGCGGCCCTCGACGCCGCCATTGGCGTTGATCTCGTCGGCGGCGAGCTGTGCCGCCTGGGGGATGGAGGCGCCGGCAATCGCCTGCGCTTCCGCGATCACACCGATCTTGATCGGGTCGGCCGCAAGTGCCGCGCCTGACGTCATCAACACAGCGGCCGCGGCGGTACCGAGTGCTATCCGCAACGCAACAGAGAGCGGCTTCTTCATCTTGTTCTCTCCCTTAACAGGCCTCTTGTGAGCCATTATGCCGCGACTATACCGGCGGAGACATTCTCGGCAAGTGAAACCGCGTCCAGGATTGTGAGGCACGGACTAAAGTCTAGCGCTGCGCAAATAGCGGGCAGGAAAGCTGCCGGACCCGTTTCACGCGCAGGCATGCAGATTTCGTCGGTAGGCATGCGTAGCTATCGCAGGCGCACAGCAACCCGATCGCTGAATGGCGATGCCGTCGCGTTGGCTCAGCGCGCTTGCAGCAGCGACGGATCGAGCGGCGCGAGGCGGGCCGGATCGAATGGCGAGATGTCGACGTTGCGTGTCGCACCCTCCGCGATCAGTTGCGCCATGGCCTCGCCCGTGGCGGGCGCATTCAGGATGCCCCACACATTGTGCCCGGTCGCAACGTACAGACCTTCACTTTGCGGCACCTTGCCGATCAGCGGCAGGCCGTCCTGTGTCACCGGCCGGAAGCAGGCTTGTCGCGCAATGATCCTCTCGGATCGGAACAGTGGCGACAGCCGCTCGGACATGGTTTGCAGGCGCGCGATCGCGTCGTGGTCCGGCGTCACGGTAGCCGGATCGAGCGGAAGCGGCACGATGTCGGAGAGAGCGGTGATATGCGTGCTGCCGTCGGCGCGAGGAAAGACCTCGATCGACACGGCACTGCCATTCTCTTCAGACTCCAGAAACAGCGCATCGGCCGGCACATTCGTGCCGGTGTCGTACACGATGCTCGGGCTGCGCTGACCGTAGACGGCGGGCAGGCTCATCCATTGCGCGGCGAGCAGAGACCATGGTCCCATCGCGATCACGACGGCGTCCGCCTCGACGATGCGGCCGTCGACCTCGACGCCTGTCGCGGTCGTGCCATCTGCATCACGCATGATGCCGGTCACCTGGCCGGGACGAAACTCGGCGCCTTCCGCGAGCGCCGCGTTCATCACGGCTGAGGTGAATTTCTTGGGGTGAACGATCGCAGTGGACTCCATCGTGCCGATGCGCTGCGCGATGATGACGCCGTTGCTGAGCCAGCCGAGCGCGGACGGTGCATCCCGGCGCGGATGGCCATCGGCGGCAACGAAGCCGCTATAAGCGCTCATCGGGCGATAGCCCCAATCGCCTGCGATCTCGTCCGGCAGTTGCGCATGGATCGCAAAGCTCCGCCGCGCCAGCGCATCGAGCGGCGAGCCCTCGCACCAGTCGCGCGCGAGGAATCCGCCCGCCTTGCCTGACGCTGCGGCCGCGACGTCCGTCCGCTCCACGACGATGACTTCGACGCCGCGGCGGCGGAGAAACCAAGCGGTGCAGGCGCCGATCACGCCGCCGCCGCAGATCACAACGCGCATGACTTCCCTCTTACACAATGAAATCCTTCGCATGGAGATCCGCGGTATGGACCCCCTCCAGCGTAATCGTATCGGTCGCCGTCAGGTGGATCACCGCATTTCCCGTACTGTCATCACTGACCAGGCTTTTCAGCGCCGCCCAGTCTGCGAAGCCGTAATCGTGCAAATTGATCACATCATGCTCTCGCGCCGTGCTGCCGACGGCCTTGTTGCCCTGGTCGAAATCGTTGATCACGTCCAGACCAGAATTTTTGTCGAAGACGAATCTGTCGTCGTTCGGTCCGCCCCAGAGCTGGTCATTTCCGCGACCGCCATTCAGCATGTCCTTGCCGCCCGTGATCGAGCCGGCTGTGAACGGGGCGTAGGTCTGTGCATCGCCATACAGCAGATCGTCGCGGCTGCTGCCGAGGAGGATATCATCTCCGCCATGCGCATTGCCTGACATGTTCGAGGCGTCTCCGACGAGCACGATGGACGTGGAGTCCGGGTTGCCGTCGACCGCCGCGATTAGGACATCGTTGCCGCCGCGAGTATCGTCGCTCATGTAGCCGGCGTCGCCGACCAGAGACGCGCCGCCGGATTGGGCGGCGGCACCGACGGTGTAGATGAGGATGTCGTTGCCGCCGCGCGCATCGCCGCTCATGGAGACGAGGGCATCGCCCGATATCGAAGCGCCGCCATAACTGCCGGCCTGGGTCACGCTGAGGATATCATTGCCGCCATGCGCATGATCGCTCATGGAATTGCCGGAGTCTCCGCTGAACGTGCCGGACGCTCTGTTTCCCATCGATGCAACGACGACATCATTGCCGCCCCTCGTGTCGGCCGACATGGCGGTTTCGGCGTCGCCAAAAACACCGAGGGTCGCGTAGATCGATGTCGATGCATCGACATGAAGCACATCGTTGCTGGCATGGGCGTCGCCGGACATCGCCTGCGCATCGCCGTCGACGAACACGTAGTCCCCAAAGCCTGTGACGGTCGCAGAGAGCTGGTCGTTTCCGCCGTGAGAATGTCCTTGCAGGGTCTGGTCGTCGCCAACGAATATCAGGACCGCGTTGCCCCCGTCGACGGTCGCGATCATGTTGTCGCTGCCGCCCCGGGCGTCGTTCGGCAGGCCCGGGTCTCCGAACTCAGTGACAAATTCCTGGTCCCCAACGCTGACGATGATGGTGTCGTTTGGCATACGGCGCATCGCGCAACTCCCGGTTCAAGTCGGACGCGAGAACGAAGAGCATCATGCCTTCGCACCGCGCTGCGGCTTTGCCGCGCGATTCAATCTTCGTTGGATTGATGGCGGAGATTTGCTCGGGGCGTAGCTTGATTGCGATCAGGGAACCGCGGGCGCCGGCGGTCCACGCCGACGCCCGTGCTTGCGATCGCGCGCGCGGGCTCAGCCCGGGCCTGCGCCTTGCGTGGCGGTATACACCGCGTAGAGCGATTGGCTCGCGGCCATGAACAGGCGATTGCGCTTGGGGCCGCCGAAGCAGATGTTGCCGCACACTTCGGGCAGCCGGATGCGGCCGAGGAGCTTGCCGTCTGGCGACCACGTCGTCACGCCGCTGTAGCCGACGGCACGGCCGGCATTGCTGGAGGCCCAGACATTGCCGTTGACGTCGCAGCGCACGCCGTCCGGCCCGCACTTCACGCCGTCGATCACGCACTCGCTGAATCGCTTCTGGTTCGACAGCTTGTTGTCGCCGCCGACGTCGAACACGAAAATCTCATCCTTGCCGCCGGGACCGGTGTCGCCGGGTCCCTTGCCGGTTGATACGACGTAGAGCTTCTTGAAGTCCGGCGAGAAGCACAGCCCGTTCGGGTCGGGCACCTGCTCCTCCGTGACGACGAGATCGACGCGGCCGCTAGGGTCGATGCGATAGCAATTGGTCGGCAGCTCGCGCTTGCCCGGCGCGAAGCCGGCGGGCTGGCCAATCCGCGGATTGAGCTTGCCGCCGGAATTGCTCGGACCGCCCGCGGCGTCGGGCTCACCTTCGTAGAGCTGGCCGCCATAGGGCGGATCGGTAAACCAGTAGCTGCCGTCAGGATGGGCGACGACATCGTTCGGCGAGTTCAGCTTCTTGCCGTTGTAGTTGTCGCAAAGCACGGTCGCGGTACCGTCATGTTCATAACGCGTCACCCGCCGGGTCAAATGTTCGCAGGAGAGTTGACGGCCCTGGAAGTCGAACGAGTTGCCGTTGGAGTTGTTGGACGGCGAACGGAACACGCTGACGCGACCGTCGTCTTCGCTCCAGCGCATCTGCCTGTTGTTGGGAATGTCGCTCAGAGCAAATAGCGGCCCTGTGCACTCCACGCCGGGCCTTCAGCCCACAGCAGGCCCGTATAGAGACGCTTGATCGCCGTGTTGGGCTGCGCGAGATTGTTGAAGGACGGATCGACCGCGATGACATCGGGGTCCCAGAAATAGGTGGTCGGCGCGCCGTTGGGACCGAAATCGCGTGGCGGGGTGGTGATCGTCGTCGGCGGCGCGGCAGGTCCGGTCTGGGCCAGCGCGGAGCCGGCGCCGACAAAAGTGGCGGCGCCGAGCGCAAGTCCCTGAACGAGCGTTCGTCGTGAAAGCGCAGCATCCTGGTCACGCTGCTTTTGGCGTGTCATCGCATCCTCCCGGTCATGTTCGGCTAGCCGGTTGATCCGGCCGAGCAGGGCAAGGTTAGTCCGGTCCGATGACGGTTGCGAGGGGGAGGTACGCATCCTCAGCGAGAGCGGGGCGGCAAAAGCGCTGCAACGTCGAACATGGAAACGACAAATTCATCCGGCGTGACGGGGTTTACCGGAATTGCGTTCAGGGCATCGCCGAGCTGTGGAGCATGTCAAGCCTTGACCTCCCGCGCGATGCTGGCAGAACGTTATTCGGGGGCGTAAGTCGGAGTTCACTGTGGTCGCTGTCGTCGTACTGGTTTTGCTGCTCGGGATTGCATTTGCGGCCGGCTATTTCACCCGCGACTACGTCTCCCGCAAAAGGCGAGCCGAGGCGCGCCGCTGGCGTGAGTACAGCGAGCCGGATTGGCTCAGTGCCAACGAGCCCGCCAACACCAACGAGATCGCGATCGCCGGCAGGGCTGCGCCGGTTGCCACCGGCGAGCTCGGTCAGATGCTGAACCGCTGGGAGAGCAGAGCTCGCGCCCGCCGTACGGCGTAGCTCGACGGTCTCGCCTGGGTCCAATCGGCCAGACACACCGGCACCGGGTCCCTCCACGCATCCGGCGGTGCGACCATGTCAGCCCTTCTGTCCATCTTTTGGCGTTGCGGTTGCTGCCATTTCTCGTCTAGAAACGACGCATCGAGCCTCCCGGCAACCAACCGTCAACGGTTTTGACCGAGGATTTGAGGGCTCAAAAGGGTCTGGCAATGCTGATTCGCGGCCAAATCGATGGGATTTCGGGGGAGGTGGCTCTGGCCGCCGCCACGATCCCGGCCGCGCTGCTGCCCACCCTCCTGATTGGCGGGCTTCTTCTTACTTGCCCCTGAGGGCCGGCTGGGCGCCATGCGCCTGGGCGCTCAGGGGTTGGTCGAGATCACCGGACACCTCAAGCGCCTAGAAGACTGACGGCGCAAAAGCTCAAAAGGAATTTTCGAAATGGCCTCCGTGAACAAGTCCGAGAAGGACCGCGTCATCATTTTCGACACCACCCTGCGCGACGGCGAGCAGTGCCCCGGCGCCACCATGACCTTCGAGGAGAAGCTCGAAGTCGCCGAGATGCTGGACGATATGGGCGTCGACGTCATCGAGGCCGGCTTCCCCATTACCTCGGAAGGCGACTTTCAGGCGGTCAGCGAGATCGCCCGCCGCTCCAAGAACGCTGTCATCGCCGGTCTGTCGCGCGCCCATCCGGCCGACATCGACCGCTGCGCAGAGGCGGTGAAATTCGCCAAGCGGGGCCGCGTCCACACCGTGATCGCGACTTCGCCGCTGCATATGCGGGTGAAGCTGAACAAGACCCCGGAGCAGGTGCTCGAGACTTCGGTTGCCATGGTCGCGCGCGCCCGCAACCAGATCGACGACGTCGAATGGTCGGCCGAAGACGGCACTCGCAGCGAGATGGATTATCTGTGCCGCATCGTCGAAGCCGTCATCAAGGCTGGCGCCACCACGGTGAACATTCCCGATACCGTCGGCTACACCACGCCCGACGAATACACCCACTTCATGAAGACGCTGATCGAGCGCGTGCCGAACTCGGACAAGGCGGTGTTCTCCGTGCACTGCCATAACGACCTCGGCATGGCGGTGGCGAACTCGCTGGCCGGCGTCGTCGGCGGCGCGCGCCAAGTCGAGTGCACCATCAACGGCATCGGCGAGCGTGCCGGCAACGCCGCGCTGGAAGAGATCGTGATGGCGATCAACGTCCGCAACGACAAATTCCCGTTCTGGAACAAGATCGACACCACGCAGCTGACCCGCGCCTCGAAAGTGGTGTCGGCGGCGACCTCGTTCCCGGTGCAGTACAACAAGGCGATCGTCGGCCGCAACGCGTTCGCGCATGAGAGCGGCATCCATCAGGACGGCGTGCTGAAGGACGCTTCCACCTACGAGATCATGCGGCCCGAGATGGTCGGCCTGAAGCAGTCCTCGCTGGTGCTCGGCAAGCATTCTGGTCGCCACGCCTTCGTGCACAAGCTGGAGGAGATGGGCTACAAGCTCGGCCCGAACCAGCTGGAAGACGCGTTCACACGGATGAAGGCATTGGCCGACCGCAAGAAGGACATCTACGACGAGGACATCGAGGCGCTGGTCGACGAGGAGATGGCGGCTTCGCACGATCGCATCAAGCTGACCTCGCTGACCGTGATCGCCGGCACCCATGGCCCGCAGCGCGCGACCATGAAGCTCGACGTCGACGGCCAGATCAAGATCGAGGAGGCCGAGGGCAACGGTCCGGTTGACGCGGTGTTCAACTGCATCAAGCGTCTGGTGCCGCACGAAGCCAAGCTCGAGCTGTACCAGGTCCACGCAGTGACCCAAGGCACCGACGCGCAGGCCGAAGTCTCGGTGCGGCTGTCGCATGAGGGACGTGCGATGACCGCGCGCGCGGCGGATCCGGATACGCTGGTGGCCTCGGCAAAGGCCTATCTCGGCGCACTGAACAAGATCGTCATGAAACGCCAGCGCGACACCGTGACGACCGCGGCGGCAAGCTGACGAACGAAGTTCGTCATTCCGGGGCTCGCGAAGCGAGATCCCGGAATCTCGAGATTCCGGGTTAGGTCCTAACGGACCTCCCCGGAATGACTCTGCATGTGGCGGCGAATAGCTGCCCTGCTAAGGGCCAATAGCGGCTCCGCCTTCCAGCCGCTATTGATGCAACCGGTATAGGATCGGCCGCCCGCGCGCCGGGTGGCCCAAACAACAACAGGGAGAGATTATGCGCACCTTCGCGATCGCTGCGTCCATGGCGGTCCTGGCACTTGGCTTGACCGGGCCGGCGTCGGCCCAAGCGCCTATCATCATCAAGTTCAGCCACGTGGTGGCCACCGACACGCCGAAGGGCAAGGCGTCGGAGAAATTCAAGGAGCTCGCCGAGAAGTATACCGGCGGCAAGGTCAAGGTTGAGATCTACCCGAACTCGACGCTCTACAAGGACAAGGAAGAGCTCGAGGCGCTCCAACTCGGCAGCGTGCAGATGCTGGCGCCGTCCAACTCCAAGTTCGGCCCGCTCGGCATCCGCGAGTTCGAGGTATTCGATCTGCCCTACATCCTCCCCGATCTGAAGACGCTGCGGAAGGTGACGGAAGGTCCGCTCGGTGCCAGGTTGCTCAAGCTGCTCGAACCGAAGGGTATCACCGGCCTTGCCTATTGGGACAACGGCTTCAAGGAGATGAGCGCCAACAAGAAGCTGGTGACGCCGGCCGACTATCAGGGCGTCAAGTTCCGCATCCAGTCCTCGCGCGTGCTCCAGGCCCAGTTCAAGGCGCTCAGCTCGCTGCCCCAGGTGATGGCGTTCGGCGAAGTCTACCAGGCGCTGCAGACCGGCGTCGTCGACGGGCAGGAGAACACCTGGTCGAACATCTATACCCAGAAGATGCACGAGGTGCAGAAGTACATCACCGAGAGCAATCACGGCTATATCGGTTACGTCGTGATCGTGAACAAGAAGTTCTGGGACGATTTGCCGACCGACATCCGCGACCAGCTGACGAAGGCGATGAAGGAAGCGACCGACTTCAACAATACGCAGTCGCAGAAGGAGAACGAGGACGCGCTCGCCGAGATCAGGAAGAGCGGCAAGAGCGAGATCATCAAGCTCACGCCGGAGCAGGATGAGGCGATGCGCAAGGCCATGGAGCCGGTCTACAAGGACGCCGCAAGCCGTATCGGGCAACCGTTGATCGACGAATTCCAGAAGGAAGCGAAGAGCACGACGAACTGATTTGAACGGATGATGAATGGGGGCTTCCGTGCCGGGCGCGGAAGCCCCTTTTTGTTGCGAATGATTACCGATTGCGACTGAATGAAAGTTCAGGAGCGTTACATCTTCGACAGAACGCGCTTCCTGTCCAAGTTGTAAGTTGCACGTAAGCCGCGCTGCGCCCATCCTCGTGGCATCCTTCCAGAGGAGAGTTCGCATGAGGAAGTTCACCATCGCCGCCATCGCCGTGCTCAGCATCGCCGGCTCGGGCGCGGTCTATGCCCATTATCATCGCCCGTGGATGCACGAGCACATGCGCCACATCCGCATGAACCCGGAAGACCGCGCCGCCATGGTCGACGCGCGGATCGCCGCGGTCCATGCCGGGCTGAAGCTCAACGCCGACCAGGAAAAGCTGTGGCCGCCGGTCGAGGCCGCCGTGCGCGACTTCGCCAAGCTGCGCATCGATCGCGCCAATGCGCGGATGAATGCTGGTCCCGGCGATGCCGGCAAGGACGCGAATAAGGACGCCAACAAGGATGCCGACAGGCCGGAGGATCCGGTCGCCCGCCTGCGCCAGCGCGCCGAGGACATGGGGGCGACGTCGGCGGCCCTGAAGAAGATCGCCGATGCCGCCGATCCGCTCTACAAGACCCTGGACGAGGGCCAGAAGCGGCGCCTCGCCGTGCTGACCCGCCACCGCGGCCCGTTCGGCGGTGGCGAAGACGGCCCGCGCGGCCACTTCATGGAGCGTGGCATGGACCGCATGATGGAGCGCGGTATGGACCACTTCCACCGTGACCGTTTCGACCGCGACGGCGGCTCGGACGGGGACCGCGAGGGCCGGCTCTGAGCCTGCAAGGGTGGCCCCGCTCAACCCTGGCGAAGCCGCTGGAATCCAGCGGCTTTTCGCTTTTTTGGGGGATGTGGGCACGCCCTTGGCATACCCTTGTCATAGCCTTGGAAAACTTACGTGCCATCGCTTGCCAGACCCGGATCGCTTTGCTAAACGACCGGCCTCGCAAGGCTTTAACCGCCTTTCGGGCGCATAGCTCAGTTGGTAGAGCAGCTGACTCTTAATCAGCGGGTCCCAGGTTCGAGCCCTGGTGCGCCCACCAAGCAATAAGCCTTCTTCTTCAAGAACTAACGAGAAGGGTCGCTGAGAACAAAACGAGTTTCGTGCAACGTTTTGTTGTCGGAGATTTTACGGTCGGATTGCTGCGCGACTTTCCTTTGTTTCTGTACTTTCACCCTTTCGATATGGCGCGCAGATCGGATGGTACAGGTCGATTACGTGCTCGTCGTAGAATTGGATATCAGAGCGAGCAAAACGGACGATCTGCTTTGCCCGTCGTGTCCCGATGGCTTCGCCAAGCCAGAGAATTTCTCCAAAGCGTCGCGGCCCCGTGCGCATTCGCTTGTTCGCCGGGGCAGGGTGATCGGGGGCGACGTCAAGGCGCTGCCGGGTGGGGTCGCCGCGGTCGATGTCGACGCGGCCGCAGGGCCGACCGGGATCATTACCCGCGAAGAGCTCCAGCGCGAGTCCGATCGCGCCGCCGGCATCGTCCGCGAGGCCGGGCTACGCCCTGATGGTGCCTTGGGCGCGCGGCGGCGGACATGGTCGAAACTGAAACAGGTATTCTGCCGGCTAGCCGATCATTGAAGGCCAGCACTTGGTTGCGAAGCGATCATCTCGCCTCCGGCTTTGATGATGGCGGAGGCAACCTCTTCGGCTTGACCAAACTGAGCCGGTTTTCCCACCGAGAAGAGAGCCACCTCTGTATGGTTTTCTATTCGGGGTTTGGTCAAGGGATTGGCTTTTTCTCCTCTCGCGGTAGGGAAGGCGCCAATCACCCCCGAACGGCATACCGCGGTGACGAGGTCGACGCCCGATACCCTGAGCATCGGAGCCGCCGCCAAAGACAGGCGCAACCGCGTTGCGATCCTCGGTTCGTGACGGTCATGTTAACTCGAGTCGCAAGTGGAGGAACGGTTCCGGTGCGCTCAAGGAGCAACTCTCACAACCACCTTGCCCCATGTTTGGCGGCCGGCGAGTGCCTTGAATGCATCTTGGAAGTCCTCGATATCGAAAATCTTGCCGACCGCCGGCTTCAATCGTCCTTCGCTCAGCAAGCGAAGCAAGTCTGTCAGGATGCGCCGGTACACCTCCGGCTCGCGCCGCGGGACCTGCGCCATATCGACGCCGAGGAGCGCGCCGCCCTTGAGAAGCGGAAGGTTGAACGGGAGAGCGGGAATGTTGCCCGCGGCAAAGCCGATCACGAGGTGCCGCCCTTTCCAGGCAATTGAGCGAAATGCTTCGAGCGAGATCGCCCCGCCAACGGGATCGACGATGACGTCGCAGCCACGGTTCTCGGTCAGATCCTTGAGCTCCTCGCGCCAATTCGGGCGTGTGTAGTCGATCGCTGCATCTGCTCCAAGGCCGAGGGCAAATTCACGTTTCTCTTCGGTCGACGCTGCAGCAATGACGCGGGCACCGATTAGCTTGCCCATCTGTATCGCGGCCGTTCCGACTCCTCCAGCTGCGCCCAGGACGAGCATCTGTTCGCCGGATTTCAGCTTCGCACGTTCTGTCAGCGTATAGTGGGCCGTGAGATAATTGGCGCGAAAAGAGGCGCCTGCCTCCGCGGAAACACCATCGGGGAGAATGCATACCGCCTCGGCTGGAACAGTAACGTACTCCGCGAGTGCGCCCGAGCGGACCATGCCCATCACCTGGATGCCCGGGGTATAGCCAGTTACCCCGTCGCCCACAGCCTCGACCTCGCCCGCGAATTCTGTTCCGGGAATGAATGGCAGCGGGTCCTTCGTCTGGTAGAGGCCCTGCACTTTAAGGCCGTCGACGAAGCCGATTCCCACCGCCCGCACTCTCACGCGCAACGAACCCGGCACGAGTGCAGGCATGGGAGCCTGCCTCAATTCAACTTCATCTATCGACGAATAATTCTCAACGACGACTGCCTTCATTGAATTCCCCGCCACATGCCGGCATTGCAGCCAATTCCCTCATTCGGCCTGACCGTCGATGAATCAGCTTTCGGCGGATTGCATTGACGCGCGAATGCGTTTTCGTTCGGTAAGAACTGTCTCGAGCTCACTTCAGTTCGTCCCGGCGCTTCCGACTTCGCCGTCGATCACCTCTCCCAGAGGCTGCCATCTCTGACCGTCGAAGCGAATGAGCTGCATCTGTTCGACCGGAAAATAGTCTTTGGCAGACGTATTGATCTTGATGCCTGGCAAGAGCATCGGAACATCCAGGTCTTTCAAGTTCGCCGCCTGCCGCATGATGTTGTCGCGCGTGAGGTCGTCGCCGCATCGCTTGAGGACCTCGAGCAAGGTGTGGGCAACCGCGTAGCTATAGACAATGACGCGATCTGCCTTGTCGCCATCGGGAAGATACCTGTCCATGAACGCATTCCAATCTCTTGTGGCCGCATCGTTGCTCCAGGCGGAATCGCCGGGGTCCTTCAAATAGGCATTCGAGATGATCCCTTTGGCGTTCTCCAGACCGGCAGGACGGAGCACACTCGCAACCGACGTGGAGACGCCTGCGAGGAAGACGACCGGCTTCCAGTCGAGTTCTGCGAGCTTGCGGATGGCCTGAGCGCTTGCTTTCGGCGTGGTCCAGGACACGAAAATGTCCGCGCCGGAGTTTCTCAGCCGCGCGATGTGAGGGTCGATCGTCGGTTCGGACAATTCAAACGAGGATTCGGCGACGATCATCGAGGCCTTTTCGCCCAGCCCATCACGCAAGCCCTTCACCTGATCTCGCCCGCCGTCGTCATTTTGCCAGAGAATGCCGATCTTCGCGTTGGGATGGTTCTGCAGGATGTATTTCGCGTACGCGCGCCCTTCGCTCTGGAAGTTCGGCTGCCACCCCATGGTCCAGGGAAAATGTCCCGGATCGCCCCAGCGCGTCGCATTGCTTGCGATAAAGAGCTGCGGCACCTTCCGCGCATTCAGGAACTTCTGGATCGCCGCGTTGGAAGCCGTTCCAACCGACTGGTAGATCATGAGTACCTCGTCACTCTCGACCAGCTTTCTCGCCTGCTCCACGGCCTTCGGCGGGCTGAACGCATCATCGTAGCTGATGAACGTGATCTTGCGCCCGTTGATGCCACCTTCATCGTTCACCTTTCGAAAAAACGCCGCGGCGGTGCGACCGATGATGCCGTAGGCCGACGCTGGCCCGCTATAGGGAGCGATATTTCCGATTTTGATCTCGTTGTCTGTGACGCCGGGATCGTATTTCTTTTCGGTTGCATTGGCCGGCAGAGCCGCAAAGCTTACTGCCAAGGCAACGGCGACGACTTGGGGCAGGTGTCTTGGTAGCACGGTTGATCCACCTATCGACATACGCCAGCAGCTCAGGCTGCTGCTGTGCTGGAAAAAGGTTAGGGCCGGGGAGGCCCGTTGGTACGTCAATCAGCGCACGACGCCGGAGTCTTTCAGGCGAGCAATGTCCTCGTCGGAATATCCAAGCTCCTCCAGGATCTGCCCACTATGCTGGCCCAATTCCGGAGCGGGTTTCGGTGGCCTCTTCGTTACGCCGCTTATTCGGAACGGGCTGTCCACGATTGCGCCATGTCCCGGCATCCATTCGGCTTCAACAAGCGCGCCGGCATGATACATCTGGTCGTCGCCGACCAGATCTCCGGCTTTTGTCACGATCGCTGCGGTCAGATCGGCCCCCTGAAATACGTGGTGCCAGTCGGACGAGACACGGGTCGCAAACAGCTCGTCGAGAATCGCCACGAGCTCGGCCGCATTGGTGCGCCGTGTTGCAAGCGCCGAGAAGCGCGAATCCTCGATCAATGCGGAGCGGCCGATTGCCTTGCAGAACCGAGGCCAGTCGCGTTCCTCCTGCACCAGGCTGATCATGAACCAGCGGTCGTCAGCGCACCGGTAAAAGCACGTCAAAGCGTTCCGGGTCGCCTTCCGCGGCAGGCGGTATTGTATCTCGCCGCCGCACAGGACCGCCTGGATCGATGCCGCATTCGACCAGGCTCCGTTGGCAAGCAGCGAAGTCGTGACGCAGCTTCCCAGGCCCGTGCGCTCCCGGTGAAGAAGCGCCGTGACGATCCCTGCGTAGAGAGTGACGGCAGTCGGCTGATCGCCCATTCCCATAGTAGGTGATGCGGGAGGACTCTCGCTGTCGGATCGCACGTTATCGGCCAATCCCGATCGAGCCCAATAGGCGTGGGCGTCGAATCCCGGTCTTTCAGCC
Organism: Bradyrhizobium sp. JR4.3; assembly: GCF_040547695.1. Classification (NCBI taxonomy): domain Bacteria; kingdom Pseudomonadati; phylum Pseudomonadota; class Alphaproteobacteria; order Hyphomicrobiales; family Nitrobacteraceae; genus Bradyrhizobium; species Bradyrhizobium sp. JR4.3. Next base: position 83,091 of record NZ_JBEPQF010000026.1, on the reverse strand, counting down.
TCGGGGCCTGTCTCGCCGTAGCCGGTGAGAGCCGCATAGACCAGACGCGGATTGATCTGCGAAAGCTGCTCATAGCTGATCCCGAGCCGGGAGCGGGAAGCCGGGGACTGGTTGGTAATGAAAACATCGGCGGAACGTACGAGCTGCCGCAGGATGGTTCGACCAGTCTCGTTCTTGAGGTCTACCCCAAGCGTGCGCTTGCTGCGCGCGGCAATGGTCCACGCGTAATTGTGGTCGGCCTTTGGCAGGTTGGGGAGTCGACCGAGAGCGCGCTGCGGATCTCCGGCGCCGACCGGCTCGATCTTGACGACGTCCGCGCCGAAGTCCGCAAGGATCACGGCCGCCGCCGGCCCTGCGACAAAGGTGGCGCTGTCAATGACTTTCAGACCCTGGAACACGCCGGCCACGAGATCCTCCCTGCCGCCAAGCAGACTTGTTGCCGGCTGTACAAGACTAGCCAGATCGTCCGATTTCCATCCATCTATCACGATTGACGCAAAGGTTCAACCATTCATAAAATAACCCGTGGAGAGCTGAATGCCGAACAACGCCGTCAATTCGATTTCCGCGATGCACCGGCGCTTCACGTCGCCGGACGAATGGCACTCCGCTATCGAGCCGCACTTCGCGGGAAGCCGCTACACGAGGCGGGCGCATTCGTTCTCTGTGTGGGGACGACTTGAGCGACTGGGCGATGCACTGCTGGTCGACAACTATGTCGCCGCATCTGGACTGGGCCCCGCCAACGACACGTACGGATTTTCGATCGATCCGACCGAGACGGGAAGCTGCTTTATTTTGCTGCAGCGATTCGGAAGCGCATTCGTGAAGCAGTCTGATCGTGCGACGGAACTCCGGGCCGGCGAATGGGCCATCTTTGACGCTTCCGTGCCGACTTCATTTCTGATTCCGGACGGGAGTCGAACGATCGGGGCGACCGTTAGTCATCGATATTGCGAACATTGGCCGCGCTCTCAGCTTGGCGGAACCCGCCTGGCGAGGTCGGCTGAGAGCCGGGTTGCACTCTCAATGATTTCCGAGGCACTGGGATCTGCCGAATGGCCGAATTTGCGCATTCAGGCTTCGATGGAAGTTCTGTTTATGGATGCGGTGGAGGCAAGTCTACCTGCGAGCGCCGCCAAACGGAGCGCCTTCATCCCGAACGCTGGGAAAATCGACCAGGTGAGACAGGCCATTGAGGTTCAGTTGAGTAATCCCGATCTGGGCCCCGACGCCATCGGCCGATCTGTCGGCCTGTCCCGCCGCTCGCTGTACCGGCTGGTCCGCCGGATCAATCAGACGCCTATGGGGTTGGTCCAAGAGCTACGTCTCGCGCGAGCTGCGCGATTGTTGCGAGACCGCGCGGAGGAGCCTCAGAGCATCACCGACGTGTCGTACCTCGTCGGCTTCGTCGACCCCGCGCATTTCAGCCGGGCGTTCCGGGCACGGTACGGTCAATCGCCCAGGCAATGGTCGTCGTCCCGCACCGACGGGCAGGCTCCTGCGAGATAAACTTGGCACCCTGCGTCAAGTGCTTGGCGCTGTGAGGCAGGTTTGAGTTTCGTGCCGATGTTAGGGTGTCGCAAAATAATCAAACATCTGGAGGAGACGATGGTCGGACGGATCGATGATCAGGTCGTAGACCCTGTCACGTACGGAACGCCCGGCAAGTACGACGAAATCTTCGCCGAACTGCGGCGAAGCGATCCCGTTCGCTGGACCGAACCTGTAGGCTATCGGCCGTTCTGGACCATCGCAAAGCACAGCGACATCGTCGAAATCGAGCGGCAGAACGACAAATTCATCAACGATCCGCGTAGTAGCCTCGTGCCGATCCAGGAGGAAGAAAGACGAGTCCGCGCGGGGAACGCGAAATTAGTCAGGACGCTCATCACCATGGACGAGCCCGACCATCGTGCTTACCGCGGCATCACACAGGCGTGGTTCATGCCGGTAAACCTGCGCAAGATCGAGGAGGAGATCAAGGATCTCGCCGCAGAGTTTGTCGCTGTGATGGACGAGCGCGGTGGCCGGTGCGATTTCGTCAACGACGTCGCGCTTTGGTACCCGCTGCGGATCATCATGACGATCCTCGGCGTTTCGCGCGAAGACGACGCCAAGATGCTCAAGCTCACGCAGGCGCTGCTCGCCTCGTCGGACAAGGATTTGTCGGGAGGAAGCAACAATTTCCAAGGCCGCCAAGTCGCGGCTCAGGAGTTTTTTGCTTACTTCGGCGCTATTGCGGAGGACCGTCGCAGAAACCCGAAGGACGATCTCGCCTCGGTAATCGCCAATGCGTCGGTCGGCGGCAATCCGGCCGGAGTCTTCGAGAGACTCTCGTACTACCTGGTGATTGCGACCGCGGGCCATGACACGACAAGTTCGGCGATGGCCGGTGGATTGCATGCGTTGATCGAGCATCCGGCGGAGTTCCGTCGGTTGCGCGAGTCGCCGGAGCTGCTGAATTCCGCAGTCGAAGAGATGTTGCGCTGGACCTCGCCGGTGAAGCACTTCTTCCGCACGGCGACTCAGGACTATCAGCTTCGGGGCAAGCAGATCCGTGCCGGCGATTCGCTCATGATGTGCTTTCCATCCGGTAATCGCGACGAGGAGGTTTTCGTCGATCCTTTCACGTTCCGGGTCGATCGGACGCCCAACCGCCATATCGCTTTCGGGCACGGCGCGCACCAGTGCCTTGGCCTGAACCTTGCGCGGATGGAGATGAAAGCGCTGTTCACGGAAATTGTTGCTCGGGTGGACTCGATCGAACTGGCGGGGGAGCCCGCGTGGATTGAGGCCAATCTGGTCAGTGGCCCGAAGCGGTTGCCCATCACGTACCGTATGAAGAGCTGCCCGGCGCAGTGATCACGCCATCGCGTGCCGGATGGTCGGGGTGCCGTGCGTTGTCGCGGGGCGCCCCGACATCATCTTTCAGGCCGACTTCGGGAATCAGAAATGAGTGAAGCGATTATCTTCGATGCGATCCGCACGCCGCGAGGCAAGGGAAGGACGGACGGCGCGCTGTACGAAGTGGGGCCGGTTCAACTCCTGGCCGGGCTGATGCAAGAGCTGGAGCGGCGGACTGAAATCGACACCGCGCTGATCAACGATGTTCTGATCGGCTGCGTGCAGCCGTATGGCGAGCAGGGTGGCGTGATCGCCAAGACCGCCGCGCTCGCCGCCGGATGGGATTGGGCGGGGCCGGGCCTTCAGCTCAACCGCTATTGCGGCTCGGGCCTCGATGCCGTGAATCTCGCAGCGCAGAAGATCCGTTCCGGGTGGGACGATCTGATCGTCGCCGGCGGCGTCGAGTCGATGTCGCGCATGGGCATCGGCGCGGCGCCGAGTGTGCGTGATCATCAGCCGCGGCTGTCGTTCGAGCTAAAGATGATTCCGCAAGGCGTGAGCGCGGACTTGCTGGCCACGCTCGATGGTCGTGCGCGCGAGGATATCGATGGCTACGCGCTGCGCTCGCAACGCCTGGCGGCCCAGGCGCGCGACGAAGGGCGCTTCGATCGATCTCTCGTGCCGGTGCGCGACATCAATGGCGTCGTCCTGCTTGCGGCGGACGAGGCAATCAGGGCAGATGCGACGATGGAAGGCCTGGCGAAGCTCAAGCCGTCCTTTGCCGAGATGGGCGAGTTCGGCGGTTTCGATGCCATCGCAATGTCAAAATATCCTCAGGTCGAGGAGATCAGGCACGTTCATACGGCCGGAAATTCCTCGGGCATCGTCGACGGCGCTGCGCTCATGCTGATCGGAAGCCCTGACAAGGGGCGCGAACTCGGACTGAAGCCACGCGCGCGGATCATCGCGACGGCCGCGCTCGGCGTCGAACCGACGATCATGCTCACCGGGCCTGCGCCGGTCGCGGAAGCGGCGCTCCGCAAGGCGGGCTTGAGCTTCGAAGACATCGATCTCTACGAGGTGAACGAAGCGTTCGCCAGCGTTGTGTTGCGCTTCCTGGATGAAACGAAGGTGCCGCTGGCGAAAGTCAACGTCAACGGCGGCGCCATCGCGCTCGGGCATCCCTTGGGCGCAAGCGGATGCGTGTTGCTTGGGACGTTGCTCGACGAGTTAGAGCGGCGCGAGCTGAAGCGGGGCGTTGTCACATTGTGCGCTGCTGACGGCATGGGCGTCGCAACTGTCATTGAACGTGTTTGATCGGGGATTCGGAATGACCGCCATCGATTATGCAAGGGATGATCAGGGCGTCGTGACGCTGACCATGGACATGCCGGGGCAGGCCGTCAACACCATGACCCAGGCGTTTCGTGACGCTTACCGCGGGGCGGTGGAGCGGATCGAGCAGGAACGCGAGAAGATAGTCGGTGTGATCCTCACCTCGGGTAAGCCGACGTTCTTTGCCGGCGGAGATCTCAAGGGGCTTCTCGCCGCCGAGGACGCAGCGGCGCTCTTTGCCCGTGCCGAAGCCACCAAGGCGCCGATGCGCCGGCTGGAGAAGTTGGGCAAGCCCGTGGTCGCGGCCATCAATGGCGGGGCGCTCGGCGGCGGTTTCGAGCTCGGCCTCGCCTGTCATGCGCGCTTCGCTATCAATGACGGAGGCCTTCAGCTCGGTCTTCCAGAGACCACTCTCGGTCTCATTCCGGGGGCCGGAGGTATCGTGCGCCTGGTCCGCATGCTGGGGCTCGAAGCTGCGATGCCTCTCGTCCTCGACGGCGCAGTCTTCGGTGCGGAACGCGCTCTTGAACTGAAATTGCTGAGTGGGCTCGCCCAGGATAAGGAAGAGTTGCTCGCGAAGGCGCGCAGCTGGATCTTGGACAACCCCGAGGCCGGCCAGCCGTGGGATCGCAAAGGCTTTCGCATTCCAGGATCGACGCCCAATGCCGCGGCGCCTCTGGCTTGGCTGCGAACCGCGCCCACGTTGCTGATGAAGAAACACCGCCTGCGTTACCCAGCCCTGGAAGCCGCGATGTCCGCGGCGGTCGAAGGGGCCGCCGTCGATTTTGACACGGCATGTCGGATCGAGAGCCGTTACCTCGCGAAGGTCGCGGTTGGTGGCGTGGCCAAGAACATGATCGGGACGTTCTTCTTCCAGATGAACGACATCAAGGCCCGGAAGGGCCGGCCGGAAGGCGTTCCCGACGCCAGCTTCGGGCGAATCGGGGTGTTGGGTGCCGGACTGATGGGTCGTGGCATTGCCCAGGTCGCCGCGCAGCGGGGCATCTCCGTCGTTTTGAAGGACGTAAGCCGGGAGCAGGCCGAAAAAGCCAAATCGCAGATCGAGAGCGGGCTTCAGAAACAGGTCGAGAAAGGCCGGTTGTCCGTGGATCGCATGAGCGCTGCGCTTGCCTTGATCAAGCCGACCGAGAACCCGAGCGATCTGACGGGATCGGAACTGATCATCGAGGCGGTGTTCGAAGATCGTGACCTCAAGCGCAGCGTAACTCAGGAGGCCGAGCCATATTTGGCGGACGGGGGCATCTTCGCTTCCAACACGTCGACGCTTCCGATCACGGGGCTCGCGCAAGCCTCGGCCAAGCCGGCGAGCTACATTGGATTGCATTTCTTCTCTCCCGTCGATCGGATGCCGCTCGTCGAGATCATCAAGGGAGCGATGACGTCGGCAGAGACTTTGGCCCGGGCTTACGACTTCGTGCGGCAGATCAACAAGACGCCGATCGTGGTGAACGACAGCCGCGGCTTCTTCACGAGCCGCGTGTTCGGAACCTTCACGCGCGAGGCAGGCGCGATGCTGGCGGAGGGCGTCGATCCTGCAGCAATCGAACACGCGGCGATCTGGGCCGGAATGCCCGTAGGCCCTCTCGCCGTCATGGATGAAACCTCTCTTGCGCTGGCTTGGAGCGTTCGCCTCCAGACCATCGCTGACCTCCAGGCCGGGGGTAAGCCGGCGCCTGCCCATCCTCACTGGGCCGTTGTAGACAGGATGGTCAACGTGTTGAAGCGGCCCGGTCGAGGCGGTGGCGGCGGCTTCTATGAATATCCCACCGGTGGAAAAAAACGAATCTGGCCCGGCTTGCGCGACCACTTTCCGCCGAGTTCGGCACAAATTCCTATCGAGGAGTTGTCCGACCGTTTTCTCTTTGTCCAAGCCATCGAAGCCGTACGCTGTCTCGAGGAAAAAATCATCGAATCTTCCCGAGACGCAAACATCGGTGCGGTGCTGGGCATCGGTTATCCGCGCTGGACCGGCGGGCCTCTTCAGTACATCGACATGATTGGAGCCAGGGCTTTCGCTCTACGGGCCTCCGAGCTCGCTACGAAATACGGCGACCGCTTTCTTGCCCCGCGCATGCTGGTGCAGATGGCCGACGGTGACCGCCGATTCTGCGCCTGACGAGGGCATGCCGGAAGCGGAGAGCCTCGCGTCGTACTGATTGTGGGTGGCCCGCCCGAAGCCAGGAAATTTGCGGATTGCGCTCGACGCCTCCCTTACCTCTTGTCCGGCGGAGGCCGACAAAAGGCCGCGCCGAATGTTCGGTCGAATGGGCTTGCGGGGTCCATCGCCATCATGTATCAATGGTACAACCAATAAAATGGGAGGCAGCTGCTCATGGCAAGACGCGTCGCGGCCGCGGGACTCGGCTTGTTCCTGTGGAGCGGTCTGGCGGTTGGAGAGCCGCTGAAGATCGGTGTCTTGACCGACATGTCCGGAGTCATCGCCGATACGGTCGGTCGCGGCTCGGTCGTTGCCGCTGAACTGGCGGTCAGCGACGCCGGTAGCACCGTCCTTGGCCGACCGATCGAGATCGTCTCGGCCGACCACCAACTGAAGCCGGACGTTGGCCTGACCATCGCCCGACGCTGGTTCGACGAGGAGCATGTTGAAGCCATTGCCGACATACCCGTGTCCACCATTGCGCTCGGAATCCAAAATCTCGCCCATACAAAGGGGAAGATCGCCCTGATCTCCGGGGCCGGGACCCTCGATCTCTACGGCAAGTCGTGCTCGCCGACGGGCTTTGTGTGGACGTTCGACACCAGCGTGCTTCCGCGCGCGCCCGTCCTGAGCGCAGCGGAATCCGGCGTGAAGAAGTGGTTCGTGGTTGGCCCCGACTATTCCTTCGGACACCAAATGGAGCGGGCGGTCGCGGAGGTCGTGAAGGAGACCGGTGGACAACTGGTCGGCACGCGGCGCGTGGCCATCGGGACGTCGGATTATGCCTCGCTGCTTCTGGCCGCCCAGGAAGCGCGGCCGGACGCGATTGCCTCGTCCTTTGCCGGCCACGACGGGGTGCTTCTCATCGAGAACGCCGTCGAATTCGGCCTCCTGCAGAAGGGAATGCGCATCGCGAGCCTCATGTTGTTCGAGTCCGACGTGCACAGCCTGGGGCTGGATCGTATGAAGGGCATCTATACGACGGCAGCATTCTACTGGGATACGGATGACAACACGCGCAGTTTCGCAAGTCGGTTCAGGGAGAAGATGGGGCGACCGCCTTCCGCTCTGCAGGCGGGAGTCTATAGCTCGATCACGCACTATCTGAAGGCCGTCAAGGCGGCGGGCTCGACATCCGGACCTGAGGTCGCAAAGAAGATGCACGAGCTGCCGATTTCAGATCTCACGACACCTTTGGCCAAGATCCGAGCAGATGGCCGCGTGATGCGCGACATGTTCCTGCTCCAGGTCAAGTCGCCGGAGGAATCAAAAGCCCCGTGGGACTATTTCAAGATCGTCCGACGTATGAAAGCCGAAGAGTTGATGTCGGAGGCGCCAAATCCGGACTGTAAACTTGCAACGCAGTAGTGGGTCGTTTTGCAGAATGATCACCAGACAAGCGGCCGAACAGTCGTGCGCTTCACCAGAAGCCGCTCTCACGCCCCACGCAGAACATTGTTAGAGGAATGATGACTTCGCCACTGATTTTTCTCGATGGAACAGCGCGCGCGCGCGAAGAGGTGCTCACGAACGCGGCTCGCGCAGCCAGCGGCCTGCATGCTTCCGGAGTCTGCGAGGGGGATACTGTTGCGGTTCTGCTGCGCAACGACTTCGCCTTCGTCGAGGCGACACAGGCCGCCTCCCTGATCGGCGCCTATTGCGTGCCGATCAATTGGCACGGTCGGGCGCAGGAAATCGCTTACGTCCTCAAGGACGCGAAGCCCAAAGTCCTGGTGGCTCATGCCGATCTGCTCGCGGCAGTTCGCGACGAGCTCAAGGAGGTCTTGGACGGGATTCTCGTGCTGAGCGTACCGACGCCGCCCGAACTCGTTCGGCAGTTCGGCGTTCCGCAAGGTGCCGAGAAGCCGAGTGTATCGGACCGCAGCTGGCCGGTTTGGCTGGCGGAATTCCAGCCCTGGAGCAGCGCCCCGCCGCGCAGCCGCGCTACGCTGATCTACACGTCGGGCACGACGGGACACCCGAAGGGCGTGAAGCGCGAACCTGCGACGGCCGAGCAGGCCAAAGCGTATGGGGAACTGATGCGGGCGGTCTACGGCATGGCACCCGGCGTGCGCGTGTTGATCGGCGGTCCGCTCTATCATGCGTCTCCGAACGCCTGTTTGCGTCAGGCCATCGCACAGGCCGATTTCATCGCGTTCCAATCCAAATTCGAGCCGGAAGAAACGCTGGCGCTCATCGAGCGGCAAAGGATCACGCATGCGGTCATGGTTCCCACCATGTTTGTCCGTCTGATGCGTCTGCCGGAGGAGACCCGCCGCCGATACGATGTGAGCTCGCTGCGATGGGTGATCCACACGGGCGCGCCCTGCGCGCCGGAGATCAAGCAGGCGCTGATGGATTGGTGGGGGCCGGTCATTTACGAGACCTACGGCGGGACGGAGGTTGGAGCCGTCATGCTGAGCACGCCGGAAGATTGGCTGGCTCACCCCGGCAGCGTCGGGCGGCTCACGCCGGGTGCCCGGATTGCGCTCTACGGCGACGACGGCAAGCCGGTTGCGCCGGGCGAGGTGGGCGAGATCTACGTTCGTCAGGACTCGCTGGCGGATTTCGTCTACCTCAACGACGCCGCCAAGCGAAAATCGGTCGAGCGGGACGGGCTGATCAGCGTTGGCGATGTCGGCTATCTCAAGAACGACCGGCTATATCTGTGCGATCGGCGGTCGGACATGGTGATCTCGGCCGGGGTCAACATCTATCCTGCCGAGATTGAATCGGCTCTGATTCAATGTCCCGGCGTCCGCGACTGCGCCGTGTTCGGCATACCCGACGATGAGTTCGGCGAGTCGCTGGCTGCCGCAATCGAACTCGAACCTGGCCATGAACTCACGACGGAGCAGGTGCGGGCCTATCTCGCCGAACGTATCGCCAAATACAAGGTGCCGCGGCGGATCGATTTCCATGCAGCGCTTCCGCGCGAGGAAAGCGGGAAGATATTCAAGCGCCGGCTCAAGGATCCTTTCTGGAGCGATACGGGCAGGCGCATCTAGTTAGATCGTCAGGCTCTCTGCGGAGGCTGTGGAGGATTTTTCTCTGCGACATCTGACCTCGGCCTCCCTATCGCGGCAATCCAAGTCCGCGTTGGGCGATCAAGCTGCGCTGGATTTCATTGGTGCCGATGCTGATGACCCACATCAGCGAATGTCGGAGATTTTGTTCGATGCGCCCGTGCAGCACGGCGCCAGGGTCGCCCTCGCTGACCAAGGCCTCCAGCCCGAGCAGATCGAGTGCGGTCTCGCCGAAGCGCTCCATCAACTCGCCGGAATAGACCTTGCTAACGGCCGCTTCGTCGGGCGGCGTCTCGCCCTTGTCGACCAGCTCGGCGCAATGGACCATCATGCGCCGTCCTGCCTCGATTTCAGCCGCGAGCGTACCAACCCTGGCGCGCACGACAGGATCGTGCCGCATCAGCTTACCGTGGCGTTCGGCGATACGGATGTGCCCGCACAGCAGTTCGAACATGCCGGCAACCTTGAGCACGATCCCGCCGCCGATGAAGCCGCGTTCGGTTGCCAACGCCCCGGTCAGCACCTTCCAGCCTTCACCTTCGGCGCCAATGCGGTTTTCTGCCGGCACGCGCACGTCGTCATAGAAGATGTTGGCGAAGGTGCCGCCATACATCGTTTCGGAAGGGCGGATCGTGATGCCGGGCGTCGTCATCGGAACGATGAACATGGTGATGCCTGCATGAGGCGGTGTCGCATTCGGATCGGTGCGGGTCGCGAGCAGCATGTACTCGCCCCAATAGGTCGTGGTCCAGATCTTCTGCCCATTGATCACATAATGGTCGCCGTCGCGAACCGCGCGGGTCTTCAGCGACGCGAGGTCGGAGCCGGCTTGTGGTTCGCTGTAGCCCATGCCGTAGATGGCTTCCCCTCGCAGGATTTCCGGAAGATAGCGGCGCTGCTGCTCTGGCGTGCCGTAGACCTGGAGCATCGCGGCCTGCACGGGCGCACCGACACGCGGCGCGCCGGCGCGCTCCATCTCCTCCATGAAGGCAAGCTGTTCGAAGGCGCCTCGCTCCTGACCGCCGAACCGTTTCGGCCAGTTGAGGCCAATCCAGCCGGTCTGGCCCAGCGCCCGAGCAAATTCGCGGTCATACTCCCGCTCATGGAAGGAGAGCTGCTCGTGCCGCGCGCGACGCTCGCCTGACCAATACCCGTCGAGCCAGGCGCGAACCTCGTTGCGGAAGGCATTTCCGGACGCCCCCAGATCGTATTCGGGAAACGCACCGCTGCCGTGATCGAGAAAATGGCTCGCGAGTTGCTCGACCGGCGGGCGCTGGCCGCCATGACGAAGCATGCCGACATGGACCTGCCTGAAGTGCCGCGGAGCGTCATGCTCCTCGCTGTAGCCGATCGCGCCGAAGGCGTGCTGGGTCTCAAGCGATACCTGGCGAAGAGAACCGGCAGCGGTGGCCAGGGCTGCGGCTGCGAACCAGCGCCATTGCCCGGCTTCCAGATCATATTGAGCGGCGGCATTCGCAATCGTCAGCTGTACCGCGCGCAAAGCGATGTGGCAGTTCGCGAGCTTGTGCTGGATGGCCTGGAAACGTCCGATAGGTTGTCCGAATTGCCGACGTTCGCCGGCATAGGCAACGGCCTGCTCGAACGCGCGCCGGGCTGCGCCGAACGCCCGCGCGCTCTCACCCAGGGCCGCGACCGTGAGAAGGTCCCGGACCTCGGCATCCGTGAACGGCACCAGGACGATCGGAACCGCATCGACGCGAACCCGCCACCTGCCCGCCTTTCCCATCACCGGGGTCGGTTCAGCGGCAACACCTTCGCCGGCCTCGACGATAGCCAGTGCCGGGCCATGCACGAATATGGCCAGATGCGTAACGATGTCGGCGGATTCGACGAATCCCAGCTCCGCAACCAGGCGATCCGCTTCCATTTTCGCCGAGCCTGCGGCTCCATCATGGTCGAAGCCTGCAAAAGACACGGCGACTACCGCGTCACCGCGATGGAGCTCATCTACAAAAGACGTCAAGGCACGGCCATTGTCGCGGCCTCGAAGCTGCATGAGGTTGATCAGGGCTGCATCCGCGAGCGGTGCACGGCACGCAATGCGGCCAACCTCTTCCTGGACCAGCACAATCTCGCGCAAGCCGCCTTCGGCGGGAGAGGCTGCAATCTGGGTCAAACCCTGGGCGGCCAGTTTCTTCCACAGCCAAGGGGTCGCCTGGGCGGCCTTGTCCGACACGTCCTCAAAGAATCCCCGGACGGCTTCCTTCAAGATCTGACGATCCTCGTCCGAGGGCAACTCCCGCAGCATTCTGGCGGCCTTTTGCAGTTTGGTCCTACCATTCTACTTTTGTGAGAAGTCGCGGTCAACGCCAACGCGCTATGGCGAGAATCGTCGGCTTCGCCTATATGTCGCTGCAGCTTCGAACCATCCGGGTGGATATGAGCGCTTCACAATTGCCGGCGAAATCCAAGACAGAGGCTGCGCCGATAGCGCAGTTCCAACGAATTAGGTCGCCCCGCGCGTTCGACGAGATTGCCGCTCAGATCCGAACGGAGCTCTCCACCGGGAGACTCGCGGTCGGCAACCGTCTGCCATCCGAGCGGGCGCTGTCGGAGCAATTTGGCGTCTCTCGCAATACCCTTCGTGAGGCTTTGCGCTCGCTCGAGCACGCCGGTCTGATCCGCCTGCAGAAGGGGGCCCGCGGGGGCGCTTTCATCAGCCAGCACAGCGGTGAGGCTATCGCGACCGGGCTGATGGACATGTACCATGTCGGTACCATCCAGCCGGCGCAATTGACCGAGGCCCGCATCTGGCTCGAATCTGTCGTGGTCCGGGAAGCGTGCCGACGCGCAACGGCCGCGGACATCGACATGCTGAACCGCAATATCGACGAAGCGCAGGATGCGCGCCGCCGGGGCGACTTCGCAGGCCGCGCCGAGAGGCACATCGAATTCCACAGAATGCTGGCGCGCCTCACCGATAATCCGATCATGGTCATTGTCATGAACGGGGTGCTCGACGTGCTCACTCATTTCGTGCAGCGGATCGGCGAGTACGACAACAGCTTCGTGCTTCCGTCACGCCGTCGCTTCATGGAACACTTCACTGCAGGCGAGGCCGAAGCTGCCGTGGCCGAAATGGAATCCTGCCTGAAGCGGCTGCAGCGCAGCTACATGTCGCGCATTCAGGCTGCCGAGAGTGCGTCAGCCACCAAAGCCGCTCCACGCGGCCGCCGGTCTCCCCCGACTACGCAGCGTTAAATCCACTCACTGCGCAACCTCGATCTGTCGCCTGTACGCGTCCATCCCGGATGGAATGCAGACGCACGCGGCCGGTCGACGACCGCTCACGTCCAAATTGCCCGATAGCACTACGCGCGGTCTCCCCTCCGCCCGCGGCGGATCCGTTGACATGGCATCCGACCATGCTACTGTGGCAATGGTTCAACCAATAGGTCGCGGGCAAATGGCTACAAATCCGTCTCTCGGAGAAACGTTGGCGGTGTTGCTGGCGCGCGATATCGCTGATGGCGAGAAGGTCATCATCGGAACCAATTCCGACATCCAGCTTGCGGCCTGCAATCTCGCGCGCCGCCTGCAGGCGCCGCGCTTGTGGTGGATTTCCGGTCCCGGCGGAATGGTCAATCCGACGCGCGATCATCTGCTGTCGACTGCCGACTACGAGAACCTCGAGTCCGCGGAGTCCTGGATGGATCTGCCGGTCATGATCGACTTCATCGATTGGAAGGTCCACTTCTTTGATTTTGCCATCTTGTCGGCACTGCAGGTCGACCGCTTCGGCAACATCAATACGGTGGTGGTCGGTGATCAACGTAAGCCGCGCGTGCGCGGACCGGGAACCGTCGGCATCAGCGCACTTTGCGGTCTAGCCAAGCGGTTCTACGTGTGCCTGACCCGCCACGACCGGAGCGCGTTCGTGCCGCGGGTCGATTTCCTGTGCGGCCCCGGTCACATGGAAGGCGGCGATTCCCGCGAGCGCATGGGTCTGCCACCCGGCGGTCCCAGATTGGTGCTGTCGCCGCTTGGGGTCTTCGATTTCACGCCCGACAGCAAGGCCATGCGCGTGAAGTCGATCAGTCCAGGCGTGTCGCTCGAGCAGATCCGCGACTCCACGGCCTTCGACATCGTCGTTGAGGGGACGCCCCCGGTGACGACCATGCCCACCGATCATGAGCTCGAGTTGCTGCGCAAACATGTCGACCGGCGTGGCGATCTCCGGCGCAAATTTCCCTGATCACGAGACGGATCTCCTCCAATCAGACCGACAGGCAAGCTGAAGTCCCATGACCAAGAGCAAGATCGTTTCCGTCGATGAGGCCGTAGCCGGGATCCCGGACGGAGCCAAAGTCGCCCTTGGCGGCTGGATATTCAATTCGCAGCCGATGGCGCTCGTGCGCGCGTTGATCCGCAAGGGCGCACGCGACCTGCACCTGATCCCTGCGCCCGGCTCGATCGCCCCGGACATGCTGATCGGTGCGGGATGTGTCGCCTCCACCGTCTGCGTCTTCATCAGCTTCGAGCAGTTCGGCTTGGCGCCGCATTTCCGGCGTCACGCGGAGAGTGGCGCGCTCAGGGTCTACGATCTGGATGGACCGGGCATTGCCGGCGGACTGCGGGCGGGCATTTGCGACCTGCCTTACATGCCGGTGCCCGACCTCGGGACCGATCTGCCGAAGTTTGCGCCGGAGCATTACTGGCCGCTGCCGTCCAAGCCCGGCGAGCGCAAGATGCTCGCTGTCGCCGCCGTCAAGCCGGACGTCTGCCTGCTGCACGCCCAGCAGGCTGACGAGCATGGCAACGTCCAGCATTTGGGGCCACCCTTCTTCGACGCGATGATCGCCCAGGCGTCCCGGCGGGTGATCGTCTCGGTCGATCGCATCGTGTCGACCGACACGATCAGGCGCAGCAATCATCTGACCAAGCTGCCGAGCGCGATGGTCGATGCGATCGTGGAAGCGCCTTTCGGCGCGCATCCGACGGCCTCACCCTCACTGTACCGCTCCGACGAAGCGCATTTGAAGGAATATGTGAAGAGCAGCGCCGGCGCAGAAGCCTTCAGCTTCTATCTTGACCGGTATGTCCGCAACGCCTCGTCCAGCGCTTATCTCGACACGATTGGCGGCAGCCGGCTGGCGGCGCTTGCGGTCTCCGAAACCAATCTGAAATGAGCATCGATATGCCGACCGGATCGGCCCGGCCTGGAATCCTCGACGGAATTCGCGTCCTCGACTTCACTGCCATGATGTCCGGCCCCTATTGCACGCGGCTGATGGCGGACCTCGGCGCCGAGGTGATCAAGGTGGAGCCGCCGGAGGGCGACCACATCCGGTTGCGTCCGCCGATGCGGGATGGTCGGAGTGCTTATTTCGCGCAGCTCAACGCCGGCAAGAGCAGCATCGCTCTGGATCTCAAGCAGCCTGAGGCTCGCAAGCTGATCTACGAATTGGTACCCCAGTGCGACGTGCTCGTGGAGAACTACCGCCCCGGCGTGATGCGGCGGCTCGCGCTGGACTACGAAACCCTTGCCAAGCTCAATCCCAAGCTCGTGTACTGCTCGATCTCGGGTTTCGGCCAGGAGGGATCCTGGTCCGGACGGAGTGCGTATGCGCCGGTGCTCCACGCAACCTCGGGCTACGACATGGCAAACCTCGATTATCAGGAGGGCAATGTCGAGCGTCCGCTGAAGAACGGAATCTTCATTGCCGACGTTCTCGGCGGCTCGACGGCATTCGGAGCCATTCAAGCCGCGCTGTTTCGGACACTCAAGACGGGGCAGGGCGACCATGTCGACGTATCCTTGCTCGATGCCATGGTGGGCATGCTGGTCTACGAGTGCCAGGAAGCGCAATTCCCGGCCGAGCGCCGCCGGCCGCTCTATCGACCCACGCAGGCCAGCGACGGCTTTCTGCTCGTCGCTCCCGTGAGTCAGAACAATTTCGAGGCTTTGGCCCGCGGCGTCGGCCATTCGGAATGGATTAGCGATGCGCGCTTCGCAACCAGCAGCGCCCGCGAGCACCACTGGTCCGAATTGATGAACCTGCTCGACGACTGGGCGGCATCGCGAACGGCCGCGCAATGCGAGGCGATCCTCACCGAAGCCGGTGTGCCATGCTCTCAGTACCGGACCATCCGCGAGACCATGGCGCTGCCGCCCATCCAGGAGCGCGGCGTATTTGAGGAGATCGATGACGGGGCCGGGCCGCTACGTATTCCCAATCCGGCGTTCCGGTTCGCGCACAGCGCGGCCAATGTCCGGAACAAGGTGCCTGCGCTCGGCGAGGATGGACCAAGGCTGTTGCAGAGTCTCTTGGGGCTGAGTCCGCAGGCGATTGCGGCGCTGCGCGAGAGCAAAGTTCTTCGCGGCGTGGAAGAGAGGACCGTCGCGGCGGCCGAGTAGCCGCTATGGGTCATCAGGAATGTAGAAGTCGTTGATCGCCTGCCGCTGGGCTTCCGTCCTGGACCCCTTGAGCACGGCGACATGAAAGAGGGGACCAGGGTTGAGCGCTGCAAATTTTCAAATCCCCGACGATATCGTGGCCGTGCTGACGGACCCCGCGGCCTATGGCACTCAGCGTATCTTCGATGCCTATCGCTGGCTGCGCGTCAATCAGCCGCTCGGAAAGGCCAGCCCGCGCGGCTTCAACCCTTTCTGGGTCGTCACGCGCCACGCGGACATTCAGACCGTCAGCCAGCAGAGCAAGCTGTTTCGCAGCAGTGATCGCCCGGTGGCGTTGCAGAGCAGCAAAGCCGAAGCCAGGATCGAGGCGGCAACGGGTGGCAACGGGCTGCTCCGCACCCTGGTGCAGATGGATGCGCCCGATCATCCCAAGTTCCGGGCATTGACGCAGAAATGGTTCACGCCGGGCAATTTGCGTTCGATCGAAGGCAAGATTCGCGACATCGCGAGAAGCTATGCAGATCGCCTCGCGATGACCCGCGGGCGTTGCGACTTCGTCTCTGAAATCGCACTCGGGTTTCCCCTTCGGGTCGTGATGACGATCCTGGGCATCGATCCGGTTCATGAGCCCAGGATGTTGCGCCTGACGCAGGAGTTCTTCGGCACCAAGGACCCGGACAACGCGCGCAAGGGTCAAAATGACGGCGCCGCGGCTCTGTCGGACGTCGTCTCGGAGTTCGGCGAGTTCTTCTCGTCCGTGGTTGCGGACCGGCGCGCCAATCCGTCCGATGATCTTGCAAGCGTCATAGCCAATGCGCAGATCGACGGCGAACCGATTTCCGACCTGGATGCGCTGAGCTATTTCGTGACGATCGCCACCGCCGGCCACGACACGACATCGTCCTCGAGTGCAGGCGGGATGTGGGCGCTTTGCGAGCATCCGGAGCAGTTCGAGCGGCTGAAAGCCAATCCTGCCCTGATCCCCGGCTTTGTCGACGAGGCGATCCGCTGGACCACGCCGGTCAAGCATTTCATGCGCACGGCGGCCGAGGACACCGAACTCGACGGCCGCTCCATTCCGCGCGGCGATTGGCTCATGCTCTGCTACGCCTCCGCCAATCGGGATGAAGCCGTCTTCCAGGATCCTGACGCGTTCCGGATCGACCGGTCGCCGAACCGGCACCTCGCCTTCGGCTACGGGGCCCATCTGTGCCTCGGACAGTATCTTGCCAAGCTCGAGATGCGGATCCTCTTCGAGGAATTGTTACAGCGGATTTCGTCCGTCGAGCTCGACGGCGCCGGAGCAATGACCGTTTCCTGGTTCGTCAACGGGCCCAAGCGGCTCCCGATCCGCTTTCAACTCCATTGATCGCTCGCCACACATCGTTTCCGCATGGTTTGACGAGGACTGCGCAATTGCAAGAGAGAAGACGAGCATGAAGATCACAGCCGCAGTCGCAGTTGCGCCGGACCGCCCGTTCGAGCTGATCAGCTGCGATCTGTCCGATGATCTTGCGCCCGGAGAGGTGCTGGTGCGCATCGAGGCCTGCGGCATATGCCATACCGATCTCGCGGTGAAACTGCAGCATATCCCCGTGCCGCTACCCAAGGTTCTCGGTCATGAGGGCGCGGGCGTGATCGAACGCATCGGTCCGGGCGTGGTCGGGCTGGCCGAGGGAGACAACGTGCTGATGAGCTTTGGCTCGTGCGGCGCATGCGGACAGTGCCAACTCGGCGCGCCCGGCTATTGTGATGAGTTTGGGATGATCAACCTGTTCGGTCAGCGGCGCGGCGGCTCAGGGCTCCGTTACCGCGGCGCCGAGCTTGGCGGCTCCTTCTTTGCGCAATCGGCATTCGCAACCCATGCCATTGCCACGGCGAGGAACGTCGTGAAGATCGGCAAGGATCTGCCGCTCGCGCTGCTCGCGCCCATGGGATGCGGGATACAGACCGGCGCGGGCGCAGTACTCAACGTGCTGTCCCCTCGGCCCGGTGCGTCAATCGCGGTGTTTGGCGTCGGCGCGGTCGGGATGGCGGCGATCATGGCTGCCAAGCTGGCGGGCTGCAGCACGATCGTTGCCGTCGACATCCGGGGCGAACGGCTTGCCCGAGCGCGCGACGTCGGAGCAACCCACATAGTCGACGGCCGGACATCCGAACTTGCCAAGGCAGTCGCCGCGCTCGGCAGCGGCCGCGGCGTCGATCATTCGATCGACACCACGGGTGTGCCCGAGGTGGTCGCGGCCTCGATCGCGTGCCTGCGGCAGCGCGGGTCATCCGCTCAGGTCGCCGCACCGCCGCGCGGGACGCGGTTTCCTGTGGAGGCGAACGTCCTGGTCGGCGGAGGTCTGACGGTGCGGGGCGTCGTCGAGGGTGATGCCGTGCCCACGATCTTCCTGCCGCGCCTCGTCGACTTCTTCCGCCAAGGGCGGCTGCCGCTCGACAGGATTGTCAGCTTCTATCCGTTTGAAAAGATCAACCAAGCGGTCGAGGACATGGAAACCGGCGCAATCGTCAAGCCGGTGCTGCGGATGAACTGAACGGGAAGCCAGGGAGGATGCGATGCAAGATACGAATTTAGATCAGGCGATCGTCGACGACAAAACTTACGGTGCTCTCGACAGGCAGCATGTCCTGTTCTCGACCCTTCGCAAGGAAGATCCCGTGCATTGGACCGAACCTCCGGGCTTCCGTCCGTTCTGGACAATCAGCAAGCATCAGGATGTCATCGAGATCGAACGGCAGAACGAGAGGTTCATCAACGCGCCGCGCACCAAGCTGTTGTCCATCGATTTCGAGACAAAGGTCCGGGAAGCGATGGCGGGCCGTCCAATGCTGGTTCGCGCGATCAATCATATGGATAATCCGGATCATGCCAAGTACAAGAAGATCACGCATGCCTGGTTTCAGCCGCGTGAAGTGCGTCATCTCGAAGACAGGATCGCTTTGATCGCACGGACCAGTGTCGACCAGATGCTGGAAAAGGGAACCGAGTGCGACTTCTACAAGGATGTCGCAGGGTGGTATCCGCTCAAGGTCATCATGCTCATCCTCGGAATTCCGGATGAACATGGCCAGCGACTGCTCGACATCACCCGAGCGTATTTCGGCGGCGGCGATGCGGAGATGCAGCGTGGCAATGACCTGATCGATGCCACCTTCGCCTATGTGAACTTCTTCAAGGAGGTGGCGCGGGAACGACGGCAGAATCCCACGGACGACCTCGCCAGCATCATTGCGACAGCCGAGGTCGACGGCAAGCCGATAGGCGAATTCGAGACCTCGTCCTATTACGTGGCGCTCGCCAGTGCCGGTCACGACACGACCAGCGCAACGCTCTCCGGCGGTCTGCTCGCCTTGATCGAGAATCCCGGAGAGATGCGGAAGCTGAAGGAAAATCCAGATCTCATTCCCGCAGCCGTCGAGGAAATGGTGCGCTGGGTATCTCCGGTGAAGCATTTCTTCCGGACCGCGACCGAGACCTATACGTTGCGCGGCAAGACCATCAAACAAGGCGATAACCTGCTGATGGCCTATCCGTCTGCGAATCGGGATGAGGATGCCTTCGAGCGTCCCTTCGCATTTATCGCCGACCGGACGCCGAACCGCCACGTCGGCTTTGGTTTCGGCATCCACGCCTGTCTTGGAATGTATCTCGCGAAGGTCGAAATGATTGCCTTCATGCGCGAGCTGCTCTCGCGCGTCGATGGAATCGAACTTGCTGGCGAGCCGGCCTGGACCGAGACCACCTTCGTCGGCGGCTTGAAGCGGCTTCCAATCCGTTTCTCGCGACTCCATTAGAAGATGACCGATCTGCGCGCCCGGAAAGCGGGACCGGTAGGTGTGATGTGTGGAGCTGAGGGATGGATCTGACGCCGAGCGAAGCGCAGCAGATGCTGCGCCATAGCGCGCAACGGTTTATTGCTGAACATTGCGACCCGGCCGCACGTCGCCCTGCGATGCAGGATCCCATGGGATTCAAGCCCGACAACTGGCGCAAGTTTGCGGATCTGGGCTGGCTCGGGCTTCCATTTCCGGAAGAGGTTGGCGGCTTCGGCGGAGGGCCCGTCGAGGTCGCGATCCTGATGGAGGAGTTCGGCCGGGGACTAGCGACCGAGCCCTATCTCTCGACGGTGCTGCTGGCTGGGGCCCTGGTTGCCGAATGCGGCACGGAAGAGCAGCAGAAGGGGTTGCTGCCGGCCATCATCAACGGCGAACGTCTGTTGTCGTTCGCTCACTACGAGTCGGACGCAAGGGCAGGTCTTTCCGAGGTCCACACCGTGGCGCAGACAGACGATCATGGTTGGACGCTCCACGGACGCAAGATCGCCGTGCTCGACGCAGTCTCTGCGGACGTCCACCTTGTGTCGGCGCGTTTGCCCGGTGCGCAGGGCGCCGGACTTGCTCTCTTCCTGGTGCCGAAGGATGCCGCAGGAGTGACGCTGCGCGATGCACCACGTCTCGGTGGGGGCCGCGTCGCGGAACTGACATTCGACCAAGTCCGGCTTGCGCCCGATGCGCGGCTCGGAACCGGTGCGGACGTGCTGCCGACCATCCAGAGCGTCGTCGATCGGGCGATTGTTGCGCTCAGCGCAGAGGCCGCCGGCATGATGAGAAGCATGTTCGATGCCACGCTCGACTATACAAAGGTGCGCAAGCAATTCGGCCGACCGCTCGCGGCGAACCAGGTGATCCGTCACAGGCTGGCCGACATGTATGTTGAATGCGAGGAGGCCCGAGCGATGGCGGCGCGTGCGGCTCTTCTCGTGGGAGCCGATACCGATTCGACGCAGCGGTCGCTCGCCGCGTCCGGCGCCAAGGTGAAAATCGGCCGCTGCGCGCGCAATGTCGCGGAGCAAGCGGTGCAACTCCACGGCGCGATGGGCGTCACGGACGAACTCGATCTCGGCCTCTATTTCAAGCGGCTGCTGGTCTTCGAAGCACTTTTCGGAAGCGTGGATTATCATCTCCAGCGTCACGCCACGTTATTTGGCAACTCCCGAGCGGAATGAGGTCAGTCATGTCGCTATCGTTCACGCCCGAGGAATTACGGTTCAGAGATGAGGTGCGAGCATTCATCGCGGCGCGTCTTTCTCCCGAGCTGCGGCGGGCCAGCTCCCTCAACGTGTCCTTCTTCTCGGATCCCGATATCGTCGCGCCATGGCAAAGGGCTTTGCATGAGCGAGGCTGGGTCGCACCCGGTTGGCCCCGGGAGCATGGTGGCCCGGGCTGGACGGCGACGCAGCGATGGATCTTCGAATCCGAGTGTGCCGCGGCAGGGGCGCCGCAGCTGTCTCCCATGGGTATCAAGATGGTCGGGCCGGTCTTGATGCGCTTCGGGACCTCGGAGCAAAAGAAGTTCTACCTGCCTCGCATCCTAAGCGGCGAAGATCGGTGGTGCCAGGGCTATTCGGAACCGGGCTCGGGATCGGACCTTGCCTCGCTGAAGACACGCGCCGTTCGCCGGGGCGACCACTACGTCGTCAACGGCACAAAGATCTGGACAACGCATGCGCACTTCGCAAACCGCATGTTCGCGCTAGTCCGAACCAGCGACGAGCCGAGGCAACAGGACGGCATCAGCTTCCTGCTCATTGACATGGCATCGCCCGGCATCACCATTCGCCCGATCATGATGATCAGCGGGGACCATGACGTCAATCAGGTGTTCTTCGACGAGGTGGAAGTCCCCCTCACCAATCTCGTCGACGAGGAAGGGCGGGGCTGGACCTGCGGCAAGTATCTGCTCGAATTCGAGCGGGGCGGCGGAATCAACTCGCCGAAACTGAGATATGCGCTCGAGAAGGTGCGGGAATTGGCCAACTCCGGCTTGTCCTACAAGGCGATAATGCTTCAGGAGATCGCAACCAAACTGTCGGAAATCGAGCTCGACGTCCAGACACTGGAGTTCCTCGAATTGCAGGTGTTGTCAGCCCTGCAAAGAGGCGAAAATCCAGGACCGGTGTCGTCCGTCCTCAAGCTGCGTGCGAGCGAGATCCACCAGGCCATCTCGCGCGTGGGAGTTGAAATGGTCGGACAAAATGCGCTGGTGGAGGAAACGCGCCGTCCTCTCCATGCCCTTGAGGACCGGCCGCTCATCCCGGAAGAAGTCCTAAGCGTGGTGCCCCGTCATCTCAACGGCCGCGCCAACACGATCTTCGGCGGGAGCTCGGAAATCCAGCGCGACATCATTGCCAAGCAGGTGCTCGGGCTTTGAAGAAATCACCGAATGAGATTGATGCGGTCGCGCCGGGGACGGTCCGGCAAGGCGTCGACGTCAAAGGCCGGGAGCGATCCCGGCCAGTTCTTCACGCGAGTCGAAAGCCGGAGTCCGGAAGCGACCTCAGACCATAGCGGGGATCTGGCAAGCTTCCGCATATTCCCGCTTTAGCTTCAGGACCAGGTCCGCTACCGCCGGAATGTCGTCGATCAGATCGATCCCCTGACCCGCGCTCCACAGGTTCTTCCAGGGTTTCGCGCTCTCAGGCAGATGGTCGTGCCGCATGCCCTTACCCTTCGGCTCGGGCAAGGCGTCCGGATTGAGGCCAGCAGCGCGCAACGACGCGGCCAGCCAGTTCGCGGCCACGCCGGCAACCTTCTCCGTGTAAATCAGGTTTGCGGACGTCTGCGATACGATCATGCGCTTGTATTCGTCGGGCGCCAGCGATTCCCTGGTGGCGATGAACCTGGTCCCGAGATAGGCCAGGTCGGCGCCGAGCACTTCCGCCGCACGGATGGTGGCGCCGTCGGAAATGGCACCGGCCATGACGATCGTCCCGTTGAAGATCGAGCGGACCTTGCGGATCAATGCGAGGTGGCTGATCGTTCCGGAGTGGCCGCCACCCCCAGCGCCGATGCAGATCAGGCCGTCGACGCCGGCTGCGATGGCGCGCTCGGCGAACGGGATGCTGGTGATGTCGTGGAAGACCTTTATTCCACGATGATGCGCCTGTTGAACAATCATCCTGGGATTGCCGCCGACGGTGATGACGATGTCAACGTTTTGTTCGGCGCACAGATCGAGGTGGCTTCCGATCTGGTCTTCCGGCGTCTTTGCAGACAGGTTCACCGCAAGCGGACCGACCGGTCCCGGCGCCTGCGCGGCGTGTTCGCGCAGATCCGCGGAGATCGTGCGCAGCCAGTCAGCGAACTCGTCGAACGAGCGGGCGTTCTGGCGTGGCAGAGCGCCAATCACGCCCGCCTTGCAGGCCTCGCGAACGAGATCAGGGCCGCTCACAAGGAACATCGGCGCGCAGACGGCAGGCAACGAAAGCGATTGCCGAAGCTTTGGATCGAGCGACATGAAGGTGCTCCTGAGTCGTCGTCAGCCCTGATCCGGGGCGAACATCGGGATCATCGTCCCGTCCTCGGCCGGCTTGAAGACGACCTGGACACGTTGCCCGATCCGCAGCGAATCGAGGTCGCAATCGACGATATTGCTCAACATCGTGATGCCTTCGTCGAGCCGCACATAGGCAATCGCATAGGGTGTGGGACCGGCGCGGCGGGTGACGCTGACGCTGTAGATCTCACCCTTGCCGGCGACGTCGCTCCATTCGGTGTCGCCGAGACAATAGGGGCAAAGCGGCCGCGGATACCAATGCAGCTTGCGGCAGGAAACGCAGGTTTTCACGCGAAGCGACCCGCTGGCCGTTGCGGCAAAGAACGGCTCCGTTGCGGCGTCATGCACCGCTGAGCCGAGCGGCCGGTCCTGATACATCGTCGTCATCTCATGCGCGCTCCATGATGAGGGTGGCACTGCCATGGCGCGAGCCGAGCAGGCCGCCGGTGCCCTGGGCCAGGGCAAGGCTGCAATTTGGAACCTGCACCTTGGGGTGGGCTTCGCCGCGCAGTTGGCGGACGGCCTCGATGACCTTGGTGATGCCGCCGCGGTTGGCAGGGTGGTTGTTGCAAAGTCCGCCGCCGTCGGTGTTGAACGGCAGCTTGCCGACTCCGGAAATCAGATTGCCGTCCGCGACAAAACGTCCGCCCTTGCCCTTCTCGCAAAACCCGAGATCTTCGATCTGCATCAGCACCGTGATGGTGAAGCTGTCATAGATCGAGGCATATTGGATGTCGGACGGCTTGACACCGGCTTCCCCGAACGCGCGAGGACCGGACCACGCTGCGCCCGAGAACGTCAGGTCGACCTGCCCGTTGAGCTGACCTTTGATCGCTTCGCCGGCGCCGAGAACGTTGACGATGGGACGCTTTAGCGAACGCGCGATCTCGGGGCGAACGACGAGCAGGGCACCGCCGCCATCGCTGACGACGCAACAGTCAAGGCGGTGCAAGGGATCGGAGATCATCGGCGAGGCGAGGACATCGTCGACCGTGACCTGTTCGCGCAACATCGCATTCGGATTGTGCTGCGCGTGAGTCGCGGCCGCGACCTTGATCCACGCCAGCTGTTCGCTCGTCGTGCCGTACTCGTACATGTGGCGGGCCGCCGCCAGCGCATACATGTTGACCGTCACGGGGGCATAAGGCGCCTCCCAGGGTACATCGGGCGTTCCGGCGCCGACGAGCCTTGGCGCCACGCCGCTCGATCCCTCGCTTCTCGGCCGGCCCGCGAGCGTGATCAGGGCCACGTCGCACTTGCCCATGGCAATCGCCTGGGCGGCATGCGAGACGTGAACCAAATAGGCGGACCCGCCGGTGTCGGTGGTGTCCACATGGCGCGGCCGGAGCCCCAGATAGTCCGCCATGCTGTTCGCGCCGAGGCCCGGCGCGTCGCCCGCGCAGAAATAGCCGTCGACATCCTCAAGGCGCAGGCCAGCGTCTTCCAGGGCCCCGCGCGCACATTCGGCGTGCAGCTGGGCGACGGTCTTGTCCGGTGCTTTTCGGGTGGGGTGCTCGTAGGCGCCCGCGATGCAGGCTTTGCGTCGAATGCTCATCAGGTCTCTCGAGCTCATGTCAGCCGCTGGCCGCCCATCTGCACTGTGCATTGTTGACCACGACAGGCCGGGTCTATATCATTGGTTCAACCAAAGACCAATAGGGCTGCATCTGTTTTTGGCGGGACCGGTCCCGAGGGGAGGGCTGTCGGCGATGGTTGATTATGCAAAGACGCGGGCCTGGCGCTCCGGCGACGTCCGCCACGCCTACACGGCAAGAGACACCATTCTCTACGCACTCGGCGTCGGTGCCGCGAGCGATCCATCGGATGAGCGGCAACTGCGCCTCGTCTACGAAAAGGATCTCGTGCCACTTCCGACCATGGCGACCGTTCTGGCCTCGCCGGGGGCCTGGATGAGGGACCATGCGGAGCTGGGCATCAATTTTGCGAAAATGGTGCATGGCGAGCAGTCCGTCCAGATGCATGCCGCACTTCCTCCAAGCGGAGTTCTCATCGGCAAGAGTCGCGTCGCGCGGCTTGTCGACAAGGGCGAGGGCAAGGGCGCCATCATGCATGTCGAGAAGGAACTATGGGACGAAGCTGACCAACGATTGGTGGCCGTCAGCGAGCAGGTGCTCTTCCTTCGCGGCGATGGCGGCTTCTCACAAGCCGCCGGCGGCGACGAACCCGCCGCCGCTCCGACGCCAGTCCCCGATCGTAGGCCGGACCGCGTCATCACGTTACCCACGCGCCCGGACCAGGCCGTGCTTTATCGCCTGTCGGGAGACCTCAATCCCCTGCATATCGACCCCGCGGTTGCCAACAAGGCCGGCTTCCGGAGGCCCATCCTGCACGGGCTTGCGACTTACGGATTTGCCTGTCGCGGCTTGGTGGAAACCTTCTGCGACGGAGATCCCGCAGGGCTGAAGACGATCCGCGCCCGGATGTCCGCGCCGGTCTTTCCTGGAGACACGATCCAGCTCGAATGCTGGCGCCTCGATGACCGCATCGCATTTCAGGCGCGTGTCGTCGAGCGCGATGCGCTGGTTCTCAGTCACGGCTGGGCAACGACCTGATTCGCGCGAAGCGGTGCGCACACAATGTGTTGGACTTCACCAGAAACTGAGGAATTGGGAATGACGAAAAACATGGTGTCCCTACAAGGCCGGACGATCGTCGTCACCGGCGCCGCACAGGGGATCGGCAAGGCAACGGTCAAATTGGCGATCGAACTGGGGGCGAACGTCCTCGCCGTCGATCTCAACGGCGAGGGGCTTGGGGCCGTCCTGGCGGCATTGCCTGCGGAGCGGGTGATGAAAGTCATCGGCAGCGTCACGGACGCGGAGTTGGCCGCGAGCACCGTCGCAGATGCCGTCGGCCGGTTCGGTTCGGTGAACGGACTGGTCAACAATGCCGGCATCATTCGTCCCGCGCTGATCGAAAAGATGAGCATGCACCAATGGCGCGAGGTCATCGACGTTCATCTCACGGGCGCGTTCATCTGGCTGCAGGCGGTGGGACGTCACCTGGTGCAGCGCGCCAAGGACGGCGACGCCTCGGGAGGAGCCATCGTCAACATCTCGTCTGATGCGGGACGAAAGGGGTCGGTAGGCCAGATCAACTATGCCGCCGCCAAGGCCGGACTGCTCGGCATGACCATGACCGCGGCCCGGGAGTGGGGCAAATACAACATCCGGACCAATTCGATCTGCTTTGGCGTGGTCGAAACGCCGATGACCGAGGTCGTACGCGGCGAGAAATTCCGTGATGGCATGTTGGCGCAGATCCCGCTGGCACGCTGGGCGACAGCAGATGAAGTGGTGCGGACCGTCTGCTTCCTGCTCTCCGATGCGTCCTCGTACACGACGGGCCAGCACATCGGAGTCAACGGCGGCTTCCACATCAGTCTTTGACGCTACTGTCTTGGTCCCTGCCTAGGGATCTCAATATTCGGCAGTGTCGAAAGGCGCAGGCAAAACTTGCGGTGGGCGCGCACGAGACGCGGCCCACCGGCTCGTTTTCTCCTAATCCGCCGTCATCGGCTCGCCGGACAGGCTCCAGCTGGTTCCATCGAAAACGGCGATGCGCAGCGTCTTGAACGCCGTGTAATCTTCGGGTGTGGTGCTGATGGTGATACCCGGTAGCATCATCGGCATTCGCTCGCCGTGCAGGGACGTCGCCTTCCGAATCAGGTTCGCCCGGGTCAACTCGTCGCCGCAGGCCTTCAGAACGGCCCCTAGCGCGTTGACGTTCATGTAGGCGACGAGCACCGAGTAATCGTCTGGATTGACCGACGGCGCATACTTCTTGAGAAAAGTCTTGTAGGCCTTGACCTCGTCGTCGTCGGCCCAGGCCGGGTCGCCCGGTTGCTTGAGAAACTGCGTGGTGACCAGTCCGCGCGAGGCGTCAAGGCCGGCCGGCTTCAACACCGTCTCGACGGAGGCGGTCGAGCCACCGATGATGTGCAGCGGATGCCAGTCCAGTTCATGAACCCTGCGGATCGACTGCGCCGCGGCCTTGGCCGAAGACTGCTCGATCAGCGTGTCGACGCCGGCGGACTTCAACTGAACGATCTGCGAGTCGATGGTTGGGTCGGAAACTTCATAGGAGGCTTGGGCAACGATCAGAGCCGCCTTCGCGCCGAGTCCCGCGCGCAGGCCCTTGAGATAATCCTTCCCGTAATCGTCGTTCTGATAGAGAACGCCGATCTTCGCCTCCGGCTTGGCCTTGAGGATGTATTTGGCGATGACGCGGCCTTCGGTCTCGAAGTCGGGATAGAGCGGAACGGTCCAGGGAAATTGATTGGGATCGTTGAAGCGGCGTCCTCCCGCCGTGATGAAGAGTTGCGGCACCTTCTTGGAGTTGAGATACTTCTGGATGGCGACGTTCGGTGCGGTCCCTATCGTACCGACTTCGGCAAGGACGCCGATATCCTCAATGAGCTTTCGGGATTGCTCGACGGCTTTCGGCGCACTGTAGGCGTTGTCGAGCTGAGTGAAGCTGATCTTGCGTCCGTTGATCCCGCCCCCCTCATTGACCATGTCGAAGTAGCCGACCACTGCCCGTCCTGCCCCTGCGCCGAACGCGGAGGCCGGGCCGCTGAGCGGCGTCGATTGACCGAGCTTGATCTCGGTGTCGCTGGCGCCGGGATCATAAGTCTTCTGGGCATACGCGGCCGAGAGGGACAGGAGCGTGGCTGCGAACAGAGAGCACGATGTCAGCACCGATGTACGGCTCAAGGGCGTTCCTCCACGTCTGTGTTTCTTGGTTTGGCGGCTATCGGAGCAGCTCGCGCGCGATGACGAGGCGCTGGATCTGGTTTGTTCCCTCGAAGATCTGGGTCAGCTTGGCATCACGCATCATCCGCTCGACCGGATAATCCATGGTGTAGCCATAGCCGCCGAAGACCTGCACCGCGTCGGTCGTCACCTTCATCGCCATGTCGCTGCTGAAGCACTTGGCCATGCTCGCGAGCAGGTTGAGGCGCTTCCAGTCGCCGGCGTCTCCGGCGCGGGCGCATTCGTACACCAGCGCACGTGCCGCCTCGATCTGCATGGCCATGTCGGCCAGGATGAACTGGACGCCCTGGAATTCGGAGATGCTCTTCCTGAACTGCTTTCGTTCCTTGGCGTAGGCGAGGCTCGCTTCGAACGCGCCTTGCGCGAGGCCGACGCATTGGGCACCGATCGTCGGCCGATTGAGGTCGAGCGCGCGCATCGAGGCCTTGAAGCCCTTGCCTTCTTCGCCGACGAGATTTTCGGCGGGTACGCGGACGTTGTCCAGGAAGATCGGCGTGTTTGGCGCCCCGCGGAAACCCATCTTGCGCTCATGGCGACCGAAGCTGATGCCCGGCATTTTCTTCGGCTCGAGAATGAATGCGCTGATGCCGTCCGAGCCGGGACTGTCGCTGGTTCGCGCCATCAGGACGATGTAGTCGGCGGCGACGCCGTAGCTGCACCACTGTTTCCTGCCGTTGATGACGTAGCTGTCGCCGTCCTTGCGAGCCCGCGTATTGAGGGCCGAGACGTCCGATCCCGCTTGGGGCTCGGAAATGGCGATGGCCGTGACGACGCCGCCCTCGGCAATGATGGGGAGGAATCGCTTGCGCTGCTCTTCTGAGCCGAAGTGCAGCAGCGGCATGATGAACATCGTGTTGAGGCCGGCAATCGACGCGCAAGCCGGCGAGACTTTCGCGATCTCCTCGCGTGCGATGCACATCATGGTGAGGTTGCCGTTGGGACCGCCATACTGCTCGGGCACCCAGAGCTGCATCAGCCCCATTTCACCGAAAATCTTGACGATCTCCTCGGGAAAGCGATCCGTTGCGTCGATCTCGGCGGCGATCGGGGCGACGTGCTTGGCGACAACTTTCTGAACGCTGTCGCGAAAGGCGACCTGCTCCTCGGTGAAGCTCATGATGGCGGCGCCCTCCTTGCCTGGGTAAGATCAATGGTTGGACCAATATATCTTTGACCGGCAGGACTGGCAAGTAGGTCGGGCGCCGAAAGGCCCGGCGTCTTCTCCGGCCCCCCTCCGGCCGCGCCCTACCCGGCGGCATTCGAGAGCGGCGAAATCAGCTGGACCGCCAGACCGGACACGGCATCAATATCTGAAGGTGGGACGCCGAGGCGCGGCAGTCCCCAACGAGACGTCGCGGAGGCATAAGAGCCCGAGCAGGGGTCCTGAGGTCTCCAAACGGCAGGTCGGGGAGATCTCGCTGGCGCGATGGGCCGCGCGACCAGGCGACGGCCTCGCCGAGGCGACCGGTGTCACTCGTCCGGCACGCCGGCGACGGGGGAGGCCTTTGCGATCGCGAGCAGGCACTTCAGGAAATGAGCCCGATCTTCCTTGCGCAGGGGCGCCAGCATCAGGCTCTGCAGCTCGGCTGCCGCTGGAATGACCGCAAGCAAAGCTTCCTCGCCCTTGGCGGTAATCTGGATTTGGATGGAACGGCGATCTTCCGGATTGCTCTTCTTTGAGACCAGCCGCCGCCCGGCCATGCGCTTGAGCATCTCGCTGAGTGTATTCCGGTCGCAGCTGATGCGGTCGGCGAGAACGGACGCCGTCATCGGACCCTGCTGGTAGAGCGCCATGAGCACGCCGAACTGCCGTGGCGTGATGTCGCTCTGTCGGGTCAGGGCCTGGTAGAGACCGTCATACCGGGCCTCGAGCAGCCGCAACAGAAATCCGATGCCGCCTTCGAGTTGCCAGGTGCGCGCAAGCTCCGCTGCTGTATCCGTTTCCGTGCGTTTGCCTGCGCTCATGTGCTTCAACCTCGCTCCGATTCCTGACGGTCGCCTCGCGGGTAACAGCTTGGGTCGGCGAGCTCAACTCTACCGCAATGCGGCGTAATTGGCCGAATTAGAGCCATTGCAAGAGCATTGGAATTATAGTACGTATACGTATCAATTGCCAGGGAGGTCACTTTGCATCTGCGCGAATTGCTGGCGGTCCCTTATCTGCTCGAAGCGGAAGCTGTGGAGACGGCGCCCGGACAATGGCTGATCCGCCTCGCTTATCCGGAACTGCCGGGCTGCGCGGCGGAAGGCGCTGTGGTCGAACACGCGCTCCGGGATCTCGAGCGGCGACGGATCGAAATCATCGTCGGCCTGGTCGAGCAGGGCCGGCAGCCTCCGACACCGCGCCAGCCGCTCGCAACATGCGATCCACTCTGGACAGTACGCGACCTCGGCCTGGCGGAGCGCGTGGCTCCGCTGCTCACCGCGGCAAACCCATAACGACCTGATGCCTTCGATTCGAAATGGAGACCTGTCATGCTCTCACATGAAGACAATGAGCGGCTGGTGAGAGTCGGAAAGGGCACGCCGCTTGGCGAACTCTTCCGTCTCTACTGGATTCCGTTTCTGCCTTCGGCCGATCTGACCCCGGACGGCCAGCCGCGGCGGATCCGGTTGCTCGGCGAGGATCTGGTCGCTTTCAGGGACTCCGAGGGGCGCGTGGGCCTGGTCGACCAGGCCTGTCCGCATCGGGGCGCTCCCCTGATCTTCGGTCGCAACGAGGATTGCGGGCTGCGCTGCGTCTATCACGGTTGGAAGTTCGACGTGACGGGGGCCGTCGCGGATATGCCGGCAGAGCCGGTGCGTAGCCGTCTCAAGGAGCGGGTGCGCATCAAGGCGTACCAAAGCCGCGAGCGCAACGGCATGATCTGGACCTATATGGGCCCCGACCAGGCCGATCCGCCGCCGCTTCCGAACGTCGAATGGAATCTCGTGCCGCAGGAGCAGGTGCATGTCAGCCTGCGCGTCCAGGAGTGCAACTGGCTGCAGGCCGTGGAAGGCGAGATCGATTCGGCGCACGCGCCGTTGCTCCATGGCCGCCTGGATGCCCAAGGCACGACGAGTGCGTGGATCCAGAAGCGGGACCTTCGCCCGACATTCGAATGCATCAAGCAGGATTTCGGGATGAGCATCGCTGCGCGGCGCAACTACGACGCCAACACGCTCTACTGGCGCGTGAACCAGTTCATGCTCCCGTTCTACACGCTGGTCCCGCCGCTGTCTCCGTTCCCGGATCTCAGCGGGCACGCCTGGGTGCCGATCGACGACGAGAACACGCTCTGCATCATGTTCTCATACCATCCTTCCGAGCCGCTCCGCTCCAAGACACGGCAGATCTTCGCGGAAGGGCACAATGGTCGCGAGAGCGGGCACGCCAGTCGCAACGCGCTCGTTCAGCATCCCGCGACGGTCCCCTATGCCGGCTACTGGACCAGGTACAATCCGCAGAACGGCTTCCAATTCGACTACGAGTCCCAGCGCTCGACCTGGTTCTCGGGTTTGCCCGGGCTGTGGGTGCAGGACGGTGCCTGCCAGAGCGGCGTTTCACCGATCTTCGACCGGACGAAAGAGAATCTCTGCTCGAGCGATACCGGAATCGCGATGACGCGCCGCTTCATCCTCGAAGCGCTGGGCGCCTATCGCGATCATGGCACCAAGCCAAAGGGCGTGGTTGATCCCGACGTGTTCATGGTGCGAGCCGTGTCCTTGCGGCTTCCTCCGGAGGATTCCTGGGTCGACGTCGGCGCGCCGTTCATGCAGGCCAAGCTCGGCGCCGATTTCGGATACGAGATGTGAGCAGGACGTCCTCTCAACTGGCGGAGGATGGCGCCATGACCGAGCGTGTCATCCCGGTTCGCGTCAAGCGGATGACCTACGAGGTCGAACGCATCAATTCCTACGAGTTGGTGCCGCCGGACGGAGGCGAGCTCGATCCGTTCACGGCCGGCAGTCACATCGATCTGCACCTGCCGGACAAGATGATCCGGAGCTATTCGCTGTTGAACGATCAGCGCGAGCGGCATCGCTATGTGATCGGGGTCAACAAAGACGCCGCGAGCCGCGGAGGGTCGAGCTTCCTCCACGACCATGTCAGGGTCGGAGATATTTTGCCGGTTTCGGCCCCCAAGAACAATTTTCCGCTGCGCGAAGATGCCGAGACATCCGTCCTGATCGCCGGGGGCATCGGCATCACGCCGTTGCTGTCGATGATCCGGCGGCTTGAGTTTCTGGGACGCCGCTGGGACCTGTTCTATGCCGCGAGGACGCGTGCTGCGGCGGCGTTTCTCGATGACATCGGAAGCCTGCGGCCCAACGTCCATCTCAATCTACACGTCGACGTCGACGACGAGCGCCCGGGGCGGATGTTCGACGTGGCGTCGATCGTCAAGCAAGCGCCCGCGCAAGCTCATCTGTACTGCTGTGGCCCCGCGCCGATGCTGGAAGCGTTCGAGGCCGCCGCGGCCGACCGTCCCGAGGATTGCGTCCATTTCGAGTATTTCCAGGCCAGGGAGGCCCCGGCGCTCAAGGGTGGCTTCGAGGTCAGGTTGGCCAGAAGCAACCGCACCCTCGCAGTGGAAGCGGGCAAGACCATTTTGGAGTCGCTGCTCGAGGCCGGCATTTCTCCCAACTACGCCTGCAGCGAGGGTGTCTGCGGCACCTGCGAGACGCGCGTGCTGGAAGGGACACCGGATCATCGCGATCAATATCTGAGCGAGGAAGAGCAGGCCTCCAACAAGACGATCATGATCTGCTGCTCGGGCTCCAGGACGCGCACGCTCGTTTTGGACCTCTAGTGGAATGCAGTAATAATCAAGGGATGAAACGCATGAGATCCGTATCGCAATTTGTCGGAGTCCTGATGATCGCTGCCGTGTGTTCGCCGGCGCTGGCGGATTCTGCTCGCGTCATGAAGATCGGCATTCTCAACGATGCCTCCGGACCGTATTCGGACAATGCCGGCGAGGGCTCGGTCACGGCCGCGAAGATGGCGGCCGAAGAGTTCATGAAGGCCAATCCAGGCTTCAAGGTGGAGATCATTTCGGCCGATCATCAGAACAAGGCTGATATCGGCGCCGCGATCGCCCGGCGCTGGATGGACCAGGACGGGGTCGATGCCGTTGCGGATGTCCCCAATTCGGCGGTCGGGCTCGCCGTCAACGAGGTCGTGCGCGGCAGCAAGGTCGCGTTGATCGCGTCAAGCGCGGCGTCGTCGGATCTGACCGGAAAATTCTGTTCGCCCAATACCATCCAGTGGACGTTCGACACCTGGGCGTCCTCGCACACGATCGGCGAGTATCTCGTCGGTCGCGGCGGCAAGAAATGGTACTTCATCGCCACCGACAACGCGCTCGGGAAGTCGATGGTCCGCGATGGAACGTCCGTCATCACCGCCGGCGGCGGCAGCGTGTTCGGATCGGTGAACGTGCCGATCAACAGCCCGGACTATGCCTCGTTCATTCTCCAGGCCGACGCCTCCGGCGCGGACGTGATCGCGTTCGCAACCGCCGGCGGCGATACGGTCAATCTCATCAAGCAATCTGCCGAATTCGGCCTGAAGGAGAAGGGACGGCAATTTGCGGCGCTGCTGGCGACGACCAACGACATCGAATCGAGCGGGCTTGCGACAGCGCAGGGCATGATCATCACGCAGCCGTTCTACTGGGATCTCAATGACGCCAGCCGTGCCTGGTCGGCGAAGTTCAGCGAGCGCCGGCACGGCCACTCGCCCACCGCCTTTCATGCCGGCGTCTATTCGTCCGTCATGGCCTATCTGAACGCGGCGCACGAGGCCGGAACGAACGATGCGCAGGCCGTCATCCGCAAGATGAAGGAAAAGCCGATTGACGATGCGCTGTACGGTCGCGTGGTGGTCCGTCCGGACGGCCGCGCGATCCACGACATGTATATCCTCAAGGCCAAGGACCCCAAGACCTCAAAAGGCAAATGGGACCTGCTGGAAAACATCGGCGTTCTCTCCGGGCCCGAGGCGTTTCGGCCGCTCGACCAGGGCGGCTGCACGCTGGTCGAGAGCGCAAAAGCGAATTGACCGACGCGACTCGCGACGTCCAATGACAGCAATTTATCGGATAACACCATGTTGAATCAGCTCGAAGCGGAATTCCCCGAGCATACGCCCCGTCCTTCCGGCGCGCCAAACGCGCTGGATGGCATCAGGGTGATCGACTTCTCGCACTTCATCGCCGGACCGTTCGCGACGATGATACTCGCCGATATGGGAGCGGAGGTCATCAAGATCGAGGTGCCGGGCCGCGGCGATGATCTTCGCCGCTACCCACCCATGGACAAGGAGCTCGGGCTCGGCGCCCCGTTTCTCTGGACCAACCGCAACAAGCGCAGCGTCGCGCTCGATCTCAAATCGGAGAGCGCGGTCGCGATCGTGCGGGAGTTGATTGCGACGGCGGACGTGATCGTCGAGAATTTCTCGACGGGCGTCATGGAGCGCTTCGGACTGGATTACCAAAGCTGCCGCAAGATCAGGCCGCAGATCATTTATTGCTCGGTCTCGGCCTACGGCCGCGACGGGCCGTTTGCGGATCGGCTGGGTTTCGATCCGATTGCCCAGGTCGAAAGCGGCTTCGTATCGATGAACGGCTACGCCGATCGCGAGGGCGTACGGGCCTTGTCGCCGGTCATGGATATCAGCACGGCGATGATGGCGAGCAATGCGATCCTGGGCGCCCTGGTTGCTCGCGAACGCACCGGCCTCGGACAGGCGGTCGAGCTTTCGCTGTTCGACAGCGCCGTCCTGATGACCGGCTACGCAACGATGCAGCATCTGTTCACCGGCGCGAATCCTCAACGGGGTGGAAACACCAGTCCGGACACGTGCCCGTCCGGCGTGTTTCAGGCCAAGGACTGCGCGTTCTACATCAATTGCGGAAACGACAAGATATTTCAGCGTCTGATGTCGCAGGTCCTTGATCGCAGGGATTTGGCCTCGGCCGAGATCTACGCGACGGGGTCTGATCGGATCGGGCGTCGCGACGAGCTGTTTGCGCTTCTCGGCGAAGCATTTGCGCAGCAACCGTGGGAGCACTGGCAGGCGCGGATGAGGGCCGCCGGCATTCCCCACGGACAGGTGCGAAGCGTGGGAGACGCGATCCGATCCCCGGAGGCCAGGGAACGGCGGATCGTCACGCGCATTCCGCACGACAGGGTGGGATGGGTGCCGAATGTCAGCCTCCCGATCCGCTATTCAGAGACGCCTATTGCCGATCCTGTCGCAGCTCCCGCGGTCGGGCAGCATACTGAGAGCGTGCTTCGCGAATTGCTTGGTTATGACGACAGGCGGATGGCAAGCCTGGCGGAAGCCGGAGCGTTCGGTCCGAATGCGCCGCGAGGCAGCAAGGCCTG
The DNA here is from genome assembly GCF_040547695.1 of Bradyrhizobium sp. JR4.3. Lineage (NCBI taxonomy): Bacteria > Pseudomonadati > Pseudomonadota > Alphaproteobacteria > Hyphomicrobiales > Nitrobacteraceae > Bradyrhizobium > Bradyrhizobium sp. JR4.3. The sequence continues at coordinate 47,813 of NZ_JBEPQF010000026.1, read as the reverse complement.
ATGTCAAAGCCCGGTGACCAGCGGACGCTCAGGGGCCGCGTTGCCGTGGTCGGCATTGGCGAGACCGATTATTATCGCCACGGCACGTCGCCGGATCCCGAGTTCAAGCTCTCGTTGAAAGCCATTCTCGCCGCGTGCAAAGACGCAGGACTTGATCCGCGTGACATCGACGGCTTCTCGTCTTACAGCGACGATCGAAACGAAGCCTCGCGGCTGGCCTCAGCGCTCGGTACGCACCGGCTTCGTACGACGACCATGCAATGGGGCGGCGGAGGAGGCGGCTGCTGCGCCGCGGTGGCCAACGCCGCGGCCTCCATTGTGGCCGGGCTGGCCGACTGCGTCGTGGTGTTCCGCGCATTGGCGCAGGGCCAATATGGCCGCTTCGGACAGGTCGGCGGCATCGAGACCATTTCCGGTGAAAAGGCCTATCTGATGCCGTATGGCGTCCTGGCGCCGCCGCAGCGTTTCGCGATGAAGGTGCAGCGCTACATGCACGAGCATGGCGTAAGCCAGGCGGCTTTGCGCGCGATCGCGCTCGCGTCGTATCACCACGCCCAGTCAAACCCGCGCGCTGTCATGCATGGCAAGCCTCTCGACATCGAAAAATACGATGCCTCGCGCTGGATCGTCGAACCGTTTCATCTTTACGATTGCTGCATGGAGAACGACGGCGCCGCCGCGCTCGTCGTTGTTTCGGAGGAGCGTGCGCGGGAGTTTCGGCAGAAGCCGGTCTTCGTGCTTGGCGCGGCCATGGGCGCAGGACACCGCAGCGGAGCCGTTCCCCACAATGCGCCGAACTACGCCAGCGCGGGCTTCGACACGGTTGCTCCCGACCTTTATCGCATGGCCGGGCTAGGCCCTTCCGATGTCGGGACGGTTCAAGCCTATGAAAACTTCACCGGAGGTGTCGTCATGGCGCTCGCCGAGCATGGTTTCTTCGAGCCCGAGCAGACCAATGATTTTCTCACACTCGAAAATCTCACCGCGCCATCGGGGCGGCTTCCCCTCAACACCAGCGGCGGCAATCTTGCCGAATGCTATATGCACGGCCTTGAGCTCGTCCTCGAGGCCGTGCGCCAGGTCCGCGGCACCTCGACCAACCAGGTCGAGCGGAAAGACGTGGCCCTGGTGATCGCCGGGCCCATGGTCACGCCGGTCAGCAATCTGCTTCTTGGTTCGGAGGCGACCCTATGAGCAGCCCCGAGATGCCGAATTATCTGGCCGACGGTTTGCCGATCCCCGTGCCTGAGCCCGACGGTCTGTCCGCGCCCTACTGGAGCGGATTGCGGAAAAACCGTCTCCTGGTGCAGCGCTGCAGCCGTTGCCGCTCATGGCAGTTCGGCCCGGAATGGATCTGCAATGTTTGCCATGCCTTCGATCCCGACTGGACCGAGATCGAGGCGCGGGGCCGCATCTTCAGCTGGGAGCGCGTGTGGCATCCCTCGCATGCCTCTCTGCGCCAGCACGTGCCCTATGTCGCGGTGCTGGTGGAGATCCCCCATGCCGGATCGGTGCGGATGGTGGGCAATCTCCTGGGTGATCCGCTGCAACCGGTGAAGATAGGAGCCGCGGTCGAAGGATGTTTCGAACATCATCCTGATTCCAGCACTCCCTATTCCCTGTTGCAGTGGCGCATGTCGTCGCCAGGAGGCAAGCCAGCCAGCGGAATGCCAATAGATCGTTCGTAAAACGCGCACGAAGGGGCTGAAAGCTTCCCAAGTTGGACGGAACTTCGCCGAAAGGAGCCGCGCATCGGGAGTTAAGCTGCCCTCCCGACGCATCGCAACGCCACCGATCTGGCGCGGCGGTAAATCCGCTGGGGCGATTGCGATTCCAGCCGAACCGAATCAGCTCTTAAGTTCGTCAAGGGATATCGACCGCCCCCGATCCTGTAGGTGGGAGTGGAATGTGGTGCGACAAATGCCCATTCGCGGCCGGATAAGCGCAGTAGTGCGATCCATAAGTCATTGATTGTATTTGACCCGTGGCTGACTCTTAATCAGCGGGTCCCAGGTTCGAGCCCTGGTGCGCCCACCAAGCTTTTGAATAGCTTAGATACTTTGCGAGCCGGCCATTCCGACAGGCGGTCAGCGGCTAGTCCGACAAACCGGCTGCGTTCGTTGGCTCGTCGCGGCGCTTTTTGGTGCCCGAGATGAGCTGCTTGCGTGGGCGTTTCGCATAGGTCGGCAACTGCCGCGACGAACGGTGTCGACCAGCTGCACGCAGTTCGGCGTCCGTTAAGTCGCTGTCTGCTCCCTCGGTGAAGCCGCCATGCCGGAACGAGGTAAACGACGATTCCTTCCTAAGGCCGGCGGCTCGGATGATCTCCTTCGACATCGCGGAGGTAGCGGAGATCTTTCTTTTCGGTGATCCATGGCATCGGGGTGCGGGACCTACGATGCGCGTGGTCCCGCCGAAAGACGAGGCCGGAGATTGTCGTCTTTTTAATCTCGTCAAGTTCGGCCATCAGCTCGGGGAACAGCGCCTCGCCCGCCTCGTCGAAGAGCGGCCACCATGCTTCCTCTCGATTCTTGGGGTGTACGATCTTGACGCTGTTCGGACGCTCCTTCGGGCGGTAGTGCCAGATCTCGAAGGCGCCGAAGACGTGCTCTTCCCGTTGCAGCCATTCCCAGGTTACGAGTGCTGCGGTCGCGACAGAGCGATATCCTCGATCGATCGCGGCAGCACGGAAGGCGACGAGTTCGTCCCATGTCGCTGTCGGCGTCTCCCGTACGGCCTGGCCTGGCGCGCGAGCCTTGAGCCCCATTCGAGAGAACGGATTGATGGCAGGGACTTTCTTCTCTTCCGCACGCTGGCCGACAAACCATGCGCGCCAGCACGCAACCATGGCAACGTTGGCGAAGCGCCGACGCTCACGCTTCACGATGCTGCCGTCGGGTTTCTTTTCCTCAACGACCAGCAGCTTCGCGTAGACAATGTCTACGAATCCTTTTGTGAAATCTGAGATCTGCTTTGAGCCGGCTCGGGTGCCATCCTTCAGCCTGTGGTTGGCGAATAGCGACAAGCCTTGCTCATAAAGACGCTTTGTCTTGTGATCGATCTCCTTCCACTTCTGGTGCGCCTTGAACACGCCCGCTAGCCGGTCAAACGATCCCGGCGTGACGGCTGCCGGCACCATGTCCGTCAGGCCGCGAGATCGCCAGCTATCGAAGGCCGGCAAGAGGACGTTCTCCGCCCGATCGACGGCGGCCCCGTAATCCTGCGCCAATGCGGTGCGAGCCGCTCGTACTGCACAATCCTAAAGGGCGCGGCTGTGTGCCGATCGCCATGTGCCGCGGGTTGAGGTGGTGAAGCCCGTGGTCCGTGTGGAAGGCATTAATTGCCGCCCAGGCTTCTCTGACCCGCCACCTTCCGGAACACTTCGAACATCGCAGCTATGATCTGATCCGGGCTGGATGGGCCTTTATTCGAAAACCACTGAGGGGCCCAGTTGAAGGCACCAAAAATTGCGAATGTGAACATCTTGGGATCGTCCACGAAAATAGTGCCGTCCCGCCGGCCATCATCGACAATTTTGCGGACAGTGATTTCGTACTCCTTCTTAAGCGCTCGCAGCCGGCGTCGCGATTGCGGGTTGAGCGAACGGTCGCTGATGAGAGCCAGACACACCCCAAACTCGGATAGAATAAGTCTGCCGTACATCGTGAAGAACTGCGCAAGACGATCGATCGCCGGGAGTTTTGCGCCTTGATCACGGGATAGCGCCTCGTTTAAATCCGCCAGGCCCGTGTGCGCTATATCGTAGAGCAATTCCTCCTTGCTTTCGATGTAGTAGTAGATCGTCGGTTTGCTGACATGAAGCGCTTCGGCAATCTGGTCGATCGTTGTCTCGTGGAAGCCGCGGTCGGCGAACAGAACCGCGGCCTGTTTCAGGATGAGGCGACGCTTCGCTTCATGCTGCTCCTGGCGCAAGTCGACGCTTTCCCAAACATTGGGACGCTTGCGACCAGCAGGCTTCTTCGACATTCGATTGCTTCCCCAAGTTGCGGGAGCGACGCACCGTCGCACGTCGAATTCAATGCACATTATCCAGTCAAGGTTCAAGTCGCTGATTCTATCGGCCCTTCCTTTTCCTTGACAATTACCCGAAAGTAAGAGACATCCTACTACAAAGTAGAACAATACGCTCATAGAGTTTTATTGGGAGGTTTTCATGGATCGCCGCACGTTTTTGATGAGTTCGGCAGGCGCGACGCTGGTGGCTTTAAACCCAGCGACGAGCGGCTTGGCCGCGGATGAACCCGGCGAATTCCACATCGCGGGCATTCTCGCGTTTTCCGGAGCCTACGGCATTATCGGCAAGGACATGCGGCAGGGTGTGGAATTGGCCATTGCCGATCGCGGAGGCAAGGTGCTTGGCAAACCCATTCGGGTGTCATGGGAAGACGACGAGACCAAACCGCAGCCCGCGGTTCAGAAGGCAACCCGCGTGCTGGCAGGCGGCGCCCAGATGATGTTCGGGGCGGTTGGATCGGCGTCGACCCTGGCCCTGCAGGGGCTCGCCGACCAGCGTAAGATACCGCTGCTCGTCACCATCTCGGCCGACGACAAGATCACACGGCCCAATGGTTCCCGCTATACTTTCCGCACATCCAACACGCTCGGCATGGAAATCCGTATGTGTGTCGAGTTCGCGAAGGTGAAGGGACTGAAGAAGATCTACGGTGTGACCGCCGATTATCAGGCCACCCGCGACGGCTGGGACTTGTTCGTCAACGAAGCCAAGAAAGCGGGTATCGAGATAGTCGGCAACGACTACGCGCCGCTCGGTAACCGTGATTACTCCGTCATCGTCGATAAAATGGCCAAGTCCGACGCCGATGGCATCGCCGTCATTGTCACGGGCAACGACGCGGTCACCTTTCTCAAGCAGTCGGGTCAGGTTGGCCTCAACAAGAGCAAGGTACAGTTCGGGCCGGTTCTGCAGGACGAGACGCTTGCTGCGGGCGTCGGGCCTGCGTCGGTCGGTGTTTATTCCGGTGTCCGATACCATTTCAGCGTCGACAACCCCGCGAACAAGAAGTTCGTCGAAGCCTACCGCGCAAAGTACAATGAATGGCCTTCGAGCTTTGCCGGCGAAGCTTACGACGGCATAAGCTGGTGGCTTGATGTGGTCGACTCCACTGGAAGCTGGGATCGCGAAACATGGGTGGATGCCTTCGCAAAGAGCACGCGAGACAACTCGCTCGAGGGCAAGAAGGTCATGCGCGCCTGCGATCACCAGGCGGCGCAGGTAGGTCTATGGGGCGTAGTAGTTGAAGGACAGTCGCCCTTGCCGCCGCTGACAATGAAAATCACGGAAGTGTTCGACGCGGCCAAATTGTTCGACGCCTGTTGACCTGCACCAGGCGCGCCTGCAACGGGCGCCTCACCATTCGATACGAAATGCGGATCTCTGACGTGTCGACGATCGTTATCGGGTTGAGTTTGAGCTTCCTGTTGTTCCTGCTGGCGGCGGGTCTGACGCTGATTTTCGGCATGCTGGGCGTGATCAATTTTGCCCACGGCGCCCTGTACATGCTTGGTGCTTATGTCTGCTACCAGATCGTCCACTGGACTGGCTCATTCTGGATCGGGCTTGCGATCGCACCGATTGTCGTCGCTGCGCTCGGGGCGGCGATGGAGGTGACGACGTTGCGGCCGGTCTACGGCCGCGATCACATCTATCAGTTGCTGCTCACGTTCGGCTTCATTCTCGTTATCGAGGAATCGGTCCGATTGGTCTGGGGCCTCGACTACAAGCAGGTGCCGACGCCCGAGCTGTTTTCGCAGCCGATTGCGATGCTGGGCAGCCAAATTCCGTCCTATCGCCTTTTCATCATCGGCTTCGGAGCCCTTGTCTCGGCCTTGTTGTTCCTCCTGCTCGATCGCAGCCGGCTCGGCATGGTGATCCGCGCCGCCAGTTCGGACTCGGAAATGGCACAGACGCTGGGCATCAATGTGGCTCGCGTGCGCACCGCGGTGTTTGCGCTCGGCTCCGGGCTTGCTGCGCTTGGCGGAGTCGTGGCGGCACCGCTCGTGCCGATCGAACTCGGTATGGGCTTCAGCGTGATCATCGATTGCTTCGTGGTGGTGATCATCGGCGGTCTGGGAAACATCAAAGGCGCTATCCTCGCCGCACTTCTTCTGGGTATGGCGCGCGCGGCCGGATTTACCTATGCGCCCGAATGGGTGGAGCTGATCACCTTTGTGCTGCTCATCGTCACACTGATGACCAGGCCATCGGGCTTATTCAGCCGCAAGGGACGTTCGGCATGAACGTGCTCCGTCCCAGTCAGATCCTCATGGCGGCGGTTGTCGTTGCCATGATCGTCGTCGCGATCGTGTCGGCCAACGAGGAGAGCCTGAACCTGGTCAGCCTGATTCTGATCTGGGGTCTCTTCGCCGTCGGCTTCGACCTGATCTTCGGGATGGCCGGGATGTTGTCCTTCGGCCACGCTGCCATGTTCGGCGCCGGCGGATATGCCCTGGCGTTGCTGGCAGCCCAGTTCGGATTTGCGCCCGCGCTCCTGGTGGCTGCCCTTGCCGGAGCGATGCTGGCCTTTCTGCTCAGCGTCTTCGCGCTACGCGTGTCAGGCTTGTTCTTTTCGCTGCTGACGCTCGCGCTCGCGCAGCTCATCTATATCCTGGCCAGCACGAAACTGCGTGCGTTCACCGGCGGCCTGGACGGCATTCCCGGTGTTCCGCGGCCGGTCATGTTCGGCATCGACTTCTACGACAATCGCAACTTTTTCTACTTTCTCATCGCAGTGTTCGTTGTCGGTGTGGCGATCATGGGGGTATTGCGGGTCTCGCCCTTCGGAAACGCGCTGAAAGCAGTGCAGGCCAACGACGTTCGGGCCGAGCAGATCGGCTACAACGTGCAGCGTCTGCGCCAGTGTGCGTTCATGATATCGGGCGCCTATGCTGGCGTGAGTGGCGCGTTGATGGCTTCGCTGATGTTCTATGTAAGCCCGCAGATGCTGCACTGGAGCACCTCGGGCGACGTGCTGATCATGACATTGCTCGGCGGCAAGGGAACGTTGCTCGGCCCTGTACTCGGCGTAGGGGTCTTCGAGGTCCTGAAGGAAGAACTGAGTCAGTTTACCCAGCACTGGTATGGCATTCTCGGCATCGTCTTCATTTTCTGCACAATCTTCCTGCCGAATGGCATAGCCGGTCTGTTCGCGGTGCTCGGGCGGATCGGAAAAGGTGCCTCGAAATGAGTGTGAGCACCGGCATTTCGTTGCAATGCGAGAATATCCTGGTGGCGTTCGGCGGTCTCAAGGCGGTCGCCGGCGTCAGCCGTAGTTTCGAGTCCGGGCGTATCTACGGTTTGATCGGGCCGAATGGCGCCGGCAAAACCACGCTGATGAACGCCTTGTCGGGCCACGCCACCCTTAGCGGCGGGAAGGTGATCCTCAACGGGCGGGATATCACGAATCTTTCCGTTCATGCCCGGACGCGTGCCGGCCTGGGCCGCAGTTTCCAGATCACAAAGATCTTCTCCGGCATATCGGTGCTGGAGAACCTGAAACTTGCGGCCTTCGCGCATCTGTACCGCGTTCAGCCGTTCTGGATGCCGGCCGGCCGCTTTGCCGACGTTCGGCAGAATGCCGAAAAGGCACTTGAGCAGATTGGGCTGGAGCGACTTGCGCACGCTCCGGCCGAGAATCTCTCGCACGGCGACCAGCGGGCCCTCGAGGTCGGCCTCGCGCTTCTCAGCGATCCCAGCGTATTGTTGCTCGACGAGCCTCTCGCCGGCGTCGGCCACGAGCGTCTCGATCAGGCGATCGAACTGATACGGCGCATCGTCGTGGGACGAACGGTTTTGCTCATAGAGCATAACATGGACGTCGTGATGCAGATCTCCGACGAAATCGTCGTGATGGTTCAGGGCCAGTTGCTGGCGTCGGGTTCTCCTGCGGAGATCAAGTCCAACCAGGCCGTACGCGCAGCCTATCTCGGGAACGACGAATGAGTGCGCTGGCTCTTCAGGATTGCGATGTCTTTTACGGCAAGGCCCAGGCCCTGCATCATGTGTCGATCGACGTCGCCGCAGGAGAGGTCGTTTCGCTGATTGGCCGTAACGGCGCCGGCAAGAGCACGCTATTGAAGGCCGCTATTGGTCTCAACGCCGTGCATCGCGGACGACGGCTGATGGGTGATCGCGACATCACCGCGCTGAAGCCTTTCGAACTTGGACGACTGGGTCTTGCATTCGTTCCGGAGAACAGGCGCATCTTCCCCAATCTATCTGTCGAAGAAAATCTGAAGATCGCGACCGTGATGGGCCGCAAGGGGCCGTGGTCGCTGGAGCGCATCTACCAATTGTTCCCTCGCCTGCAGGAGCGGGCAACGCAGGGTGGCGACACGCTTTCCGGTGGCGAACAGCAGATGCTGGCGGTCGGCCGGGGTTTGCTGACCAATCCGGAAGTCCTGCTACTCGACGAGCCGACCGAAGGGCTCGCGCCGCTCATTGTCGACCACCTTACCGAAGCCATCCGCACCATCAACGCGGAAGGCGTTGCAATCCTCCTTGTCGAGCAGAACCTGAAGGTTCCGCTCAAGCTCGCGCGCCGGCAGTTTGTCATCGACAATGGACGTGTGGTCTGGTCGGGCACGACCGCCGAACTGCAGGCCGACCGCGCCCGCATCGAATCCCTCATCAGTGTCTAGGAAGAAGCCATGACCGACGTTTTCATCATTGGAGTTGGCATGACCCGGTTCGGTCGCCACCTCGACGATCGGCTCGAGTCGATCGCGCGTGGAGCTGTTGAAGAGGCGATCGCCGATGCCGGAATATCCCGCAACGATGTGGAAGCCGCGTTTTTCGCCAATACGGCGCAGGGCGTCGTGGAGGGGCAGCATCTGGTGCGCGGCCAACTCGTTCTGCGAGCGCTCGGCTTCGAGCATATTCCGGTAATGAACGTCGAAAATGCGTGCGCCAGCGCGTCGACGGCGCTCAATGCCGCTTTCGCCTATGTCGCATCCGGGCAGGGCGATATGGCGCTGGCTCTCGGCGCGGAGAAGATGAATTCGAAGGACCGGGAGATATCCTTTGCGATCTTCGACGGGGCGTGGGACGTGCATGATGTGGAAGGCAGCATTCGCCGCCTTACAGAGCTGGGCAAGGACCTCGCTTTGCCGCCGGGCGCCGGGCAAAACAGCGGCAAGCGCAGCGTCTTCATGGATGTCTACTCGTCACTCGCGCGCTACCACATGCATCGCTTCGGAACCACCCAGCGCGACATCGCCGAGGTATCCGCCAAGAACCATCGCCATTCGACGCTCAATCCCAAAGCCCAATACCAGGATTCGATGACCGCTGACGACGTTCTGGCGGCCCGCGAGGTGTCCTGGCCGCTGACGCTGCCGATGTGCGCTCCGATCAGCGACGGCGCGGCCGCGGCCATCGTGTGTTCGGCGGAGAAGGCGCGCGCGCTCGGTGCGACGCGGGCCATCCGCGTCGCTGCCTCGGTACTCGCTTCAGGATCCGACCGGGAGGCCGACGACCTTGAAAGGCACCTTTGTCGGCTTGCGTCCAAACGCGCCTACGAGATCGCAGGGGTGGGCCCCGCCGACATGTCGGTGGCGGAGGTCCACGATGCCAGCGCTTTCGCGGAGTTGCACCAGGCCGAACTGCTCGGCTTCACGCCCATCGGCGATGGCGGCCGTCTGGTGCGCGACGGTGAAACCGCGCTCGGTGGCCGCATTCCCATCAATGTCTCCGGCGGCCTGGAGTCGCGAGGACATCCCATCGGCGCCACTGGTCTTGCGCAGATCTACGAACTCGTCACGCAGCTTCGTGGCGAGGCGGGCGCTCGGCAGGTTGAAGGCGCGCATCACGCCATTGCCGAAAACGGCGGTGGCTTTCATGGTTACGAGGAAGCAGCCGCCTGCATCACGATCCTCGAACGTTGAGCGCCAGTCATGCGGTTAATTGATTTCTTCGATCGCGGCGTCAGCATCGATCCGTCGCGCACCTGCCTGAAGGACGCGACCGTGTCTCGCAGCTTCCGCGAGGTGCAGCTTCGTAGTTATCGTATCGCCAACGCGCTGGCGGCAGCCGGGCTGCGGCCTGGCCAGATGGCGGCGGTCTATAGCCCGAATGCGGCGGCGGCCTTCGAGTGCATCCTTGGCATCGTGCGCGGTGCCAATGTCTGGGTGCCGATCAATGCCCGCAACACTGCGGACGAGAATGCCTATGTCCTCGACAATTGCGATGTCGAGGTCTTGTTCTATCACAGCGAATTCGAAGCCAATCTGCAGGTGTTTCGCAAGGATTGTCCAAAGATCAAGCTCTACGTCTGCATCGACAAGGCCGGTGCGAACGCTCCATTTCTTATGGACTGGATCGCGGATGCGCCGGAGAGCGATCCCGACATCCCGGAGGATCGGGACGCCGTCATATCGGTTTTCTCCTCCGGAGGGACGACCGGTCGCCCGAAGGGGGTGCTCTGGACCCACTTGGTCTGGGAAACCATGATTTCGAATTTCTTCACTTCGATGCCCGTGAAGAAGCCGCCCATCCATCTCGTCGTCGCGCCGATGACACATGCGGCTGGTGGCATTGGTATGATGCTGATGGCCGCAGGTGCGACACAGGTCATCCTGCCGGGCTTCGACGCTGCAAAGGTGGTGAATGCCATCGAAACCGAAGGCGTCACTCACCTGTTTCTTCCTCCGACGGCAATCTACGTGCTGCTCGGCCATCGAGGACTCAAGCAACACGATTTCTCATCGCTCGAGCATTTCATTTACGCCGCCGCCCCCATGTCGGTCGACAAGCTGAAGGAGTGCATCGAAATATTCGGACCGGTCATGACGCAGACCTTTGGCCAGGCCGAAGCTCCGATGCTGTGCACGTTCTTGTCACCGCAGGATCATTTGGTCATTGGCGATCCCGGGAAGGAAAAGCGCTTGGCGAGTTGCGGCCGCCCGACCCTTCTGACGCCGGTCGAGATCATGGACGATGACGGGAAACTGCTGCCGGCCGGCGAACGCGGCGAGATCGTCGTCAAGGGGAACCTGGTGATGCCTGGCTACTACAAGAATGCGGAGGCCACCAAAGAGGTCTCGACGTTCGGCTGGCACCACACCGGCGATATCGGCTTCAAGGACGATGACGGTTACGTCTACATCGTCGATCGCAAGAAAGACATGATCATCTCGGGAGGCTTCAACGTTTACCCGAGCGAGATCGAGCAGGTCATCTGGGGGCACCCGGCAGTGCAGGACTGCGCCGTGATCGGCGTACCGGACGAAAAATGGGGCGAGGCGGTGAAGGCTGTCATCGAGCTCAAGCAGGGCACGAGCGCGGATCCCGAAGAGATCATCGCGCTCTGCAAGTCGAAACTGGGCAGTGTGAAGGCGCCGAAATCGGTCGAGTTTTGGGAGAGCCTGCCACGCAGTCCGGTTGGAAAGGTCCGGAAGAAGGATATCCGCGAGACTTTCTGGAGAGGACGTACGCGCGTCATCTGAACGGGGAAACGCCGATGAATATCGCCATCGTGCTTGCCAATGCGGCGAAGGCTTTCGCGGAGCGACCGGCGGTCTGTCTCGGCCGCAAGACGGTCCACAGCTATGCGCAACTCTTGCAGCGCAGCGCTGCTCTTGGCGAAGCCTTTCGAGGCCGCGGGTTTGCGCCGGGCTCACGGGTGGGCGTGTTCCTGTCCAACCGTCCGGAATATTTCGAGATTCTGTTCGGTGCGTGGTTCGCAGGCCTCGTGGTGGCACCGATCAATGCCAAGCTGCATCCCAAGGAGCTCGCCTATATCATCGAAAATTGCGCCGCATCGGTGCTGTTCACCGATATCGAGGGCGGCCTGTCGCAGCCGGGCAATGTCGTCGATGTCGATGGCGATGACTATCGCGCGATGCTCGCAACGGCGCCTTCCGATTGCCTGCCAGCATCCGTTGGGCCGGAAGACACTGCGTGGCTCTTCTACACCAGCGGCACCACCGGTTATCCGAAGGGCGCGATGCTGACCCATCGCAACCTCTACAACATGACGACGAGTTTCCTGGCCGACATCGGGGCTGTCGATGAAACCGACGCTGCGCTCTATCCGGCGCCGCTGTCGCATGGCGCCGGGCTGCTCGCGCTTGCCCATCTGGTGCGGGGTGCGGCCAATGTCGTGCCCGAAAGCGGAGGATTTCAACCTGACGAGATCGTCGATCTCATCAACCGCTTTCCCGGTAGCTCGTTCTTTGCCGCGCCAACGATGGTCAACCGGCTCGTCACGTCACCGTCCCTGGCAAATCTCAAGGTAGAGAACCTCGACCAGATCTTCTACGGCGGTGCGCCAATGTACGTGGAGGACCTCAAGCGGGCTCTGTCAGTGCTCGGCCCGCGCCTCTGGCAAGCCTATGGCCAGGGTGAGTCGCCCTGCACGATCAGCTATCTGCCGCCCCACATGCATCTTGATATCGGCGACGGCCGTCTCGACGAGCGGCTTTCCTCGGTCGGTATCACGCGCACCGGCGTCTGCGTCCGCGTGGTGGATGCAGAGGGAAACGACGTGCCGCCAGGTGAGAACGGTGAGGTCATTGTGGCCGGCGATGTCGTCATGGCCGGCTACTGGAACAACCCATCCGCGACGGCGCAGGCGCTGCGGGACGGATGGCTTTGGACCGGCGACATCGGCACGTTCGACATGCACGGTTTCCTGTACCTCAAGGATCGCTCGAAGGACGTTATCATCTCCGGCGGTTCCAACATCTATCCGCGCGAAGTCGAGGAAGTGCTGCTGCGCCATCCGGCCGTTACCGAGGTCAGCGTCATTGGTCGCCGCCACCCGGATTGGGGCGAGGAGGTCGTCGCCTTCGTGGCCTCGTCTACACCTGTGACGGCCGAGGAACTCGATGCCTTTTGCATCGATCACATCGCACGTTTCAAGCGGCCAAAGTCCTACCGGTTTCTGCCAAACCTGCCGAAGAGCAACTACGGAAAAATCCTCAAGACCGAAATCAGGAAGCTCATCGAGAGCGAAACTACCGCCTCGCCGGGCGAAGAGCAAAGGAGCGCATGATGACCACGATCGTTGCAGGCGTCGGAATGATTCCGTTCGCGAAACCGGGCGCGTCCGCTCCTTACGACGCAATGGGCGAGCAGGCAGTCAAGCTCGCGCTTGGGGATGCAGGCCTCGGCTACGACGCCATCGAACAGGCCTATGCGGGCTTCGTGTACGGAGATTCGACCGCTGGCCAGAAGGTCCTGTATCGAGTCGGCATGACGGGCATTCCCATCGTCAACGTCAACAATAACTGCTCGACCGGATCCACCGCGCTGTTTCTGGCCCGACAGGCGATCGAGAGCGGTGCGGCCGAATGCGTCCTGGCCGTCGGCTTCGAGCAGATGCGCCCGGGCGCCCTGGGCTCGATATTCGAAGACCGGCCATCGCCGTTCTCGGATTTCGACCGGGTGACAGATGAACTGGTCGGCCATAGCGAGATTCCACTGGCGCTGCGCTACTTCGGCGGCGCCGGCAAGGAGCACATGGAAAAGTACGGCACGCAGTTGTCGACCTTTGCCAAGATCCGCGCCAAGGCAAGCCGCCATGCCACACGAAACCCGCTGGCACTTTTCCGCAAGGAAATGACAGAGGGCGACGTCATGCAGGCGCCGGTGATCTGGGAAGGCGTGATGACGCGCTCGATGGCGTGCCCGCCGACGTGCGGCGCGGCCGCAGCCGTGCTGGTCTCCGAAGCCTTCGCGGTGCGACATGGTTTGAACGACAAGGTCCGCATCCGCGCGCAGGCCATGACGACCGACCGGCCGAGCACCTTCGATACGCGGGACATGATGCGGGTCGTTGGCTTCGACCTGTCCAAGTCGGCTGCGGAGAAGGTTTATGAAAAAGCGGGCGTGGCACCGGAGGATATTGATGTCATAGAACTGCACGACTGCTTCGCGCAGAACGAACTCATCACTTACGAGGCGCTCGGCCTCTGCGGTGAGGGTGAGGCCGAAAAGTTCGTCATCGACGGCGACAACACCTATGGCGGGCGTTTCGTCACCAACCCGTCCGGCGGCTTGCTCTCGAAAGGCCATCCACTCGGGGCGACGGGCCTCGCCCAGTGCTACGAACTCGTCCATCAGCTTCGCGGTACGGCGGAGGCGCGGCAGGTCGATGGCGCGCGCTTGGCCCTTCAACACAATCTCGGCCTCGGCGGCGCGGCGGTTGTGACGCTCTACGAAAAGCACTGAAATCAGACTCGGGAAGTAACGGTTGGATGTCGCCGCGGCTCAAGGACAAGATCGCGTTCGTCATGGGAGCCGGCTGCGTCGGTGAAGGTTGGGGAAACGGCAAGGCGACGGCGGTCCTCTTCGCGCGTGAGGGGGCGACGGTGGTCTGCGTCGACCGCGACCTCGCATCGGCCCAGCGTACCGTCGCGATTATTCAAGGCGAGGGCGGCAAGGCCGAGGCCTTGCGCGCCGACATCACATCATTTGCGGACATCGACTCAGCTGTCGGCGGTGTCATGGCCCGTCATGGGCGCATCGATATTCTTCAGAACAATGTCGGCATCGCCGAACCCGGCGGCCCGGAGATGGTTGATGAGGCAAGCTGGGACCGCGTCGTGTCCGTGAACCTGAAGGGGTTCTTCCTGACCTGCAAGCGCGTGCTTCCGGAGATGGTACGGCAGGGGAGCGGCGCCATCGTCAATGTCTCCTCGATTGCATCGATCACGACGATCAGTGTGCCGATGATCTCCTATTACTCCTCGAAAGCCGGTGTGAACCACTTCACTCGGGCTATTGCGGTCGAATACGCATCGAAGGGAATCCGCTGCAACGCGGTTCTTCCCGGCCTGATCAACACGCCGATGATCGTCGAACCCTATAAGGATGTCTACGATTCTGTGGACGACATGATCGCAAAGCGCGATGCCATGGTCCCGATGGGTAAGATGGGCACGGCATGGGACGTGGCGCATGCATCCTTGTTTCTCGCCTCGGACGAAGCCAAATATATCTCAGGCGTGCTTCTGCCCGTCGATGGTGCGCTCACGTGCCGAACTGGATAACCTCGCTTGAACGACCGCTTCTGGCGGATTGTGTTGAAAAAGTCCGTGAACCAATCGTTTGGGATAGATCGAAGAGACAAGCGCACGCGAGCCTCTCTGGTGCTCAGGCGAGCTTCAAAGCAGGCGGCAGGATCAGCTTTGCCAGCTCGGCGGTTCTGAGCGGTGGCCGCCAGGAGGAACTCGTCCCGAGCACCAAATGGGCCTCTCAACCTGGGGTGATCGAGGCGTAGGATGCGCTTCAGGTGTGCGAACAGCATTTCGATCTTCTTCCGTTGACGGCGCGACTTGACGTAGGCATCGGTCTTCGCGATGTCGCGCGCAACGTCTCGGGCCTGTTCGTGGATTGAACGCGGAACCTTGCGGGCAGGCATTTTCGGACAACACCGCGGCTTCAGTTCGCAAGCATCGCAGTCGTACTTGCTGGCGCGGTAGAGCAGTGTTGCCCCGTCATTCACCAGAGTGCTCAGTACCTTGCCGGCTGGACAGACATAGAGATTGTGCTCCTGGTCGTAGGCGTCGGCGGCGCCGCGCTGCGGCTGACGCGTAAGGAGCTCGATCCCGCGCTGATGTCCGTGGTCGCCGCCGCCGCTAAACGCATTACGGCAGTACACAACCTGCCGCGCGAAGAGGGTTGATCATTTCCAATCACCTCGAAATCACCTGAATTTCGAGTCCTTGCCGGCCATGAAAAGTGGTACACAGCGGGTAGTCGCAAACCTCCGGCGGCCTTTTCGGGAATGCACTATTTCTTGGGGTTTTTGGAGCGCCAGCGGCCTTCGGTCGAGAATCCCCCTCTCCGCGATCCCAGCGTTCGCATGTGTTCGCGGCCAAGCTGCATACGATGGTTCGATTCCCTTCGCCCGTTCTACCTGAAATGGTCCTGCACTTAGCCGGCTTGGTGCCGATGCTGGGGTGATTGTTGAGCGCAGTCTGTCAATCGGCGTGGGGTCCGCGCGCCGATCGGCGAAGTTAACCCATTGACCAAACTGACAGCAGAGGGGTCAATCTTGAGCGCCTGTTGACACTCACCCTGAAATGACAGTCGAGAGGCGACGCTTCCGATTGAAGTCGGAATGAGACGAATAGCAATAGCCTTGTTGGCAGTTGCGGGAAACCGGAGGTCACATGCTCCTTGCGCTTCCGCGCTAGAAAGGATCCACTACGCCCCGCTTGGGAAATCCTCCGCTATAGCGGTTCGTGGGCCCCACTTCTGAGCGGGAGGAGCGTACGCTCTAAAGGCATCTAATATCGGCTCGATCGCGTCGTGAACTATGGGCATTGTTGCGTGTTCCGCGCGCATGAATCCTTGCCTGACTGCTCCTTGCAGCATCAAGAGGAGCGGATCGAAATAACCGCCGACGTTCTGTAGAGCGCATGGTTTGGGATGAAGCCCGAGTTGAGCCCAGGTCCATTGCTCAAAGATTTCTTCCGGGGTTCCGGCCCCGCCGGGTAAGGCAATGAAACCGTCGGCCAATTCGGACATGCGGGTTTTTCGTTCATGCATCGACTCCACGATATGGAGCTCAGTGAGGCCGCAATATGCGATTTCTCTCTGATGAAGGTGCCGCGGAATTACGCCGACAACCTCTCCGCCGGCTGCAATTGCTGCATCGGCTACGGCTCCCATCAAACCAACGTATCCTCCGCCTGTAACAAGGCCGATCTGGTTCTCGGCCAGGAAAGTTGCGCGTAGCGCTCGTCTGAACAAGGCGCGGAGTGCTTTCAGCTCGCGTGGTCACTCGCCCACGTGGCGACCTCCGCGTGCGTCGCAAACCACACATCGCCCTTGGCCTTCGCATGCCGGATCAGCTCCTCCAGGATCCAGATGCGCGAGCGATAGCCAGAGATGTGGGGGTGCATCGTCAGCTGGAAGATGCCGCCATCCTCCCAGGCCGCGTCGAACTCGCGGCGGAAGATGTCGAAGACATCCGTCGGCGGTGTGTGAGGACGCAGCGACTGGAAGCGGTGCATCATGAAATAGACCGCATCGTCGCGCACCCATTCGACCGGAAGCTCGATCACGCCGGCCGGCGCGCCGTGGAGCAGCAGCTCGTAGCAATCCTCGTCGG
Source organism: Bradyrhizobium sp. JR4.3 (assembly GCF_040547695.1). Classification (NCBI taxonomy): domain Bacteria; kingdom Pseudomonadati; phylum Pseudomonadota; class Alphaproteobacteria; order Hyphomicrobiales; family Nitrobacteraceae; genus Bradyrhizobium; species Bradyrhizobium sp. JR4.3. The sequence goes on along the minus strand of NZ_JBEPQF010000026.1, from coordinate 30,711 downwards.
CCATCAGCGATGAATCATACAACAGGCCGAGCTCCTGCTCGATCTTCAGCGTCGACGGACTGAAATCCCAGGAGGGGGTGCGCAGACCGACCGGCCGCACGCCGGTGATCTGTTCGAGCGTGTCGGCTGAGCGGAACATCAGCTCACGCTCGACCTCATAGGTCAGCACCGAGTTGAGCTCGTGGATCCAGCCATGAATGCCGATCTCGTGGCCTTCGGCGACGATCCGGCGCTGCTCGTCAGGATGCAACAGCGCCACCACGGCCGGGACGTAGAAGGTCGCGGGCACGCCGTGCTTCTTGAGCAGCGCCAGGATGCGCGGCACGCCGACGCGCGCGCCATATTCGCCCCAGGCCATGCGGCCGATCGACTTGCCGCCGTCGCGCAGCTCGCTGGTCTCGTGGTCGCTGTCGAACGAGAAGGCGACGGCGCAGCGCGCGCCGTTCTTCCAGGTCGCGGGGCGCAGCGAGCGGCCCGCGCGCACCTGGTTCACCAGCGTGCGCCAGTGCGGCTCGGGCCACTGCCACGGTTGCATCTCGGCGATCTCGGTCATGGGGTCCTCGTCTATCGGGATGAGCGATGCGATGGTCATTTGGTCGAAGCGGCGGCCAGGGGCAGGGTCGGAACGGCGGCAAGAAGCCGGCGCGTATAGGCCTGCGACGGTGCCTGGTAGATCTCGCTCGTCCGGCCCTGTTCGATGATCTGGCCCCGATACATCACAGCGACGCGGTCACAGAGATGGCGCACCACAGAGAGATCGTGCGAGATGAAGATGAAGGACAGGTCGAGGTCGCGGCGCAACTGGATCAGCAGGTTGATGATCTGCGCCTGGATCGAGACGTCGAGCGAGGCCACGGGCTCGTCGCAGATCACGACGTCGGGCTGCATCGCGAGCGCGCGGGCGATGGCGACGCGCTGGCGCTGGCCGCCGGAAAACTGGTGGGGGTAGCGATCGGCAAAGCCCGGGTCGAGCCCGACCGCGGTGAGCCATTGCGCGACATAGCCGTCGGCACGCGACGGCTTGATCAGCCCATGGGCGAGCGGACCCTCGGCGATGATGTCTCCAATTCGCATGCGCGCGTTCAGCGAGGAAAACGGGTCCTGGAACACCGTCTGCACCGCCGTGGTGATCTTGCGCGGGGTCCTGTCCTTGCTCATCAGCGGCGCTCCGCCCAGACGTACGGAGCCCGAGGTCGGCACGATGATGCCGGCCGCGATCCGTCCCAATGTCGACTTGCCGCTGCCGGACTCGCCGACCAGGCCGAGCACCTCGCCGCGGTTGAGCGTCAGGCTGACGCCGTCGACGGCGCGAACCGGGCTTTCCGATTCGACAAGCCCCGCTCTGACCGCGGCCGAGCTGACAAGCCCGGGTGTCTTGCCGAACTGCTTGCTCACGCCGTCGAGGACCAGGAACGGTTCTCCGATGGCCGTTGCCTGCGCCTTGCGCGGCTGTCGCGGCGGCGGCGCGGCATCGCGCACATCCGCGCGGCGCGCCAGCAGATGTCCAGGCGTGGAGCGTGACGGCAGCGCGTTGAGCAGTCTTTTTGTGTAGTCATGCTGCGGGTTTGTGAGCACGTCGCGCGTTGCGCCGAGCTCGACGATGCGGCCGGTCTCCATCACCGCGACGCGCTGCGCCAGGGAAGACACCACCGCGAGGTCGTGGCTGATCCAGATCAGGGCGGTGCCGACCTTGGCCACCAGATCCTTCATCTCGGCAAGGATCTCGGCCTGGATCGAAACATCGAGCGCGGTCGTCGGCTCGTCGGCAATGATGAGCTTGGGACTGTGCAGTAGCGCAATCGCGATGGCGACGCGCTGGCGCATGCCGCCGGAGAACTGATGCGGATAGAAATCGACCTTGCGCTGCGGCTCTGCGATGCGGACGAGGGCCAGCGCGTCGATCGCGCGTTTGCGGGCCTGCGCAGCCGAGAGTCTCTCGTGCGCCTGCAGGGCCAGTCGGATCTGCGTGCCCACCGTCAGCACGGGACTGAGCGTCATCAACGGATCCTGGAAGACCATGGAGATGCTCTTGCCGCGGATCTCGCGCAACTCCCGGGCCGATAGGCCGACCAGCTCGCGTCCTTGCAGCTTGACCGAGCCTGCGACGATGCGGCCGGGTTCGTCGAGCAGCCCGATGATCGAAAAACCCGTCATCGTCTTGCCGGAGCCGGACTCGCCGACGAGCCCGAGAACCTCGCCTTTGCCAACGCTGAAGGAGACGCCGTCGACGGCCTTCACCAGACCGCGCGAAGTCGGAAAATGCGTCTTGAGGCCGGTGATGTCGAGAAGGGGGGATGTCACCGCTTGAGCCTCGGATTAAGCTGTTCGCGGATCTGGTCGCCGACCATGTTGATCGCAACGATGAAGAAGATCAGCGCGAGGCCTGGATAGATCGAGATCCAGTAGCGGCCGGACAGGAGATATTTGAAGCCGTTGGCGATCAGCATGCCGAGCGAGGGTGCCGTCGGCGGCAGGCCGACGCCGAGAAAGGACAACGTCGCCTCCAGCGAGATCGCGCTCGCGACCTGCACCGTGGCGACGACGATGAGCGGGGGCAGCGCGTTGGGTAAAATATGGCGGCGGATCACGCGCCATGAGCTGAGCGGAATGGAGAGCGCCGCCTCGATATAGTCCTTGCGCCGCTCGGCGGCCGCGGCGCCGTGTGCGGTGCGGGCGAAATAGGCGTATTGCGCGAAGACCAAGGCCAGGATCAGCTGGGCCTTGCCCTGTCCGAGCACGGCGGCGATGACGAAGGCCAGCAGCATGGCCGGGAACGACAGCTGCAGGTCGACGATGCGCATCACCAGGCTTTCGATGCGACCGCCGAGAAAGGCGGCGCCGCAGCCGACCGTCGCGCCGATGGCAAGCGCAAGTCCAGTGGCGATCACGCCCATCTGCAGCGAGATGCGCAGGCCATAGGCGACCGCTGACAGCAGGTCGCGCCCTTGCGCGTCCGTGCCCAGCCAATGCGTGTAGCCGTCGGTCCCGACGTAGCCCGGCGGCCGGCGCGCATCGCGCAGCACGAGATGCGACAGGTCGTAAGGATCCTGCGGCATGATCAGCGGCGCTGAGAGCGCGAGTCCGACCAGCACCAGGATGATCACCGCCGACACGACGGCCATGCGGTTGCGCGAATAGTCACTCCAGAATCGATACAGGCCGGACTCTCTGGACATCATGCGCCGGCTCTCCTCAGCCGCGGATCGAGCAGGAGATAGGCGAAGTCGACCGCCAGATTGATCAGCGTGAACAGGAGCGTGACGAACATCAGGTAGGCCACCATGACCGGACGATCGAGCGAGGTGATGCTGTCGATGATAAGCTTGCCGAGACCCGGCCAGGAGAAGATGGTCTCCGTCACCACCGCGAAGGCCAGGGTGGATGCAAGCTCGAGTCCGAACACGGTGACCAGCGGAATCGCGATCAGCCGCAGCACGTGGTGGCGCAGGATGGTCCATTCGGACAGGCCGGCGGCGCGGGCGAACTTGATGGTATCACTCATCATCGCCTCGCGTGTCCCGGCCTGCGCCAGGCGGATCATCAGCGCGAACTTGAACAGCGCGAGATTGAGCGCGGGCAAAGCGAGGTGGCTCCAGCCGTCCAGCGTCAGAACGCTCCACTCGATGCCGGCGATCGATTGCGTCGCGCCGCGGCCGCCGGCGGGCAGGCAGCCGCACTGCACCGCGAAGGTCATGATCAACATCAGGCCGAACCAGAAGGTCGGCACCGAGAAACCGAGCGTCGACAGTGCCATGATCGTCTTGGCGGGCACGCCGTGCGGCCGGTATCCCGCATACATGCCAAGGGGAATGCCGATGAGGCTGGCGATAGCGACGGCGGTCAGCGTGAGCTCGGCCGTCGCCGGAAGGCGCGACAGGATGAGCTGGCCGACCGGCATGTTGTAGACGAAGGAGCGGCCGAAATCGCCCTGCAGCAGCCGCGATAGGAAGGTCAGGTATTGCCGCCAGAGCGGCTGATCCAGGCCGTATTGGCTGATGACGGCCGTTCTGATGTCCTGCGTGGCTTCAGGCGAGATCAGAACGTCGATCGGATTGCCGATGGCAAAGACGCCGCAGAACACAAGGATCGACATCGCGATGATGACGATCGTGGCCTGCCACAGCCGCTGGGTCACAAAGCCGATCATGACCGGCTGTTCCGCGGCTCCGAGAGGCCGCGCCAGTCGGGATCGATCGCAGACGTCAAGCAGCGCCGTCTTTGCGTGCAGGGCGGCTTGTGGTTAGGCAGCAAATGACTGTTCTCCGGTCAATCCGTGGAATGTTCTTCTTCGCGTCGAGAACGTCCCGCGTGGTACTTAAAAAACAAATTGACAGCAATATCTTGCGACTTCAAGTTCCAGATGGAACGAGTTGCAAAAGCGCCTGTGGAGTGGGGATTGACGGACACGGCGGAGTTTTCTGCGCTGTTGCGCCATGGGGGCAGGGAGCTCGTCGAGCCCGGCGCCGTCGACGATCTCGTCGCGGCCAAGCTGTGGGACAATCCGTGCTGGTTCTCGTTCCGCATCAACTTCCTTGCGCTCAACTTCAACGTTCCAGTCTATCGCTGGATCGAGAAGACCTACGGCATCCAGCGTGCCGAATTCGTCGTGATCTACGCGCTCGGCCTGAAGGATGGGCTGACGGCGAGCGCGGTCAGCGCGTCCTCAGGCTTTCCCAAGAACACGATCAGCCGCGCCATCCAGCGCCTGCTCGACAGGGGCTTCGCCCGGCGCGAGGTCGATCCGACCGATCTCAGAAGCTTCGTGCTCTATCTGACCGCCAAGGGCCGGCGCATCGTCGATGAATGCACCCAGCCGATGGTCGAGCGGGAGAAGATCATGCTGGCGGGGCTGACGCCCGCCGAGCAATTGATGGTCTCCGAGCTGCTCGCCAAAATCGTCGTCAATCATCCCGACTGGTCGACATCCCTTACTCCCGAGGAAAATGAAGAATGAACATCGCCGCTGTGTCCCGCGCCTTGCTGCTGACGACGACGCTTTCGGCGGCGATGGGCCTGCCCGCCTTCGCCGATGACCTCACGATCGGCGTCCGCGCCGGGCCGTTGTCGATCGATCCGGATTTCACCGCGGCCGGCTCCCATGCCGAGGCCATGAAGCACATCTTCGATACACTGATCCGCTCCGGCAACGAGTTGCAGCTCGAGCCCGGCTTGGCCGAGAACTGGAGCGCGATCGATGACGTCACCTGGGAGTTCAAGCTCCGCAAGAACGTCAAATTCCACGACGGCTCCGACTTCACGGCCGAGGACGTCAAGTTCTCGATCGAGCGCATTCCGCTCGTGGCTGGTCCCAATCCCCCGACGATCTATGTCCGCCGCGTCACCAGCACTGAGGTCGTCGACAGCGATACGATCCGCGTCAAGACCAATGGTCCGGCGCCGACCTTGCCGAATGATTTCGTGCGTCTGTTCATCGTCTCGCATGTTGCGGCCAAAGGCCTGAACTCGGCCGAGGAGGCGAGCGTCGCCTTCAACTCCGGCAAGGCCGCGATCGGGACGGGACCCTATCAGTTCGTGTCCTGGACGCCGAAGGAGGAGCTCGTCCTCAAGCGCTTCGACGGCTATTGGGGCGGCAAGGCCGCCTGGGACAAGGTGGTTCGCAAGGAGCTGCCGAATGACGCGACCCGCGTCGCGCAATTGAAGGCGGGTCAGGTCGACGTGATCGCCCGTGTGCCGGCATCCGATGTCCCGACGCTGGAGAAGGATGCCGCGCTCAAGGTCGTCAAGGCCAACAGCGTCTATCTTTTCAACGTCGCCTTCGATTTTAGGGAAAAGCCGGCGCAGATCAGCAGCAAGGAGGGGACGCCGCTTTCGAAGAACCCATTCCAGGATCCGCGGGTCCGCGAAGCCATTGATCTTGCCATCGACCGCCAGGCCATCGCTGATGTGGCCATGGAGGGCATGGGAACGGCGCAATCCCAGCTCATCACCCCGAACATCCTCGGCTATAATCCGAGCATCAAGGTCCCGGAGCCTGATCTGAAGAAGGCTAAGGCGCTGCTTGCGGAGGCCGGCTATCCCAACGGCTTCAAGGTCACCTTGAGCTTCACCAACGACCGCCTGCCCGGCGACAAGGAGGTCGGTACCACCATCGTGCAGATGCTGTCGGCGATCGGCATCGCCGCCGAGGCGAACGCCGTGCCGAGCGCGGTGTTCTTCCCGGCCAATACCCGCGGCGACTATTCCTTCACGATGTCGGGCTGGGGCACCCTGACGGGTGAATCCAACTACACGCTGTCGTCGCTGGTACACACGCTCAATCCCACGACCAAGCTCGGCACCTTCAACGTGCGCGGCTATTCCAATCCGGCGATCGATCTGCTGATCGAGAAGGCCGCGGTCGAGATGGACACGGCCAAGCGCGAGCAGGCGCTGAAGGAGGCCAACGCCCTGGTCGCCGCCGCCCGCCCCTATCTCGGCATCGCGTCCGTGGTCTCCGCCTGGGCCATGCGCAAGAAGCTGACCATCGTGCCGCGGTCGGACGAGGATACGCTGGCGACGGACATTCGCCGGATCGACTAGGCTTGTCGGCAGACGGGGCCGCGCTGCTCATGGTCGTTCTGCGCGAGCCGGAACAAGTGTGAGGGAGCTACCGCAACCGTCGGCCGGGAAAGGCGACAAAGGCGCCACCTGGCGATAGCGCGACGAGGTGGACGAGCTAGGCATGGAAGAGACGAGATAATCTGAGTCCGACGTGAGAATTGGCGCGCGTCGCACTTGTACGCGATTGCTTTAAACCGGGATGCCGATCAGCAGGCTATGCACAAATGCACGCACTCCACATGCATGCTGAAATGCACTTTTGGGCTCCAAGCCTGCCTTAAGGAACACTTCGGGCGATCAAGGTCTCAAACTGCACGTGTTTTCTCCGCCTTCCGAGCGCACCATAACCCCAAGCCGGGTGGGGAAGCTGCCTGACCCAGCGGTCAGTGAGCTCGCGCCATGATCCTTGTTTCTGCTTGGGCAAGGCGTAACGAAATCGCATCGAAATAGGCGAACGAACGTGAACAAAACGAGGAAAGTTGAACGCCGATTTCATAAAATTCAATAACTTAGCAGATAGCCCTTGCGTTCGGGACGCAGGGCGTCACTCAGTCAGATCGCAACTTGGACCGAATGTCGGTATCGGTGGTTGCGCCTGCGGGATTTGAACCTGCCGAGGCCACGTGGATCGCGCATTGAATCGCCGCCATTTGCGCACTTCGAGCGAGGTTATTACCGCTCGGTGCCCCCGGGGCAATCATTCCGACAACGAGAAATCCTATTGCGAGTTCAATGCAGGTTGAACGAAACGTTTGTCGGAATGACGTTTGATTTTGTTGCGAAATCATACGCCTCTTAATCAGCGGGTCCCAGGTTCGAGCCCTGGTGCGCCCACCATTTAAATCAAGACCTTAGCGAGAGAAACCGTTTGAGAAGGCCGAACTAAAACGGTTTTTCAAACGGTGTTTTTTGACGGCCGGGCGGCGACTCTCGGCATTGTGATGTGCTCTCCTCGTCTCCGCGGAGGCCAAAGGCGTCTCGAAGGCCGCCCGACAGAACTGCTCCATCAATGTTGCATCTGGGGCAGAGCCGCCCGAGACATGGTCGGCATCTTCCCACTTCCTTTCAATGTCATCGGCGGCGCATTGGGGCAGCTGCGCCGCGTTCCCATCGAAGTAGTGGTTGAAGTCGCGTGCACCCTCATGTTGTCCGGGCGGTAGGCCGCCATGCGATCGTAGAGAAGAACGGACGCTGCTCCGAACGCCGATAGACCGATTTGTGCATCGGTGATCTCGAGTCTTCCGTCTCCGGGTCGATCGGCAGGTCACGAACCCGGCCTTGAGGAAGCCTCCCGCCTGCTCATTGTGCACCCGCGGGATTGGGCGACAGCCGTAGCATACTGCCGTCCCGTTTCAGGCCGCCAGGGATGAGCGAAGCTCCGGCGAACAACCAGTTGAGCGCGACGTCTGAGAGCCGAGCCTCGTTCTCGAGATAGCCGCCGCCGACATCGGCGTGCACGCCCGAAAACCAGACCTGTTCGAAGAAAAGGTTGTCGTGCACGTCTCGTTTGTCCTGCTTCTCGGCCGTGGGCGACCAAGTGACACGCTTGAAATCGGCGCGGCTCTCGTCGATCGAGATCGCATGTTTAGCGTAGCCCACCCTCGGATTGAGGGTCGTGTCGTAGAATTTGTGCTTCGGCGGAGCGAGATGCACCGTCTGCAGGCGCTTCCAGAATCCATAACCGGGCAAGATGGCGCGATCTTCAGATAGTTCATGAAAAAAGCAATCGGCGCTGTGGCGATGCCGAGGTAGCTCAGAATCCAGGCCACCCATCTGGACCATGGAAAGACCGGCTGAAGGAAGCCACCTAGCCAGTGCAACCCGATCAGTAGCGCAATGCCGGAGGTCACGAGCGCCGCGCCCAGATATTTGTGGCCGAGGGCGGCGGGATCAACTTGGCGCCTTCCGCGGGCGTCAAGGCGAAGCTGCTTGGCAGCAACTGGATCGGTCGCTTTGAGTACCAGCACTACGACTTCGGTAGCGCACATCTCCAGTTCACTGCCATCTCCACCAGCCCTCCTAGTTCGGCGGACAGGGGCGGAAGTCAGACACTGGATGTGGTACGCGCCCGTCTATCGTACAAATTTGGTGGGGATGCGGTCGTCGCTCATTATTGAGGCGCAGTGCGGGCCAGCGAGGCAGCCTTCACTTGGCCTCGTCCTTGACGATGTCTGTCAGGCTCTCAAGCTGGTGGGCCAGCGCTGTCCAGCTACGGGCGACATTCATTAGTACCGAGCACCGGCGGGCAGAAATCCGCCCCTCCTTTGCTTTGGCAGCATACTCTCGGCACTGTTCTGCGCTTGGCACTGCTGTTGCTCCTGTCAAGAAGCTTAGCTTACGTCCGATAGCCAGAAGAGAATTGAAGCAGATCAAGCAGGCAGCTCGCAAATCGATTTTTGCCATTACCGGCTACATTAGGCCAGTTACCGCCGGCGAATGAGAACAGATCGCAATTGTCGTCGCATCGCGAGAAAAGCCGCTCCCTGGGCGGTGGACAGAGCCACCGCGCACGGACAAACGCGGCCTAACGCGGCATGCTTATGTTTAGCAAAGCCCCTTGCAAAACCGATCGCCAAGTCAATGTCCGATCGGCAAATATCAATGAGCGACCTGCACATGCCGCGGGGACCCGCTGGCAGGGAGCACACCGAAGCACAGCATTGGAACGTGTTTGGCAAGACGGGATTCCACGTGACATCAGTCACAACGGTGACACGATTTGCAGTTTATCGCGTCCCGCGCAGCGGGCTGACTCTCCTCCTTACCTGGTGGGTTGATCTAGATCAAATCGGGCACTTGCCACTATGGGTGATTACTCTTTGGAGCCGCGGGATGCAGGTCCTGTGACAGCAAATCGCGATTAGTCTGTCGGTCACTCGTTACGGGAGTCGTCACAATGAGGTGCAGGTTCAGTATCGTTACGTTCGTCCTAATCGCCCCAACGTTCGCCAGTGAGGCGCTTGGCACAACGACGGACATTCGCAGCATCACCTGTAGCGAATATCTCGCCATGCCGGCTACACCGTCGGGCAAATTTTCGGCTTGGATGACCGGCTGGTTTAGTTATGAAAGTCGGAGGACGTTTGTTGATTTTGACCTGCATCGGGCAAATGTCACAAACGTAAGAGGGTGGTGCCAGTCCAACCCGAATGCCAGTGTGATGGTAGGGCTGGAAAAATCGATAGGCGTAACTGCGGTGCCTAACGCTACGCTGGATTTTAACAAGATCACCTGCGGAACTTGGTTGGCATACGGTCCAGCGGATCAAGATTTTGTAAGATACTTCATGAGCGGCTACTACAACGCAGCAGCAAGCAACAGTGTATTGGACTACGAGCGCCTGCAGAGGAACTCCAGTGCGGTCGTCGCATACTGCAAGAAGAACAAATCCCGCACTTTACCAACGGCCATTCAGAATAGAGCTAGTTAGCTGGACCAGTCTCCCGCCGCTTGCGAGCAACAGAGCGCGCCCTGTATTAGTTTGACTCCTGTTGATGGCCGTCAGCCAAGTAGCGGCGCATTTCATCGAGGTTCGCTCAGTGACGCATGTCGGACAAGATTTGCGAAGCTTGGAGTTTTTCGCAGTTTGACTCATTTGAGACCTCGGCCGACCGCAGCCGACCTTCCAGTTCGGAACCGATTTATTTCACAACCAAATGTTTCCTGGCGGCTACGGCGGCGGGAGCGGACGGGGAAATAGTGAACGTTAGCCAGGTGTTCCATCCCGAGGGACGGTTCGCTGCACCAAATTCGCCGTATCCCCTCAGACCAAGGAAGCCCTGCATGTCTGCGACCGGGAAGCTGTACCCGATTTGCGGACCGACACCGAAAACGCGTGACCTGAAACTACCGAGGATCGGGTTCTGGCCGGAATCGTCGGTGACTTGCTGGTAGGCGTATCCGACAATGCCGACGAAAAGCTGCTTAGTGAGGGAGTGCGATGCGCCCCAGTCGAAGTGGAAATCGATGCCGCTCCGGTACTGGGTGTCGGGATTCCTGAAATTGTAGGTCAGGCCGGCGACGCCCGAGATTTCGTTTCCTGCCGCCGGGTCGAAATAGGTGTAGCCGCCCCCAATGTCGATCGCGCCGTGCCCGAGCCCGATATTGGGAATCCGCGTCGGATCATAGTCGCCGACGGGAATATTGCCCGTGACGTAAGCCATGTAATTGTCGACGCCAAGGTTCCATAGTAGTTGCGCGAAGGGCGCGAGGTCGCCGTAGGAGGTAAGCGAGCCTTCGAGCATTCCGGTACGCGTCACCACAATCGGTCCGGCTATCGCTGTCAGTGTTCCGGCGATACTAGTGGCGGCTCTGCCGTACTGGCCCGATATACCTACGACCAACTGACCGCCAAGCTCCGCCGTAGCGAAAGTATACGATGGCGTAAGGGCGACCAGATCGGCCCGCCCGTTCAGACGCAGATTCAAATTAACGTTGACGTTCGCGGGGATTTTGCCGGCCAGGATCTCTTTGGCCGCAGCAGCACTCCCCGCGGCGGCGACGCTGGAATGGTAATCGATGACACTGAGCGCCCAGCCCGGTGTCTGCTGCACCGCGGAGAGACTTGCAAACTGACCCGGAAACCAGAATGAGCTACCGCCCTGGTCGGCATGCGAAACATCAGCGCAAAGCACGAGAGCGGCCACCGCCAGATAGTCGATGACGCAGCTTCCCTGTTTGTTTGATCCCATTTGCAAACCTCTGGGCAGTACTTGCAGCAAGCGCTGTTACAGCAAAGCGCTCCGCGAACCGCAGGACCCAGGTTACGACGGCCTTCACTACTAGGCACAAGCAACGTCCAAATGCGACACAGAATGGTAACAGCTCGAGACAATTGTCTTGGGCGATGACGCAGTTGCAGCCCTCAAGGTGCTTGCGCTGGAGATGCTCGGCTTCTCGAGCGCCAAGATTCATAAGCGCAAAAAAGCCCCGGCATGCCGGGGCTTTGGTTTGCCAAGGTGGGTGCGATCAATATCTTGCCGCGACCGGTGCGCCGTATCCACCGAAGCGGTAGTTCAACCGAAGCGTGACCATATCCACATCCTGGCTGACGCCGCTGCCGGTGAGGACGAACCCTCCGGGAGTGACTATGCCTGCGAAGCCGGCATTATCACGGCCCATCCAGAGATGGTCGTATTCGATACCGAACGACCAATTGGGCGTGAAGCCGTACTCCCAGCCCACGCCAAGGGCGCCGCCCCAGCGCGTGTGGCCCGCCGATGCCAGGCCGACCCCGGTGACGTTGTTGAATATATCGAATCGGTTGCGCGTCACGGCGCCGCCGCCCTTCACGTAAAACAGCGAGGCATTCCACGCCCAGCCGAGCTGCGCCGTGAAGAGGCCGATGGCGTCAATCTTACCGGTTGTCGAAATCAGCGGGTCGATCAGACTGACGCGCGTATTCTTGATTTCTGCCCAATCTCCCTGCGCTTCCAGGCCGAGCACAAACTGATTGGTTTGCCAGCGGTACCCGATCTGTCCGCCAGCGAGGCCGCCGGAGCGATCGGCGCAACCACCTGCGACCGTTCCTGCTGGCGTCACGAAATCCACACAGCCGTGGCTTTGTCCCCAACCGCCGTTGGCGCCGATGTAGAACCCGGTCCAATCATAGATCGGCGCGATCACCGGGGGCGGGGCCTTGACATAAGGTTTAGCAGCCAGATCAGCCGCTGACGCGGGTGCCGCCATGCTCACGGCCAGCAAGGCCATGCCACTCAACCAAATCTTCTTCATTCTTTTTGCTCCATCCACGTTTCACCCTAACGATGCCGGCTCTTTTCTTGGCAGTCCCGCATTCCAGCTCGAAGCTAGCTGAGCCGCCTGGAATTCGGTGTGCTTACGTGGCAACAGTTGGGAAAATTGAGCAACTTGCGCGTTTGAGTTGTGTCAGGAATGTTGACCAGTCAACTGGCCGCCTGGAATTTTCCGCGATGGGGGGGCAAGGGCGCTTGGTCTCATCTCCGCACCCTTATGCTGAGATCCTAGGCCCCGCGCAGACGTGCAACACGCCTTCGCGGAAGCCGCCGACGAACTCATCAGATGCGTCCGCCGGCAGAATTTCGCTGAGATCATCAAACGACCCGCTCACCATGGTGGCAAGCTCGTGCGCCGAAGCATGCTCTGCCCAGCGGCGACCCAACTCCAAACCTCGTTGCCGATCTGCCTCTGTGTCCATAGTCCAGGACCATCCCCGCGTCCGTGGCCCCGGCGAAGCTGATGCCGCGCCGGGGCCTGTACGATCTCGCCAATCCTGGAAGCTTGGGGGCTGGAAAGAATCGGCAAGGCGCACTCTAGACAAGCAGATGCGCAGTGCTTGGCCAGTGCACTTTGTGCCAATGGGTGAATGCCCCGGCCGGAAATAGCTTTTCGGGCTGCCGGCATACAAGACGGACCGCTGACCCTTACGCGCTAGCCGGCACACTCTGGCGCCATGACGATCTCACCCCGACATCGGGTGCAGCGCGCGCTAGTCCCCACGATCTCGCAAGCTGGGTCAGCTGGCACAATGCCCCGGCAGCACTTCGGGCACGTATATCCCGCGATGTTTGGCGTGAAGTCATACTCCGGACCAACATAGGCGCACATCATGTGGTGGAATACTGGAAACAATTCTAGCGTGGAGGAGCCGCAAGCCGGGCAACCCGTTTGGTTCGCTTCGACCTGCATGCTGCACCTCGCGCACTCTCACAGCTCGTCGAGCCCGAATAATCTCACCAGCACTGAAGCGATCCGCGCGCTCAGTTGTGTGTAGTGCATGTGAACGTCGACGGCCGAGTTCAGCGCCGGGCGATGAGCGCCTGGGTTGAAGCGAATTCGCGCGATTTGCGAGGCGGTACGCTCGCGCGCCGCCGACGAACCCGCCCCGGGGTACACATCTGACACCGGGAGGATTTCCGCGATCTTGCCCAGAATTCGTCGGTTGCCGAACAGCACAAAGACTTCGTTGCCAACTTTTGGATCGGACAGGCGTTCGTTAGGAACGTACCAGTCGACAAAGACATCCGTGGGGTCGAGAATTTCTGCAATCGGAGTGCCCGCCACCAGGGATTGGCCGGCGCGCGCAGGATTGTTCGCGACTATGCCAGCTATGGGCGCGAAGACTCTCCCGTCTGCAAAGCTGCTTTCAACCTTTTCGAGGCGATCACCGAGTTGCCGGCTGAATTCGTCGAGAGCGGCCAATTGAGTGCTGGCTTCGGCGGCTTCCGCCTCCTGCGAGACCACGGCTTTGTTCGCCAAGGCGCGCTCCCGGGACATGTCTATGCGGTAATTCAGGCTCGCGGCCGATGAGTTTGCGATAAGTTCGACAGCTTCCTCAGCAAGCCGCAGATGTGAGCGCGCCGCGTCGAGAGATTCGCGCGCAACCCGGGCCTTAACACGCAGTTCCGCTTTGCGACCGGCGATGTCCGCGAGCGAGCGCATATAGGTGGCGACAATCTCATCGTGCTGCGGAGACCGAACCCTTCCGATTTCGTCGCCGGCCTTGACCGATGCACCTCTCAGCACGGTGATGCTGTTGATCTGCACGATGTAAGGCAGTGAAACCAAATATCTCGGTGAGGACACGCTGCCCGGGCCGCCGAGATAAAGAATTGGCCTCCCGAAATAGACGACAAAGAATGCGAGTATGCCGAATACGATTGTCGCATAGGCGGCGCGGACGGCCCGTCCGGCCGCACGCCGACGGCTCTCGATGGGATCGGGGATATGGGGATCGAGTCGTGTTAGGGTGACGGTCATTTGGCCACTTCCTTCGTCGGATCGCCGAATAGTGCACGGCGAACGCGCGGCGGCACGAAATCATCGTTCCGCGACGAGGCAAAGATGATTTCCGAAGAGTAGGAAAAGAACCGCGCGCACTTCAGATAGACACCCTGGTAAAAGGGAAAGATCAGAGCCATCTTCCAGCCAAACGTTCCGACGGATCGATGGAACAGGGCGAACACAAGTGCCATATTGAAGACCGAGATCCAGAGCAACACCAGGTAGACCGCCGACAGAAACAGCACGGCATCCGAGCCGAACAACAGCACAATGTAGGCCAAGTAGAACGGCAGGCTGAGCGTCGGGACGAGATCAAAGACGATGAAGTCCAGCCGTTGGATCGTGTCCGGTAAACGCTCCAGCGGATGGCGAAAACTCAGCTCGCCATACATCATGAAGCGGATGCGCAGAGCATCGCGATCCCAGCGCGCGCGCTGTCGCAATAGACTTACGCCGCTTGCGGGGCCGGCTGTTTCCGCCCAGGCGTCGGACACGAACCGAATGACATAGCCGAGTCTGCGGAGCCGCAAGGTGTACTCCATATCCTCTCCCGGGCCGACGTCGAGCCCGCCCTGCTGCGCGAAAATATCCCGGCGATACATGGAACAGGCTCCGGACAGACACGCGATCGCATCCACCACGTCGAGGATCGACCGCCCCGCGGTGATCGACATCAGGTATTCGACGCTTTGAAGTCCTGTCCATATCGAGTCGCGCTCGTTACTGATCGCGATGTTGCAACTTGCGCCGGCGACGAGCGGATCGTCGAAGGCAGCCGCGAGGCGCTCAACCGCGTTCGGTTCGAAGACAGTGTCGGCATCTACGGTCAAAAGAAGATCGCCGCGTGCAAACCGTGCTGCAGCGTTGATGGCAGCGCTGCGGCCGCAGCGCGTTCCATGGCAGATGACCATGTCAACCAGGCCCTGCGCTTTCGCCCGCTCCGCGACCGCGCGTGTTGCGTCGGTGGAGCCGTCGTCGACGACGATGATTTCGACAGGTCGGAGGGTTTGCCGGCGCAGCGAGCTGATCGAAGGAGCAAGCCCGGAGCCGCCGTTGAATGTCGGGATAATCACGCTTACCGTCGCCTGGCAAACCGTCCCGCCGACGCTTCGCCGCTTCGAGCTGAACAGAGCAAGAGACACCAGCGACAAGGTGTAGCGGGGGATGTCGAATATCAGCAGCGAGAAGGCGAGTAGAAATAAACTCGTTCCGGCGAGCACTTCCATCATTTCGGACATGCCGGCCACCTCCGCTACGACAGGACCATTCCGAGCATCCGACCAAACAAGGCGCGCAAGGCAATTATCAGACGGGAAAATGAAGACCATCACGTTGATGGTCGAGTGGTAAATTGCGTAAACATTTGCTTTTTGTGTCTGCGCTATTCAACTGCAGCGTTGGCTTCGTCAGTTGACGATGACAGCTTGCTCTTGAGGCTGATTGTTGGCGTGCCGGCATCAGCGTTGCGGTTGGAGTTGTTCGCCGCGTCGATAAATCCCACAAGGTGACCGGTCCGTCCAACCTTTCAGGCGCAAGACGGCCTCAGTCTGGAAAGGCTGAGGCCGGTGGGGGCGTCGGTGTACCGTTGGGGTCGGTACTTGCTAAATCTAATCACGACGAACCACTTTGCGTATTGTCCTTGAGGACAACCAATCAGCACGTTGTCCCTCTAACACATCTGCGGACCGCCCGACGGGTTTGACGGACCGTCGTCCGTGCGACGCACACGCCGTTGATACGTGTTCTACCGACGCCGCAGGCAGCAGCAACTTCCGTAATCAGGCTTTCGGGCTGTGCAATCGGGGCAGGTGTCATCGCCTGAGCGGATACTGCGAAGAAGAAGGCGAACGTGGCAATTCCGAGCGACTTGATCATATCGAGCTCCCTGGAAGCGCCCAACCGCCCGGCCGGCGCGGCGGAGCGATGGACGCGACTCCCTCAAACTGAGGCCCGCTGCTGTCAGAGAATTGAGATAGATCAAAGCGCCTTTTTCGACTTCCCATGCGGCAATCGCTGTACATAGCAGGCCAGACGCCGGCGAAGGACTATGACCGCAGGAAGACTGCAGAGTCCAAATAGCAGCGCGCAAATATCGTCTGCAACTGCGCACCGCGAAGGAAGATTGTGTGAGGCGACAAACCACCCCGGCCTGAGATCCAACTCCGAACTGGAGCCGGGTACATGGAATAGATCATCCGTGTAGCTTCTCGATTTGTAATATGGCGTCCGCCGGCGCTGAGATCCCAAGCTGCGTGGAAAGCAAGGTTTGCCCTTTCTGTCACGCAAACTCTATCTGATGGGATCTTTGCTAATACGATCGTGCAGGCGGACGCGCAGAGGCCATCGATAATCACAGTCTGGCCAGTCTCATTCAACTCATCATATCGATCAAGGTAACGTTGAATCAAGCCACCACGGTCATTGGCAATTCTCACGACTGCGTGGCTATCGCCAGCGCATACAAACATAGATGCTGAAGCGAGCAGCAGAGTAAAGGGTTTCATAATGTGCCTCTTACGACTGCGACATCAGCAAGGTTCATGATGGCTCGTGCGCGAGAGAACCCGCGGCTTGGCGATGCGCGAGAGCGTGTTCTCTGGTGGTGCGTCCGGTATTCTCGGACCCGCCTTACAGCAACACGTGCTCATGCCGGCGGCCCACGCTTTCCGTAACGCCGACGGATGCACCTCGCGGCATGATCCTGCTGGAGTTCTTGTGGTCTCTGAACCAGCGTTGAGTTTGAGCGCGGACCCGAACCATGTACCGCTCATTGATCACTGCCCCTCTTTGCCCAGGAGTAGCGCCAAATGCATTGCCTGTGGGTCGCGATTCCCGGCCGGCCTGAAGCCGAACCTGCCGAGCACCGTCAGCATCGACTTGTTCTCGGGCAGGACCTCCGCGATGAGTTCACGCAATCCGGCATTGGAGGCGATCTCGCCAAGGTGGCGCATCAAGATGGAGCCGATGCCTCGGCCCTGCCAAGCGTCGACAACGACGAAGGCCAACTCGGCTCGTTCGGGCTCAAACATGACGTATCGAGCGCCTCCGACAATCATTCTCCGCTCGGGCTGCCCGACCTCGCACACCAGCGCGACGTGATTCATGAAGTCGATATCCATGAAGAACGCGCGCTCCTTGTCCGAGAAATGACGCTTGATCCCAAAAAAACGGCGCTGCAACGACTGCTTGCTGGTCTGATCCAGCGCGTCGAGGACAGCCGTCTCGTCGGCCGGCCGCAGCGCTCGGATTTCGGCCGTGCTGCCGTCCCGCAAGTGTTCCGTCACGCTGTATTTGGCGATGTCCGACATGCGAGGTCTCGGCTCAGGCGGCCGGAAAACACGTCGGCCTGAGGCTGGTCTATGAACGGGGCGGTCGGTTGCCCGTTTGATTTGTATCAAGGGCCCGCAAAAAGCGGGCGGCCTGAATCTCGGCAGTCAGCTCGACACATTCGGGCGGGATGACGACGTGACACGACTGGGTCGGCATACTCGTCGTCCAGCATTGACCTATATCAAAGGCCTGCAGTTGCGGCGGGCTTTGGATGCCTTCATACGACATTGAGGTCGGAGCATGCAGATGGAAGTGCCTAGATCACCCGGCGGTTCGATGTCCGGTCTCGTCGCCTCGGCCGTTGAATACATGGTCGATGCTGGACAACGGAGCATACTCTTTCTCGATGTGATGCGCCGGCGCGGCGACCAATATCGGGAGCACGTCGCCCAAACCGCGCCACACGTTCTGCAATATGCGGCCGAACTGATCATCGATGGCCGCAAGCTGGACGAGCCCGTCAATTACGCGCTTGTCCGCATTATCCCGCCAGCCGGCGTCGAGATCGATTCCACACGGCGGCCGTTCATCGTGATTGATCCACGCGCCGGGCACGGTCCAGGGATCGGCGGGTTCAAGGCCGACAGCGAGATCGGCGTCGCGATGAAGGCGGGACATCCCTGCTACTTCATCGGCTTCCTGCCGGAGCCGGTGCCGGGCCAGACGATCGAGCGTATCGCGCGTGCCGAGGCACTGTTCATCGAAAAGGTGATCAGTCTCCATCCGGACGCTGACGGGAAACCCTGCGTCATAGGCAATTGCCAAGCCGGATGGGCGGTCATGATCCTGGCTTCGGTTCGGCCGGATCTGTTCGGTCCACTGATCATCGCCGGAGCCCCGCTCGCGTACTGGGCCGGCGTGCATGGTAAAAATCCGATGCGATATTCGGGCGGCCTGCTGGGCGGAAGCTGGCTAACTGCGCTCGTTAGCGATCTCGGCGGTGGGAAGTTCGATGGTGCCTGGCTGGTCCAGAACTTCGAAGGCCAAAACCCGTCGAACACGCTCTGGACCAAGCAGTACAATGTCTATTCGAAGGTGGATACCGAAGCCGATCGCTACCTCGAGTTCGAGCGCTGGTGGGGTGGGCACGTCAATCTCAACGCCGAGGAGATTCAGTTCATTGTCGACGAACTCTTCGTTGGCAACAACTTGGCCGCTGGCAATATCACCCTATCCGACGGGCAGAAGGTAGACCTGCGCAACATCAGTTCGCCGATCGTGGTGTTCTGCTCCAAGGGCGACAACATCACTCCGCCGCAGCAGGCGCTGGGTTGGATCCTCGAATGCTACGCCGACGTGGATGACATCAGGGCCTATGGGCAAACGATCGTCTATACCGTTCACGAGAGCGTCGGCCATCTCGGCATCTTCGTCTCGGGCGGCGTCGCCAAGAAGGAGCACGCTGAATTTTCCAGCAACATCGATCTGATCGATGTACTACCGCCCGGCCTTTACGAAGCGACGTTCGAAGCCAAGGACGAGGAAACCACCAGTTCCGATCTCGTTGTTGGCCAATGGGTGATGCGCTGCGAGGCCCGAACGCTCGAGGATATTCGTGCCATGGGCGGCAATTCGCCTGAGGACGAGCGGCGCTTTGCCGCGGCCAAACGCGTCTCGGAGCTTAATCTTGCCGCCTATCGCAAGTTCGTGCAGCCCTGGATCAAGGGCATGGTGGCGCCGCAGACGGCAGATTTGATGCGTAACCTGCACCCGCTGCGGACGCAGTATGAGGCCTTCAGCAGTCAGAATCCATGGATGACGGCGGTGAAATCGGCAGCGGAAGGGCTAGAAGAGAACCGCAAGCCGGTTTCGAACGACAATCCGTTCCTGGCATTTCAGGAGCAGGTCTCTAAGCAGATCGTTCATGCGCTGGACAGCTGGCGCGATTCGCAGGAAGCGATGAGCGAGGCGATCTTCCTCAACGTCTACGGCTCCCCGGCGCTACAGGCGGCGGTCGGCATAGATCCGAAAGCTGAACCGTCGCGCGGGCGCGAGATGCCGGCCGAACACCGTGCCATGCTCGACAAACGGATCGCCGAGCTCCGATCCAGGATTGGCGAAGGCGGGCTTCGCGAGGCGGCCATCCGTGCCCTGCTTTATATCGGCTCGGCGAGAGGAATGGTGGATGAACGCAGCATCGAGGCGTTGCGTCAGGCTCGTCACGACAACAGCGGAGCGCGATTAGCGCTTGCCGAATTTAAGATGCTGGTTCGCGAGCAGTTCTTCATGCTGCTGCTCGATCGCGAGGCGGCGCTGGCCGTTATCCCGAAGTTGCTTCCCGACGATGTCAATCAGCGCCGCGCGGCTTTCACGACGATGAGCGAGGTGCTGTCGGCCAGCGAGGACATCACAGGCGAGCGCGCCAGCCGCCTGCAGCGTGTCGCGCAGCTGTTCGGTCTCGACGCCGAAACGTCGGGGAGGGCGTCGAACGTTGCCCCTTTCGACCCCAAGGCGAAGGCATCGTAACGCTGTCTGGAAGGAACCGGCTCATGTCAGCCGACACGTCGCAGGCACAGTCCCCGAGCAAGTACGACCGTCTGATAGCGGCCGCGCAGGCCGTGCCGCCGGCCCCAACCATCGTCGTGCATCCCTGCGATGAAAGCTCATTGCGCGGCGCTGTCGATAGTGCACAGGCCGGCATCATCCGGCCGCTCCTGGTCGGACCTGAAAGGAAGATCCGGGATACGGCCGCCAGGCATGGTCTCGACATCGCGGCCTTCGAGCTCGTTGACGCAGCGCATAGCGATGAAGCCGCTGCAAAGGCGGTAGAGCTGATCCACGCCGGCCGAGGTGAGCTGTTGATGAAAGGCAGCTTGCACACCGACGAATTGATGCGCGCGGTCACCGCGAAGGCCGGAGGCCTGCGCACCGACCGCCGTATCAGCCACGTCTTCGTGATGGACGTGCCGGCCTATGCCGAGACCATCTTCGTGACGGACGCGGCCATCAACATCTTCCCTGATCTGGACGCCAAACGCGACATCATCCAGAACGCGATCGATCTTTACGTGGAAGCTGGATTCGGCAAGTCACCGCGCGTGGCAATCCTGTCAGCGGTTGAAACCGTGACCTCGAAAATTCCGTCTACGATCGAGGCGGCAGCACTCTGCAAGATGGCGGATCGCGGGCAGATCACCGGAGGGATCCTCGACGGACCGCTGGCTTTCGACAACGCCATCGACCTGGAGGCGGCGCGCATCAAGGGGATCAAGTCCGAGGTCGCCGGTCGCGCGCAGATCCTCGTCGTTCCCGACCTGGAGGCCGGCAACATGCTGGCAAAGAACCTCGCCTATTTCGCCAAGGCGGACGGCGCGGGCATCGTGCTCGGAGCCCGGGTCCCGGTCGTCCTGACCTCACGCGCGGATTCGGCGCGTGCGCGGATGGCCTCGTGCGCGGTCGCAGCGCTGTATGCCCATGCCCGGCGCCGGCGTGCTCCAACGATTGCCGCGTGAACGCCATGGACACCATCCTTGTGGTCAATGCCGGCTCCTCCAGCGTCAAGTTCCAGGTCTACTCGATCGAGGGGGACGGAATATTGCGGCGACAGCTGAAAGGGCAGATGGATGGGATCGGCAGCCGCCCGCGTTTGCGCGCGAGTGGCTCCACCGGCGATCCGGTTGCGGATCGCGCCTATCCGATCGAGGCGGTGCCGGATGTTCCGGCCGCGATGGACATTGCCGGCGCCTGGTTGCGGGACGAGCAACGCATTCACCCGATCGCGGTCGGTCATCGCGTCGTTCACGGTGGCCCGGACTACGATCGGCCGATCCAGCTCGATCATGGTGTCGTGACCCGGCTGGAGCGGTACATCGCGCTCGCGCCGCTGCATCAACCCCATAATCTGGCGCCGATCCGCTCGATTCTCGGCAATTTCCCGGAGCTTCCGCAGGTCGCCTGTTTCGATACCGCATTTCATCGCACACATAGCGCGGTGGCCGATCATTATGCGATTCCACATCATCTTTATGCCGAGGGCGTACGCCGCTACGGCTTTCACGGTCTCTCTTACGAGTACATTGCGAAGACCTTGCCAAAGGTCGCGCCGAAAGTTGCGAATGGGCGGGTTATCGTCGCTCACCTCGGAAGCGGCGCCTCGATGTGCGCTCTCAGCGTGGGACGAAGCGTCGAAAGCACTATGGGCTTCACCGCTCTCGACGGGCTTCCGATGGGAACCCGCCCTGGTCAGATCGACCCTGGGGTGGTGCTCTATCTCATTTCCGAGAAGGGGATGTCTGCCTCCAACATCCAGAACTTCCTTTACCGCGATTGCGGCTTGAAGGGGTTATCCGGCGTCAGCAACGATATGCGCGTGCTGGAGAGCAGTGACGATCCGAGAGCCAGACTGGCCGTCGAATATTTCTGCTATCGCATAGGCCTCAGCGCCGGCATGCTTGCCGCAGCGCTGCAGGGGCTGGACGCCTTTGTGTTTACGGCTGGTATCGGCGAAAACTCCGCAACAATTCGCGCGCATGTCGCTGGCCAGCTTGCGTGGCTGGGCGTCACCCTCAATCAAGCCGAGAATACGCGCCACTCACAGCTGATCTCGGGTCCCGACAGTCGCATTCCAGTCTATGTGGTGCCGACCGACGAGGAGCTGATGATCGCGCAGCACACTCTGTCAGTGCTGATGAACAGAACATCGAGCAATCAAAGACAGGAGAGGGCATCATGATTCCCGTATTTCCGGATACCAAGATTGCCCTGAAGGGGAAAAAAGGCCTCGTCGTGGGCATCGCCAACGACCAGTCGATCGCGTGGGGATGCGCCAAGGCCTTTCGTGCGCTTGGTGCCGATCTAGCTGTCACTTACCTGAACGACCGCGCGAAGAAGCACGTCGAGCCTCTTGCCCAGGCACTTGAGGCGTCTATTTTCATGCCACTCGATGTCATGACGGAGGGGCAGACCGAAGAAGTGTTTGCCCGGGTCGAGAGGGACTGGGGCCAGCTCGATTTCCTGCTGCACTCGATCGCATTCTCACCGAAGGAAGCCTTGCACGGACGTGTGGTGGACGTCGGTCGCGACGGCTTCCTGAAGACGATGGAGGTCTCCTGCTGGTCCTTCATGCGCATGGCGCATTTGGCCGAGCCGCTGATGAAGAACGGCGGCACCATGTTCACGATGACCTATTACGGCAGCCAGATGGTGGTCGAAAACTACAATGTGATGGGTGTGGCCAAGGCGGCGCTCGAAGCCTCCGTCCGCTACATCGCCGCCGAGCTTGGGCCGAAGGGCATCCGCGTGCACGCGATTTCGCCCGGGCCGCTGGCTACGCGAGCGGCATCAGGCATTCCAGAGTTCGACGAACTGATGGACAAGGCGCAATCCAAGGCCCCGTCGCGCAGCCTGGTCAGCATTGAAGACGTCGGCAACGCCACGGCATTTCTCGCGCTCGACGGCGCCAAGCTCATTACAGGAAGCGTTCTTTATATTGATGGTGGTTATCACATCATCGACTGAAGGGGACGGGATGCGACTCAGCGATAGTGCAGGGCGATTAGCTCGGCCACGCAGGCCGGTCGATTGCCGCCTTCGATCTCGATGACCAGATGATAGTTCACGCGCAGCCCGTCGGGAGGGACATCCTCCGTCTCAGCAACGCTGACGCGGCCACGCAGCTTTGAGCCCGCCGGGACCGGCGAAAGGTACCTGATCCTGTCGGCGCCGTAGTTCAGGGTGTTTCGGAGGCCTTTTAACCCCATCACCGAGCGGATGAACATCGGTGCCAGCGCCAGGGACAGCATGCCATGGGCGATGGTAGTGCCGCCGGGCATTTCTTTCCTCGCGCGCTCCTGGTCGACATGGATCCACTGTTCATCGCAGGTCGCTTCCGCAAACTTGTTGATCCGGTCCTGCGTTACCTCGATCCAGTCGCTAGCGCCGATTTCGGTACCGACCGCAGATCTTATCTCATCAAAATTGCCGAATATCCGCATGTCCTTCACCTTCAGATCATCATCTCCGGGACATGGTCGCCGACGAGAAGGTCGGCTTCAGTCGCAGCCATCACTTCGCCGATCGTGACGCCCGGCGCGGTCTCAAGAAGCGTCGCCGTGCCATCGGCAAAGCCGATGACAGCCATGTCGGTGACGACTAGATTCACTGGCCGCGCCGAGGTGAGCGGCAAGCTGCATTTCGCAACAATCTTCGACTTGCCCTTTGCTGCGTGCTGCATGGCGACGATGACCCGCTTCGCGCCGCTCACGAGATCCATGGCGCCGCCCATGCCTGGAACCATCTTGCCCGGGATCATCCAGTTGGCGAGATGGCCATGGGCATCGACTTGAAGGCCGCCAAGCACCGTGACGTCGACATGGCCGCCGCGGATCAGTCCGAACGACATCGCGCTGTCGAAGGTCGAGGCCCCGGGCAGCGCGCTGATCGGGCGCCCCCCTGCGTCCGTTAGCGTCGGATGCGCCAGGCCTTGCTCGGGGATAGGCCCCGTTCCGATCAGGCCGTTTTCCGACTGGAAGAATACCTTCAGGTCCGTTGGAACGTAGTTCGCGACGAGCGTCGGGATACCGATGCCGAGATTGACGAGGTCGCCGCTCCGAAGCTCCTTGGCGACGCGCCGGGCGATGATGATCTGCGGATCCATGTCGTCACCCGTTTGTAATGAGGTAGTCGACGAGCGGCGCCGGGGTCACGACGTGGTCGGGCGCGATCACGCCGATTGGCACAATGTTCTCCGCGGTGACGATCACGGTGTCGGCGGCCATCGCCATGACTGGATTGAAGTTGCGCGAGGTCAGTGCGTACGCCAAGTTGCCGAGGTAGTCGGCAAGGAAGGCGTGCACTAGCGCAAACTGTGCACGCAAGGCTGTCTCCAGCAGAAAAGGCTTTCCGTCGACTTCGATCTCGCGCTTGCCCTGCGCAACCAGCGTGCCGACGCCGGTTGGCGTCAGAACTCCACCTAGCCCGCATCCACCCGCACGAATGCGCTCGACGAAGGTTCCCTGGGGTACCAGATCGACGGTGATCTGGTTTGCCAGCATCTGCTGCTGTGCCTTCGCATTGAGACCGATATGCGTTGCGGTCAATCGCGCGACCAGCGCAGCATCGAACAGCTTGCCGACGCCCTTGCCGGGGATCGCCGCATCATTGCAGATCAGCGACAGACCGCCCTTCTTCTGCCGCACCACCTCGTCGAGCAGGCGCTCCGGTGTTCCGACACCCATGAATCCGCCGACCATGACACTCGCGCCGACCGGGATCATCGCGACGGCTTCTTCGAGGGAGATGGCCTTCATGAGGGAGAACTCCGGTCGGCGCGTGCAGGGCGTCGATGAATGCTGGAGGGCGGAAATCGCGCTGCTTTGATCTGCGTCAAGGCTCCGCATCATTCGCGGACGATTCCCACGCTCGCGAGCGCGTCGTGCCAGAGCTTGCGCAGTTCGGTGTGTCGGCTTTCCAGGACTGTGCTGACGGTGCCACGGAAGGGTAACAGGTCGGGACCTTTCAGGAACAGGATTTGCGCCTGCAACAGACGTCCGCTCTCGAACTCGATGCGGCGTAGCGCCATCACGAAGGGGTCATTCGGGTTTGCCTCAAGCGGTAGTAACGCCGCTGGCCGGATCCCGGCGTGGACGGCATGCGCGAGCGTGGCGAGGTGGACTGCTTGCCAAAGAATGCGATCGGCAATGCCTTCGTTCGGCGTCGGAAGCCAGGCGGCCTCCCAGGATATGGCCATATAGCCCAGGGCAAGGTCCGGCACCCATGTGGTTGCGCGCATCAGAAGCGACACGATCTCGCTCTCTCGGTAGAACTGAGCGTTCAATTCTGTCTGCCAGCCGGCCTCGAACTTCGCCGGCAGGGCGAGGGCGAATTGCCTTGCGAGAGCGCCATGGGCCGAGATCAGGAAAGCGGCGACGCGAGTCTGCTGGCTGTGCGGCACTCGGCCTTCGGAGTCGAGTGGTCCGAGAAGTCCGCTCATGCCCGGGTCCTCTGGACGGGGATGGCACGCAGATGGTCGTAGCTGGCGGGAAATGGAGTGAGCTCACCACCAGGGTCTTCGGGCGCAATCCAGACCGCTTTGTTACCTTGCCAGCGTCCGGCCAGCACGTCATCGGCGAAGCGCGCGAGCAGGTCGGCTGTGAGCGCACCCTTTTCCAACGTGAAAGCGTGATAGGCGCCCGGGATGATCACGAGCGCGCTGTTGGGGATTCCGACTCGCAGCGTCTCGTGTAGGGCGCGCGGCGTCAGGAAGTCGAACTCTCCGTTCAGGATCATGGTTGGGACGGCGATCGAGGCGAGTTGCGGCGTCAGCGGCTGGAAGTCGAGGAACGACTCCATCAGGTTCTGCAGCGCGTAGAGGTCATTGACCAGCCAGCCCTGCCGCTTGACACCGTCGAGCTTATCCAGCAGCGGCTTCAACCATTCATCGGACAGATTCATCGGCAGCAGCAGATCCTGGAGATAGCCGGTTCCACCCAGAATTAGGCCGGTGCGTAGTGCGTTGCCGATCAGGAGAAGTTGAGGCGAAAGCTCGGCAAAACAACTCATTGGCACCAGACCCGAGAGGCGCGCCCCATGCTCGATCGCGTAGCGCAGCGCGATCAGGCCGCCGAAGCTAATTCCACTGAGGAAGACTGGACCTTCGCCGAGCATCTCGATCAGGCGATGCAGCGCAAGGACATGGTCGTCCTGGTTGATGAAAAGCGTAGGCTTGTCGGAGGCGCCCTGGCCGAGCAGATCGAACGTCGCAACGCGAAATCCCCGTGCGATGAGCGCGTCGCGATAAGCGGTCCACAGTTCGGAATATTGAGTCAGTCCATTGACCAGCACGTAGGCCGGCGCCGTCACAGGACCGTCGAGCTCATACCGGATCCGGTAGGAGCCGTGCGTGAGGAAAGGCATCGCGGCGTCCGGCATGTAATTCGGTGCCAAGACACTCGCGCGGGCAGTGCGAATTCCCTTGCGCTAGATCAAGGGTCGCGCCGCGTCCTCTCCTAGCGTTTGGCAAAATCAAAGCCTGCCGGAGGAATTCGCCATGGTCGGGAGACATGTCATGCGGCGATATCTCATCAGCCTGCTGTTGCTGTTGATCGGGACATCGCTCGCGGTTGCGCAGCCCTTCACGCGCCGCTCGTCGCAGATGCAGCATGACGGGCTGAAGAAGACCTACGAGATCGCGAATTTTCGACTTGGGGGCAAGTACGATCTGGCCGATCCCTCGAAGTGGGAGAATGGCGGCGAGGGCGGCGTCACGCTCGAATCTTTGGGCGTCGGGAAATTGCACACCGCCTATATCGCGGTCGGTACGCCGCGGCGCAACGCCGCCGGTGAGATCACCAATGCCGTCGTCATC
Organism: Bradyrhizobium sp. JR4.3; assembly: GCF_040547695.1. Taxonomy (NCBI): domain Bacteria; kingdom Pseudomonadati; phylum Pseudomonadota; class Alphaproteobacteria; order Hyphomicrobiales; family Nitrobacteraceae; genus Bradyrhizobium; species Bradyrhizobium sp. JR4.3. The sequence goes on along the minus strand of NZ_JBEPQF010000026.1, from coordinate 3,755 downwards.
AACTCATATTATTCCGGCGATGCCACCGACATGTACGAGCAGTGGGTCAAAGGAGCAGCCTTGTCAGGCACCGTGCCAATTATTGGTCCCGGCCGTCCCATCGATACGGATCGTTATTATGTCATCATGGTCGATCCGCTCGGAACCTGGGGCGCCAGCAAACCTTCGGACGGTCTCGGCGTAAAGTTTCCGCAGTACAGCTACTATGACATGGTCCAGGCCAATTATCGCATGCTGCGCGACGGGCTGAAGGTCGCGCGCGTGGCCCTAGTGTCCGGCGTTTCCATGGGCGGCACGCAGACCTATGTCTGGGGCGTGATGCATCCCGAATATATCGGCGCAATGATGCCGATCGGTGGCACCACGCAGTCGGATGGGGAAGATCCTGTCGGCAACTGGACATTCCAGATGATGACCGCGGCGATCGAATCCGATCCGGTGTGGCAGGAAACGAATGGTGATTATTACAAGCTGCCCAAAGAGAAGCATCCGATGCCGGGCGTGGCGTTCGGCTGGTCGATCCTCGGCATGACCGGCTATGACTTTGCGTTCCGTACGACCCAGAATTGGGGCGCCGTCCAGCCCGAAATTTTTTATTGGGACCCCCCGAACGAAAAGGCGGCTTTGAACGTCGTCAACCGTGCCAAGCTTTACGATGCGGTCGACCTGGTCTGGCGCAACCGTGTCGGCGAGACCCACAACATCAATGCTTATCTCGGCCGGATCCAGGCGCGCACGCTGGTGATGCACATTACCAACGACCTGTGGCTGAACTTCAAGTTGGCTCAGAAGGCTGTCGACCGTGTACCCGGTGCGGACCTTATCGCTCAGGAAAGTCCTGTCGCACATTATGGTGTGTTTCCGATCATCAACCAGCGCAAGAACGACCCGAAGTTCGTTGCCTTCATGGATGATGTGGCGAGCCTCGACCGCGCGCAGAAATTCGTTGACAAGAATTATCGCGTGCCCGGCGTCGCCGAGAACATCGACCCCAAAAAGTCGTTCTGGAAAGAGTTCGTGACCTATCCCTATCCGGTCAAATACGCCAATGCCAAAGACAAGGGCGGAAATTCCTGGCAGATCGGCTACATGGATGAATACGCCGGCACGGAGAAGGATCCGAAGATCCTTGTGATCGTCCATGGCAAAGGCGCGTTCGGCGGGCACTACGGCAACATCATGCAGTATGCGCTGCGTAGCGGCTTGCGCGTGATCGTGCCCGACCTGCCGCATTACGGTATGTCCGGACCCGGCAATCTCGACAAGAGTCCGGCGCGCACCATGCAGGACATGCGCGAGGTCATCTACGATCTCGTCGTCAACCAGCTCGGCGTCAAGAAGGCGTATTATCTCGGCCATTCGCTCGGCGGTCAGTTCGTGATGGGTTATGCCCTGACCTGGCCGGATGCAGTGCAGGGTCTCGCGCTGGAGGCGCCATCAGGTCTCGAGGAATATCCTCGCGAGATCACCATCGCCAAGGGCAAAAAGGCGCCGCTGTTCGACCCGGCCTTCGATCATGACTTCGACAAGTGGAGGGCGACCTGGGAGCAGACCGGCATTCTGGCCGCCGAGAAGGCGCGTGACGAGCAGAACATCCGCGACTTCTTCTATTTCAAGAAACGCGATCCGGAGACTGGCGCGGTGTCTGCGGCGAAGAGCGGCTATTTCTTCAGCGACAGCGAATATGCCCGCTTCCACACCGAGCAGCGCGTTGGGCTGACTAAAGGCAATCCGAAGGAGCTCGAGCAGTGGTGCAACGTGTTCATCTACGACGTCTACACGATCGGAGCGGAGCTCCAGCAGGATGATCCGAAAAACCTGTACGAGCGGCTCACGCAGATCAAGGCTCCGATCTTTCTCGCCTTCGGCGACAAGGAGCCGTTCATCCCGACGCCGGCGTTCAATGGACTGACGGATCTCGGACGCGATGCCATCACGCCCTTCATGACACGCATGACCAATGCGGGCAACCGGCCGATCCTCAAGATTTATCCGGAGACCGGGCACTTCATCCACACGGACAACCCGGTTGAATACCCGGTAGATGTAGTGGATTTCGTGACGCGCGGAAGCGTCGACACGTCGTCGCCGGTCGGAACCGATCGTATGATCAAGGGCTCGGTAGCTTCTGCTTTGCCGGTGGCACCGACGCCGGCCGGCGCCGCGCCCACCGCCGGCCTGAACAAGTAGGACCGGTCCATGCCGATGGTGCAGGCGGGCGAAGTCCAGCTGGGCTGGCGAGAGTGGGGCAAAGGCGACATTACCGTCGTCTTCATCCACGGCAATCTCGCCAGCAAGGACTGGATCGAACTCGCTGCGCCGCTGTTTCCTTCTGGTCTTCGCGTCATCGGCATTGACTGGCGCGGCTGCGGCGACAGCGACCGGCCGAAACCTGCGGTTGATTACACCAACTACACGATGCAGCAGCACGCAAAGGACATGCTGGCTGCGCTCGATACCCTGGACATCAACTACTGCCATCTTGCAACGCATTCAACCGGCGGCATCATCGCGGCCCGCATGCTCCTGATGCAGCCACGGCGATTCGGGCGGGTATTTGCGCTTGATCCGGTCACGCCGCTCGGCATGGCTTTTAATGCCGACCAGATCGGGCTGTTCCGCGCCATGATGGCGAGCAAGGAGGTGACCCGGTCGGTGATGGCGACCGCGGCCTCATCGCTGTTCGTGCCGGAAAGCATGGCGCCGAATAAGGTCCCGCAATTCCGTCCAGGGGGCGCGGACATCCAGGCGCTGTTCGACCGGATCATCGAACAAACCTTCGGCGTCTCCGAAGGGATCTGGATCGGGACGCCCGTCAATCTCACGCGCGAGCGGGAGAGTCGGGAATTGGAGAGCCGCATGCCGGAGATCGGGCATTCGCACCTGGTATTGTGGGGCGAACGGGACGGCTGGATCCCTCCCGCGGATCTTCATGCGATGGCCGCGGCAATGCCGGACTGCCGCCTCGTCGTCGTGCCCGGTATCGGACATTCGATGAATCTCGAAATGCCCGCGCTCTACGCCGGCTATTTTGGTGCGTGGTTCGGGGGACTTGCGGCATAACAAGGAGGAATGACACCATGGCCGATATCAATCCATCCGCAGCGGATATCCGCACCATGCTCGCCGAGACGCTTCTTCGCCTGCGTAAGGCCAACGCGGAGTATTTCGAGCAGCTGGAAATGGGACTGAACGCCTCGAAGCTGCCGATAGCAAACCACGCCAAGGAGTTCTGCGGCTACATGCAACGCAACGTCACGGCGACGTTCGGCCTCGGCGACAAACTCATGCAGGCCAAGGACATGCAGGACGCGCTCGAGATTCAATCTGATTTTTTCCAGGCGCAAATGCGATTGCTCACCGAGCAAAGCAAAAGCATGAGCGAGTCTGCCATGAAGGCGGCGACCGAAGCGTTTGCACCAAAGAATTGAGCCACGCTCGTCGCGGACGCTGTCGCTTGCAAAGCTGGGAATCGTTTATTGAGCAACTAGGATCAATGAGTGACGTGATGAAACCCCACCAGGCAACTCTGCATTTGGGTTTTCCGAGGTTCCGCCGTCTCATGACGGAAGGCCTTGCCCGTGCGCGAGCACCTACCCTGATCTAACCCACCGTTTAGGCGGACGATCGGAGGAAATATCGCAGATTGGCGTCATGTGGTGAGCGACCCGAGACATAGGTGACAGTTCGTACCGGACACATGGGTTACACTTTCCGCTTTTGTTCTGCGGGAGGTGTAGATGCCGTGGAAAGCG
>NZ_JBEPQF010000025.1:0-113999 GCF_040547695.1 Bradyrhizobium sp. JR4.3 | reverse complement strand
CTCCACGCTTGCCGCATCGACCTTGCGGTATTCGTCGAGCAGGACGCTGGCCGGGAACATGAAATTGCCGCTGTTCCAGAGATAGCCGGAATTGAGGTAGTCGGCCGCCTTCACCGCATCCGGCTTCTCGACGAAGCGCGCGACCGCGTGCACCTCGCCGGAGATGACCTCGCCCGGGCTGATATAGCCGTATTCGGTCGCCGGCCGCTCTGGCTTGACGCCGAACGTGACGATGCGCCCGGCGCTCGCGGCGGTGAGGCCCTGGCGGCAGGCCGCGACGAAGGCGGCATTGTCCTGCACCACGTGGTCGGCGGCGAGCGCGAGCACGATCGCCTCACTCGAACGGTTCTGTGCGAACACCGCGCCGGCTGCGATCGCCGGGCCGGAATCGCGCCGCATCGGCTCGAGGATCACGTCGGCCTCGATGCCGATTTCGGCGAGCTGCTCCAGCACCATGAAGCGGTAGGAGGCATTGGTGATGACGATCGGGCGATCGAACAGCGAAGCCTCCGAGACGCGCAACAGCGTGTCCTGGAAGGTCGAGCGCGTGCCGAACAGCGGCAGGAACTGCTTGGGGCGCACCTCGCGCGAAGCCGGCCACAGCCGCGTTCCGGCACCGCCGCACATGATCAGGGGGATAATGCGTTTGTCCATCGTCATTTCAAACCTTGAACTCGTTCCGATACCAGGTGACAAAATTACGAACTCCGTGCGCGATCGGCGTTGACGGTGCAAAGCCGGTGTCGCGCATCAGATCCTCGACATCCGCGAACGTTTCCAAGGGGTCTTCCGGCTGCATCGGTAGCAATTCTTTGATCGCCGTCCGACCCAGCTCCTGCTCCGGCTCCAGAACTCCGACGACGTGCATCAGCTCTTCCGGGTGGTAGTTGCCGACATTGTAGACCTTAGACGGCGCATTTGCGGCAGCCGGACGATCTGCGGTGATCCCTCATCCTGTTCCCAAGGTCTGCTTCGCCCGATCCGTCGCTCGATCTCTCGCCCGCGGCGTCTCTTTAACCTCCGCATCGACGGGGTCGCAACAGCCCCGCCGCCCTGCATGAGGGCTCCCGATCACCGCTATTGCAAGATCGGCGCCAAAACCATACCAAAGCGGCCGAATTCGGCGCCTTGCGTCGGGTTGCTTCAAAACCCTTGTTCATGCGGGCGAAATGCGCCGAATCCTGCTGTCGACGGCCAAGATCCTGATTTCCGGAGCGCTGCTGTACCTGGCGCTGCGCAAGGTCGATCTGTCCGAACTGTTTTCGCGGTTCACCCTGACCAGCCTGTTCTGGATCGGCTTGGCGATCGCCGTTACGTTCCTGCAAATCTTCGTCGGCGTGTTGCGTTGGCGCGAGATCAGCGCCGCATGCGGCGCCCCGCTCGAGCTCGGGCGGGCCATGCGCTACAACGTGATCGGATCGTTCTTCAACCAGACCCTGCCCTCGGCGATCGGCGGTGATGCGGTCCGGCTGTGGCTCGTCGCGCGCGCCGGCGCCGGCTGGCGCGCTGCGACCTACTCGATCTTCGTCGACCGCGCGATCGGTTTGATCGCGCTCGCGATCATGATCGTCGCGAGCCTGCCCTGGAGCTACGGCCTCATCGCCGATCCGCACGGGCGCTCGGCGCTGCTGCTCGTCGACCTCGCGGCGCTCGCGGGTGGCCTCGGCTTTCTGGTCTTCGGCGCGCTGAAATGGCACTGGTTGAAAACCTGGTGGGCCACGCATCACATCCACGCCTGTGCCGTGATCGCCAACCGCGTGATCTTCAGCCGCTCGCGCGGACCGGCCGTCGTGATCCTGTCGCTCGCCGTGCATGTGCTGGCCGTCGTGGTTGCCTGGTGCGTCGTGCAGTCGATCGCCGCGCCGGTCGGATTCAGCGACGTCTTTGTGCTCGTGCCGCCGGTGATGCTGATCACGATGATGCCGATCTCGATCGCCGGCTGGGGCGTGCGGGAAGCCACCATGGGCCTCGCGTTCGGCTTCGCCGGCCTGGCCGCAAACGAGGGGGTCAACGTCTCGCTGCTGTTCGGCGCCGTGTACTTCATCGTCGGCGCGATCGGCGGTCTGGTCTGGATCCTCAGCGCGGAGAAAGCCGCGCAGGGATCGGCGCCGCTCGGGGTGCGTGAATAAGGGTTCACAAGGCCGGCACGAAAGTACGCGACCGCGGCGGTTACCTATCAATCTTCGGAGCTGTTTCCTATAGTATCCGGCGCGTAGCATCACGGATCCGGAATGAAGATCAGCGTCATCACAGCCAGCTACAACTCCCAGGCGACGATCGGCGCCACCATCGAATCCTTTCTCGCCCAGACCCATCCCGACAAGGAGATGCTGGTCGTCGACGGCGCCTCGAAGGATGCGACGCTGAAGGTTGTGGAGTCGTTCGGCTCCAGCGAGATCCGCGTGATCTCCGAGCACGACAAGGGTGTCTATGACGCCATGAACAAGGGGTTGCATCTTTTCAAGGGCGACGCGATCGGATTCCTCAATTCGGACGACACGTTCCACGACGACGGCGCGCTGGCGGCGATCGCGGCGGCGCTGGAACAAGCGGACGTCGTCTATGGCGATCTCGACATGGTCACCGATCATCAATCCAAGGCTCTCGTGCGAGCCTGGCGTGGCGGGCACTACGGTCGCTACTCGTTTCAGCTCGGCTGGGTCCCGCCGCATCCGACGTTCTATATGCGGCGCCAGGTCGTCGAGACGGTCGGCGACTACGATCTGAGTTATGTCACGACCGCCGACTACGATTACATGCTGCGTACGCTGGCGCTGAACGATTACCGGGTCGCCTACCTTCCGCGCGTCATCGCCGATTTCCAGATGGGCGGCATCAGCACCAGCGGCTGGCGCGTGACCCTGCGAGGCAATCTGGAGTGCCTGCGGTCGCGCCAGCAGCATCTGAACGCGCCGGTCATCGACGCCGCGTTCTTCCTGCGCTTTGCCCGGCGGATCTTTCAGCTCCGCTCGCCGGCATCCCTCAGGATGCGGCGCTCGCGTTGACCCCGAACTCCGGAACGGCATCTTTCAGGATTGTCCTGATGGTGGCGCGATCGTCATGCGCGATGGCGAGCTCGAGCGCGGAGATCCATTTGCGCAGCGTCTGCATCGGCGGTTCATTCGGCTTCGCCGCCATGACGCCAGCGACCCCGATATTGACGGTCGGCTCCTCAGAGGCGAACAGAATTTCGTTCAGCCGCTCGCCTGGCCTCATGCCGCTGAACACGATCTCGATGTCGTGGCCGGGCTGCAAACCCGAGAGCCGGATCATCCGTTCGGCCAGATCGACGATCTTCACCGGCTGGCCCATGTTCAACACATAGACCGAAACGTCGAAACGCTTGGCGCCGAGCGCGTGGGTGGCGGCCGTGATGACGAGATCGCAGGCTTCGCGAATGGTCATGAAATACCGGACCATGTCGGGATGCGTCACGGTAACCGGACCGCCGGCCTCGATCTGCGCCTTGAACTTCGGCACGACCGACCCGTTCGAAGCCAGCACATTGCCGAACCGGACCGAGATGAAGCGCATCGCCGGCTTGCTGCCGCCGGCCTGCGCCACCAGGTCGTGGTCGAGCGCCTGGCAATACATCTCCGCGAAACGCTTGGTCAGACCAAGCATCGAGACAGGCTCGATCGCCTTGTCGGTCGAGATCATCACCATGGCCTCGGCGCCTGCTGCAAGCGCGGCATCGGCCACGTTGATCGAACCGAAGATGTTGGTCTTGACGCCCTCGCTCCAGTCCCGCTCCAGGATCGGAACGTGCTTAAGCGCGGCGGCATGGAACACGATGTCCGGCTTGAACTCCGCCATCAGGCGCGTGATGCGCTCGCGGTCGCGGATATCGGCGATCCGACCTTCGATCTCGGCGTCGGATCCGCGCGCGGCGAGCGCCTCGGTGACCGCATAAAGGGCCGGCTCCGAATTCTCGACGATCAGGAGACGCGCCGCGCCGAACGCAACCACGCGCTCGCAGATCTCCGAGCCGATCGAGCCGCCACCTCCGGTGACAATAACGCCCTTGTCCCTGATCAGGGCTTCCAGCCGCGCGTAGTCGATCGTCTCGCTCGGCCGCAGCAGCAGGTCCTCGACCGCAACCGAGGTGAGCCGCGGCATATCCCCCTGCTCGAGCGAGGGCAGGCGGCTGACGATCAGGCCAAGCCGCCGCGACCGCATCAGCACAGATTCGGGATGCGACTCCGGTGCGAACGCAGACGGCGTCATCACCACCCGGGCGATCGGCTTATTGCGCTTGGCGAAGCTGGCGATGACGTCCTCGATGTCATCGATCGCGCCGACGACCGGCACGTTGCGGATGAGCTGGCCGAGATCGGAGCGCGACGGCGACAGCACCCCGACCGGCCGCAGATGCTTGATGGCGCCACTCTCGATGCCGCGCAGCACGACCTCAGCATCGGCGGCGCGTCCGATCAGGAGCGTCGCCGCGGCATTTTCGTTCCTGACGTGGTGCATGACGCGGGTATAGCGGAAATAGCGATAGGTCAGCCGCAGCGTGCTTAGCGCGGAGATTTCCAGGAACCAGTACAGGACAATGGTGATCTTGCCGAGAAAGAAGGTGCCGTGCACGTTCGGCGCGACGAAGATGTAGTCGAGCACGAGAAGGGCGACGGTGAGCACCGTAGCGACGCGGATGATGTTCAGCGCATCGGGCAGCGAGATGAAGCGCCACTTCGTTGTCGTCAGGTTGAAGACGTAGAAGACGACCACGCTGAAGGCGAGGAAATAGGGCAAGATCTGGAGCAGCAGCGGCAAGCGGGCCGTGAAGCCCGCACCACCCTCGAAGCGTACATAGAACGCAACGAACAGGGCCGCGGCCGTCGCCACCACGTCGTGAAGCGCGATCAGGAAATTGCGCAAGGTAAGATGCGAAAGACGCGTCATCTGCCGGCCGACTATATCCAGTTCTTCAACACAACCTGATCGCGCTGATACCCCATCTGTCGGGGACTTGCCAGCGCCCTGAAGCTCAGTTGCGGGCTTCTCCCGGGCTCCGGCCGGTCCGGCGCGAATTGCACACCATGCCGCCGGCTACACCGACACCAAGCACGTACATCCAGCCTTCATGGAAGTCGAACAGATGGGAATTGAAGAGCGAAGTGAATACGTTTTGGACAACGACCAGCAACCCAATCCAGTTGGCGAGCGCGTCGCCGCGGAACAGGAGGAAATGCACCGCCCACATGGTATACAGGATGATGATGCCGACAACGCCCCATTGCACGGCCACGTTCAGCGTCTGGTTATGAGGATTGCCGATCACCTCGCTTGAGGCCTGGTGGGGGCCCCCGGTCGCAGCCTGCTCGAACAGGCCGCGCGTGGAGCCGGTTCCGTGACCGAAGACCGGCGCCTCGGCAAAGAAACCCAGCGATTTGCGCCAGAACTCGAGCCGAAGTCCGATCGATGTCGGGATGCCCTTGTCCTTGTAGAGCTCGTACTGCACGGAGAATGTTTCAATCGTGTTGTGCAGCGTCGACGAGGTCTTCCATGTCAGCGCGGCGATGGCCGCGAGAGCCGCGAAGATGAGCAGGACGCTGCGCCATTTCAAATGCAGCAGCCCGAAGACGGCCAGCATGATCGGTACGGTCACAAGTGCGGTGCGCGAGATCACCACAAAGGCCATGTTGATGAAGAAGCTGAGCGCAATGGCCGCCAGTAGCGCAGCCAGCCAGACCCTCTTCTGCTGCAGCAGCTTCACGATCGGATAGGCGAGCCCGACCGCGCATAGCGTAAATTCCTGGCTCTGGTCGATATAGTTCTTCACGAAGATGCCGCGCGAATTGGGTTCATCAGGCGGCTTCAGCGAGAGCGTGGGATGGAAAAACACGAGCCAGGACATCACCGACAACAGCGCGCAGGACACCAGAAAGGCGACGAACACCCAATGTCCGCGCGGCGAGCGCGCAAAATGATAGAGCAGGACCGGCAGCACCAGCAGCTTGACGGTCGGATTGACCGCATAGAAGCGCGCGCCCCAGGCCGCGTCCGACCACAGCGTCCCCGCCAGCGCGAGCAGGACCAGCGCAATCGGCGCCGCACAGATCGGACGCTTGAGCGATTGCAGGAACTCACGGACGTCGAGGAACGGCACCATGCAGAGCAGCATCAGGACATTGAATATCGCCGCAAGCGACGTCGACCATGGCAGCGAGGCCGCGGTCAGTATCGCGAACAGATCGACCGTCTCGGACCAGGCCGCCGGACTGCGCAGACGCCGCCACAGCATCTGACCGGTCGTCGCACCGGCGAGTGTCTTCATTTGATCTCTCCCCGCGCGCGATGAACCAGCGTCGTCGTGCTGAAGCCCTGGAGAATGTCGACCAGCACGACGGTCCCGCCCGCGGCCTCGACGACCTCATGACCAACCACCTGCTCGCGGGTGTAATCGCCCCCTTTGATCAGCGCGCTCGGCTTGATGCGGGTGATCAGGTCGATCGGCGTATCCTCATCGAAAATAACGACGAGATCGACGGCTTCGAGCGCCGCCAGCACTTCTGCACGCGCCCGCTCGTCCTGAACGGGGCGGTCGGCGCCCTTCAGCCGCCGCACCGAGGCGTCGCTGTTCAGCCCCACGATCAGGCGGTCGCAGGCGGAGCGCGCCGCTGTCAGCACCTTGACGTGGCCGGGATGCAGGATGTCGAAGCAGCCATTGGTGAAGCCGACGCGCTGGCCTTGCTTCTTCCATTCCGCGAGCTGCGCCTCGAGCGCGCCGGGCTCGAGCGCGATCTTCTCTTCGGCCGCGAGAGAGGCATGCGGCAAGATCTTTCGCTTCAGCTCGGCCACAGTCACGCTGGCGGTGCCCTGCTTGCCGACGGCGACGGCGGCCGCGGCACTCGCCATGCGCAGCGCCGTGTCCCAGGCCGCGCCGGTGGCGAGCGACACCGCGAGCGCCGCGGCAACGGTGTCGCCGGCGCCGGAGACGTCGCGCACCTTGACGGGAAACGCCGGAACGTGAACGGCCTCGCCGTTGCGCGGCACCAGCGTCATGCCGTGCTCGCCTTGGGTGACCAGGATCGCTTCGCAATCGGCGAGCCGCATCACGTCCTCGCTGGCATCGACGATGCTCTGCGGCGTGTCGGCGCGGCTTCGGGTCGCTTCTGAAAATTCCTTGCGATTGGGCGTGAGCAGCGTCGCGCCGCGATAGATCGCCCAGTTTAGGCTTTTGGGATCGACGATCACGGGCTTGCCGAGTTTTCGCGCAGCGTCGATGGTGTGGCGGATGACGCGGGCGGTCAGCACCCCCTTGGCGTAGTCGGACAGCAGCACGATGTCGGCGCGCGCGATCTGCGGCAGGATTGCTTCGATCAGCTTGGTCTCGATCGTATCGGAAGCAGGCTGTGCCTGCTCCCAATCCGCACGCAGCATGTGCGTGGAAAAATGCTCGGAGACGAAACGCACTTTTCGCGTGGTCGGACGCGAGGGATCGCACACCAGTACGCTTTCGATGGCGCCCTGCTCCGCAAGCGTCGAGGCGAGCTGCCTGCCCGCCTCGTCCTCGCCGACGAGGCCGACGAAGATGCAGCGCGCGCCGAGCGCGGCGACGTTGCGCGCGACATTGCCGGCGCCGCCGATATGGATCTCGCTGCGCTGGGCCGCGATGACAGGCGCCGGCGCCTCCGGCGATATCCGCGACACCTCGCCATAGACGAACTCGTCCAGCATGATGTCGCCGATGCACAGCACCGTGCAGCCTGAGATGGCTTGCGCGAGGGCATCGAAATCGAGAATGGGCGTTGGCATGGTGATGGACCTCAGCGGAAGCGGTCGGGCCGGTCGAGATAATCCCCGACATAGGCCTTCACCGCGTCCTCGAGCGTCGTGAAACCGCCATTATAGCCGGCGCGGTGGAGGCGATCGACCTTGCTCTGGGTGAAGTACTGGTAGCTGCCGCGGATCTGCTCGGGCATGTCGATGTATTCGATATTGGGGCTGGCGCCGAGCGCGGCATAAGCCGCGAGCATCAGGTCCTTGAAGCTGCGTGCCTTGCCCGTGCCGACATTGAACAGCCCGGACACCGAGGGCGTTGCCAGCAGCCACATGATCACGCGCACGACGTCGTCGACATAAATGAAATCGCGGCGCTGATCGCCGTCGGCGATGCCCTCGCGATGCGACTTGAACAATTGCACGACGCGGCCCGCTTTGACGTCGTCGAAGCGGCGCGCCAGAACGCTCATCATCGAGCCCTTGTGGTATTCGTTGGGGCCGAACACGTTGAAGAATTTCAGTCCGGCCCATTGCGGCGGCAGCTTCTCGCCGTTCGCGGCGCGCTCGGCGACGGCGAGATCGAACAGGTGCTTGCTCCAGCCGTAGAGGTTCATCGGCCGCAGTTTTTTCAGTGCAGACACAGAGCTGTCGTCGTCAAATCCTGCTTCGCCGTCGCCATAGGTCGCCGCCGAGGAGGCGTAGATCAACGGCACCGCATTCGCCGTGCACCAGTCCAGGAGGCGCATCGACAGGCGGAAGTTGGTCTCGAACACGAGGTCGCCGTCGGTCGCAGTGGTCGCGGAAATCGCCCCGAGATGGATCGCGGCATCGAGCTTGCGGCCCTGCAGCCAGTCCGGCAGCTCAGCCGGCGGCACGATATCCAAAAGCTGCCGCTTGGCGAGGTTGCGCCATTTGCCCTCGTTGCCAAGGAAATCGCAGACGACCACGTCGCTGCGGCCGGCCTCGTTCAGCGCGGCGACGACATTCGATCCGATAAAACCGGCCCCGCCGGTCACCAGCAACATTCCAACTTCCCTGCCAGATTCCGCGTGCCCGAAGTTTTGCGGCCCGGTTCTGCCCTAGCGCATGATCCGCCAAAGTGTAAGCGGTTTTGGGATTGCCACTCAGCCGGCTTTACCTGCCGGCCCGGAGCGGCTAACCGAACCGCCACATCCAGCGCACCCCGGCCTTCTTAACGAATGAACCAAGATTCGCAACTTAGTAGGGAGGCAGATCGGGGCGACACGCGCCCGATCCTGATCGTCCCCTACATGTGGATCGGCGATTTCGTCCGGAATCACACCGTCGTGCGGGTCCTGAATGAGCGCTGGCCGAACCGGCCGGTCGATCTGCTCACGACCCCCCTATGTGCGCCCTTGGTCGATTACATGCCGGGCGTGCGCGAAGCGATCGTCTGGGACCTGCCGCGCGGCCGGCTCGCCGCGGGCCGCCAGCTCGGCCTAGCGAAGCTCCTGCGCGAGCGAAACTACGGCACCGCCCTGGTGCTGCCCCGGACCTGGAAGGCCGCCATTGCGCCCGCTTTGGCCGGCATTCCGGAAAGGGTAGGCTTCGTCGGCGAGTTCCGATTCGGCCTGCTCAATCGCTGGCGCTGGGGCGAAAAGAAGCTGCCCCGCTTCATCGACAAGAACGCCGCTCTCGCCCAGCCCGATGGCGCCCCGCTGCCTCCGGAATGGCCGGTGCCGCAGTTGCGGGTTCAGGCAGAGGACATCGTCCGCTGGCGGCAGGCCAACGGCCTCAGCGCCGGCGCTGCCGTGGCGCTCGCCCCCGGCTCGGTCGGCGTCTCAAAACGCTGGACCTACTATCCCGAGGCCGCCCGCTTGCTCGCCGAGCGCGGCCTTGAGGTCTGGGTTGTCGGCGGTCCCGGGGAAAAGGGCTTCGCCCAGGAGATCGTCGCGGCCGGCGGCGCGGGGGTGCGGGACCTTACCGGCAATGATCTGCGCAACGGCGTGCTGGCCATGGCTGCGGCCGGCGTCGCCATCTCCAACGATTCCGGCCTGATGCACATCGCAGCCGCCCTGGGCACGCCGACCATGGGCATCTTCGGCCCGACCAGCCCCTATCTCTGGGCCCCCCTCAACAGCCTCGCCGCGACCGTGGTGCAGGACAAGAGCGTGCTCTCCTGCCAACCCTGCCAGAGCACGATCTGCAAGATGAACGACCACCGCTGCATGCGAGATATCGCGGCGCAGGACGTGGTCGAGATCGCGAGAGACGTGCTGGCGAGGACGCAGGGACTTGGAAATGTCTGACGGCCGCGCGGCGAAACCCGCCGCATTCCTCGATCGGGATGGCGTCATCAACCGTGACGATGGCTATATCGGCACGCAAGACCGCATCCGCTGGATGCCCAACGTTGCGAGGGCCATTCGCCGCCTCAACGAGGCCGGCTATTGGGTATTCGTCTTCACCAACCAGTCCGGCGTCGCGCGCGGCCTCTTCACTGACGCGGACGTGAACCGGCTGCACGGTTGGATGTGCGCCGAGCTCGCCCGTGACAGCGCGCGGATCGATGACGTCCGCTTCTGTCCATACCATCCGCAAGGAACGGTCGCCGGCTATATCGGAGAGCATGATTGGCGCAAGCCCGCACCCGGTATGTTGCGCGATCTCGTCCAGCACTGGCCGGTGCAACTCGACGGCAGCTTCGTAATCGGAGATCAGGCTAGGGACATCGAGGCCGGCAAGGCGCTCGGACTGCCGGGCTTTCTCTTTCCAGGCGGCGACCTCGACGCGTTCGTGACCGAGGTGCTCGCCCGGACAAAACGATCGTAGACCGCGGCGATCCGGCGGGACATCGAGTCGAGAAAGAACGTCAACGGGTGCCGTGCCGGAGTGTATCCCCGGGGGTCGCGCACAATCTGGAATGCCGTCTACTTGCAGTGTCTCGTCCGACGGCTCAAAACAAGTTCGTAAATCCGCATTTGCATTGCGCAGGCCGCCAAGCCATTGATTCCGCTGCCCGGCTGGTGCATGGGGAGATATTTTCTCCGCTCGCTCAGAGCAGTGGCCGATAGACCTCACCGATCCGGGCCGCCTCGGCATCGAGGCTGAATCGTTCGAGCACGCGTGCCCGCCCGCGCTCGCCCATCGCGATCGCGGCGGCCACATCACGCATCAGCGGTTCGACCGCTGCAACCAGCGCGTCCGCATCACCGGTCGGGATCAGCACGCCAGTCACGCCATCCTCGACCACGAGTTCGGCCGCGCCGGCGCGCGCGGCGACCAGCGCGCTGCCAGCCGCCATCGCCTCGATCAACGTCAGGCCAAAGCCTTCGTTGCGCGAGGTGAAGGCGTAGATGGTCAGCCGCTGATACCAGCGTTGCACGTCTTCGATCGGCAGCTCGCCGGTGATGACGATGCGCGATTGAAGGCCAGCGGCCTCGATCCGCTTCTTCAGGTCGTTTGCAAAAACGGTTTGCTCGGGTGTGACCTGGCCGACGATGATTGCGGTGAAGTCCGGATAGCGCGGCAGCAAGCGGCACATCGCATCGACGAACACATCGGTGCCCTTCTGCGCGCGCACCCGGCCGAAGCAGCCGATTGCGTAGCGGCCCGGCAGCGCGGCTTCCGCGAAGGCAGCAGTGCGGTCGAGCGGCGGTGCATAGACGGCGGTGTCGACGCCATGTGGGATCACCGTCGCCTCCACTTTCAGGAACGAGGCCGAAAGATCTGATGTCGCGATGATCGCGTCCATGCGCCGGATCAGCCAGCGCGTGATCCAGCTATGATGGCGCTGTGCTGCCGAGGTGAAGACGAGCTTGAGCGGCCAACCGAGCGCGCGCAACAGCACGCCCGCGATCATCTCGTTGTTGCGGCGCGCGTGCCAGATCACCGACGCCTTGCGGCGCCACAATCCCAGGAGATCGGCACCGCCCAGGTGCGCGATCCCCTCCGGCGCGTCGGAGCCGAACCACGCGGCGCGAAACAGCTTTGCCAGCCTCGGCGCCACCATCCGGTTGGTCGCGGTGACCCCGGAATAGCGCCTGTGCAGATTTGGCACGATCACTTCGAGATCGCTTGGGGAATTCGTCACGCCACGCTCCGTTTCGAAAGTCCCTATACGCAACATTAAGCATAGTGACCAGTTCAGCCGCGCCGATACCCACTCTTCACCACGTAAACGTTAGCTTGGAGCGTTGATCGAAGACGGGTGAGATCATGACTGTGCTTGTCACCGGCGGTGCCGGCTATATCGGAAGCCACACGGTTCTGGCCCTGGCGGAAGCCGGCGAGGACGTCGTCGTGATCGACGATCTCTCCACCGGTTTCTCGGCCTATCTGCCCGAAGGCGTGCCGCTGTTCATTGGCGATGCCGGCGACGAGAACCTGCTCGAAGGCGTGATCGCCCAGCACAACATCGAGAGCATCATCCATTTCGCGGGCTCGGTGGTCGTGCCGGATTCGATGCGCGATCCGCTCGGCTATTACCGCAACAATTTCACGACCGCGCGCAACCTGCTCAACGTCGCGGTCAAGCGCGGCATCGACCGCTTCATCTTCTCCTCGACCGCGGCCGTCTACGGCGATCCGGACCTGGTGCCGGTGCCCGAGCATGCGCCGACACGGCCGCTGTCGCCCTACGGGTCGTCGAAGCTGATGACCGAGATCATGCTGCACGACGTCGCCGCCGCCTACGGCATGCAATACGTGACCCTGCGCTATTTCAACGTTGCGGGTGCCGATCCGCAGGCCCGCATCGGCCTTGCCACCGTCGGCGCCACGCACCTGCTCAAGATCGCGGTGGAAGCCGCGACCGGCCAGCGCGCCAAGATCGACGTGTTCGGCACCGACTATCCGACCCAGGACGGCAGCTGCATTCGCGACTTCATCCATGTCACGGACCTGTCGCAGGCGCATCGCTCGGCGCTCGCTTATCTGCGCAACGGCGGCGCGTCGACGACGCTCAATTGCGGCTATGGCCGCGGCTACTCGGTGCTGGAGACCATCGACGCGGTGCGCCGTGTTTCGGGCCGCAGCTTCGCCGTGCAATACGCCCCGCGCCGGCCCGGCGACATCATGACCATGGTCGCCGACACCAGCCGCATCCGCGGCCTGCTCGACTGGAAGCCGCAATACGACGACCTCGAGACCATCGCCGCCCATGCGCTGGCCTGGGAGGACAAGCTGTTCCGCGAGCGTCACGGCGAGCTCCGCCACGCCGCCTCGGCCTAGATTCCATTCCAGCGCAAGCCCTTAATTGGGCTTGAAAAGCGCGGGCTTAGCGGGCACAGAGGCCGTTCGATCCCTGACGCGCGGGCAGGCTTATTCCTGTGCCGTCAATGGACTGCGGATGGCTCAGTTTCCAAAGAAAATCACCGACGATCCCTATGCGGCAGCGGTGCTGATTCGCCGCCTGGTCACGGAACAGGGGATCCTCTACTGGCGGCGCTACCTCGTCGCCTTCGCGCTGATGGCGCTTGCCGCCGGATCGACCGCGGGCGCGACCTACGTGCTCGGCCAGGTCATCAACCAGGCCTATGTCGACAAGAACATCCCGGGCATCGCGATGTTCTCGGGCATCACGGTGATCCTGCTCTTCATCAAGGGCGTGGCGACTTACGGCCACATGGTGATCCTGACCAAGATCTCCAACGCCATTCTCGCCACCAACCAGCGCCAGCTGTTCGCCAAGCTGATGCGCGAGAGCGTCGGATTCTTCTCCGAGCGGCATTCGTCGGAATTTCTGGCACGGCTGACGGCCGGCGCGAAGTCCATCACCGATGTCCTCAACATGCTGGTCAACGCGGTCGGGCGCGACCTCATGATGCTGCTCGCCATGATCGGCGTGATGGTGTGGCAGGATCCGGTGATGTCGTTCATCGGCCTCGTCGCCGTGCCGCCGGCGATGCTGGTGCTGCGCAAGCTGGTCAAGCGCATCAAGGGCCTCGCCTACAACCAGTTCACCGGCACCGCCGACATCCTGGAGACGATGCAGGAATCGCTGCAGGGCATCCGCACGGTGAAAGCGTTCACGCTCGAAGACACCATGCAGACCCGCATCAACGAGAACATCGCGATCGTCGAGCGCAACGCCAACAAGATGGCCCGCGTCGCCAACCGCTCCAATCCGCTGATGGAGATGCTCGGCGGCTTCGCCGTCGCGGGCTGCCTGCTCTATGGCGGCTATAGCGTGGTCGCGCTCAACGCCACGCCTGGCGCATTCTTTTCCTTCATGACCGCGTTCCTGATGGCGACCGAGCCGGCCAAGCGGCTGGCGCGGCTCAACATCGACCTCAACAGCCAGCTCGTCGGCGCCCGCATGCTGCTGGAAGTCGTCGACAGCCCCGCGAGCGAGCATTCCGACGACGACAAGCTGGCGCTGAAACTGTCGACTGCACGCATCGAGCTGCGTGACGTCAGCTTCTCCTATCGTAGCGGTGAGGCCGTGCTCAACCGCATGAGCTTTGTTGCCGAGCCCGGCAAGGTCACAGCATTGGTCGGCCCCTCCGGCGGCGGCAAATCGACCGTGCTGGGGTTGCTGCTGCGCTTTTACGAGGTGACGCAAGGCGACATCGTGATCGACGGCCAGTCGATCGGCGCCGTCTCGCGAAAATCGCTGCGGGCCCAGACCGCCTATGTCGGCCAGGACGTCTACCTGTTCCGCGACACCATCCGCAACAACATCGCCTTCGGCCGCGCGGGCGCAACCGAAGAACAAATCATCGATGCTGCGAAAGCAGCCTGCGCGCATGATTTCATCATGGGCTTCCCGCTCGGCTACGACACGCCCGTCGGCGAGCACGGCACGCAACTGTCCGGCGGCCAGCGCCAGCGCATCGCGGTCGCGCGCGCGCTGATCAAGAACGCGCCGATCATCCTGCTCGACGAAGCCACCGCCGCGCTCGATTCCGAGTCCGAGCGGCAGGTGCAGGAGGCGATCGAGCATCTTTGCCAGAACCGCACCACAATCGTGATCGCGCATCGCCTGCACACCATCATGCACGCCGATGCGATCCTGGTGGTCGAGGGCGGCGAGATCGTCGAGCAGGGCCGGCATGACGAGCTGCTCCGCCGCGGCGGGCGCTACGCCTCCTTCTTCCGCCTGCAACATCACGACGCCGGCGCTCTGGCGCCGATCAGCGCAACCGCATAGAGTTCCTTTCACCTCAAGAGCAGCGAGATCGCACCATGAACGCCGCCTCCTACGTCATCCCGCTTCCGACCCAGGCCTCGCTTCCCGTCGTCGGGGAAAGCGGCCGTTATCCCGTGCGCCGCATCTGGTGCGTTGGCCGCAACTATCTCGAGCACATCCGCGAGATGGGCAATGACGAGCGCGCCCCGCCGTTCTTCTTCGCCAAGCACGCCGACATGCTGGTGCCGGACGGCGCCACCATTCCCTATCCGCCGCTGACAAAGGACTTGCATCACGAGGTCGAGCTGATCGTCGCGATGAAGAGCGGCGGCCTCAACATTCCCGCCGAGAAGGCGCTCGACCATGTCTACGGCTATGCCGTCGGCATCGATTTGACCCGCCGCGACCTGCAGATCGCCTCGCGCAAGAAGGAGCGTCCGTGGGAGGTCGGCAAGTCGTTCGACTATTCGGCGCCTTGCTCCGCGGTGCAGCCGGCATCGAAGATCGGCCACCCCGCCAAGGGCAAGATCTGGCTCACGGTCAACGGCAAGGAGGCGCAGAAGGGCGACCTCACCGAGCTGATCTGGAATGTGCCCGAGATCATCTGGCAACTCTCGCAGCAGGTGAAGCTCGCCGCCGGCGACATTATCATGACGGGCACGCCGGCCGGCGTGTCGCAGCTCCAGCCGGGCGACAAGCTCGAATGCGGCGTCGACGGCGTCGGCACGCTGAAGGTGAGCATCGGTCAGCCGGAATAAGGCTGAGCTCGAGATCACGGGACAGCAAAGCCCCGGGCATCGCGTCCGGGGCTTTTTGCGGATTCAAGTTCGTCGCTCGTACGCCCCCGCCGCGTTGATGTCCTTTCCGGTGTAATCGGTCATCATCGCGGTCGCGACCAGCGTCACGACCGCGCAAATCGCGATGTAGACCGCGATCGCGGTCGCCGAGTGGAACGTGCCGTACAGCCAGGTGGCGATCAGCGGTGCGGGGCCGCCGGCGATCACGGATGCGAGCTGGTAGCCGAGCGAGGAGCCGCTGTAGCGCAGGCGTCCGGTGAAGCTCTCGGCGATCAAGGCGGCTTGCGGTCCATACTGCATGTCGTGCGGAATCAGCGACAGGATGATCGCGAGGAAGATGATGGTCAGCGACCCCGTATTGAGCATGGCGAAATAGACGAAGCCGAAGATGCCCGTCACAGCAGCGCCGAGCATATACATGTTCTTGCGGCCGATCTGATCGGAGATATGTCCGCACAGCGGGATCGACACGAACGACAGCACCGAGGCCGAGAGCACCGCGGTCAGCAGGAAGTCGCGCGATACGTGCAGGGTGCCGATGCCATAGGAGAACACGAAGGCCGTGAAGATGTAGAACGGCGCCTGCTCCGACATGCGCGCAAACGCAGACAGTAGAATCTCCTTCGGGTATTCCCGGATCACCGTGAGCATCGGCGTGCGATCGACCTGGCGTTCGGCCACGAGCTTGGAGAACACCGGGGTTTCGAGAATGCCGAGCCTGATATAGAGGCCCACGCCGACCAGGATGATGCTGAGCGCGAAGGGAATACGCCAGCCCCATGCCAGGAACTGATCACCCGCCATCTGGCTAAACACCAGCACGGCAAGATTGGCGAGAAAAAGCCCGCAGGGCACACCGAACTGCGGCCATGATGCGATCAATCCACGGGATCGGTCGTTGCGCGCCCATTCCATCGACATCAGTACCGAGCCGCCCCACTCACCACCGACGCCGACGCCCTGAATGAACCGCAGCACGGTCAGAATCACGGCGCCCCAAATACCGATGCTCGCATAGGTCGGTACCACCGCCACGGCAGCGGTCGCCAGTCCCATCAAGAGCAACGTCGCGATCAGTGTGGATTTACGTCCGATGCGGTCGCCATAATGGCCAAAGATTGCCGCGCCGACGGGCCGCGCGGCGAATCCAACCGCGTAGATCGCAAACGCCTCCAGCGTGCCGACCCAGGGATCGGAGTGAGGAAAGAAGAGCTTTGCGAAAACCAGACCCGTGACGGTGCTGTAAAGAAAGAAGTCATACCACTCGATCGCGGTCCCGATTGTGGAGGCGATCACGGCGCGGCGAAGCTGGCGCTGATGCTCGGGGGCAGTAAGTCGGGTGGCGTCGAGATCAAGGGTTGCCATGGGAGCGCATCCTCAGATAGGCCCCCGCTTGCGTGTTTTCACCTGTTATTGTTGCCGAAAAAACGACGTTGGGTTCCAAGAGTTCCAACCGACGTGAAATGGGAGGCTAAAACTTTAGTCGGTCGATAAGCCCGGCGAGGGGGGCACTACCAAGCCTTCACCGGTCGATTGGCGTGGCTTGTCTGCGGCACACCGCGATTGAGCGACATGTGCGAATGCACGCAGAGCCAGCTATCGCCATGTCTTGAAAACACCATCGTGGCCCGGCCGGGGCGCGGAAACGCGCTGCCGTCGGGATGATAGCCCGTGCTCGTCCATGGCACGATCACTGTCGCCGTTGTGCCATCGGACGATGCCAGGATCGAGGCCTGGGCGATGACGAAACGGAAGTCGGACGTCTTCGGCCAGACGTTGTCCCATTGCGTGGTGACCCATTGGTCGAGGCCGGGAATGACGTCGTTGTGCGTGCCGAAGGCCAGCACATCCGGATGGAAGAGCGGCCGCGCCGAAGCATAGTCGACCTCGCGGACATAGCCCGCGAAGGTCTCCAGCCAGTGGCGAAAGAACTGCGTGATCTCGGTATTCGCGGTCGGCAAGGAGGCCATCGCCTGCTCCATGTTCGGCAACTCAATCGCGGCAATCTTTGTTGCCATGAGGCGAACCGTCCAGCAAGATATGTGGAGAGCACCGGTGGAGATCGATCCACGAACCGGGCCGATTTCATGGAGCAGACTCATGAGACGCCTTCTCCTGCTTGCAGCCACGCTTATCGTCTCGTGCAATGTTGCCAGCGCGCAGTCCAGTCAGCCCTATGCCGGCCTTGAGCATCGCCCAATCAAGGCGCTGTCGCAGCATCAGATCGACGATCTTCGAGCCGGACGTGGCATGGGCCTGGCGCTTGCCGCCGAACTCAATGGATATCCCGGCCCCAGCCATGTTCTTGAGCTCGGTGATCGACTTGATTTGACCGCGGATCAGCGCATCCAGGTTCAGCGCCTCTTCGATGCCATGAAGCAAGATGGGTAACAAGCTGGTCGAGCAGGAAACGGAGTTGGACCGCCTCTTCTCCGCCCGCGTCGTGACATCGGAATCACTCAAGGCGGCCCTCGTTGCCATTTCGGAAACCCAGGCACTGCTCCGCGAAAGCCACCTCAAATATCATCTATCGACAACCGCGTTGCTCGACCGGAGCCAAATGCAGCGATACGCGGAGCTGCGCGGTTACCAACGCCCTGGTGGCTCCGAAGAACACAAGCACCGTCACTAAACGCGATCACCGCAATGCCGACAGCACGATGAGGCCGAGGATCACCGCCGTCAGCGAATATTTGAGCGTGTAGTAGACGTTGCGATTCCATTGCTTGACCTTGCGGTTCGCAAGGATCTCGTAGAGCTTCCCGAACACCTTGTTGAGCACGCCGACGCTCTCGCCGTCCACGTTCTGGGTTGCAGACGCCTTGACGATGTGGTGGCTGACCCAGCGGTTGATCGCGGTCATGAAGCCGTACTTCATCGGACGCTCGACATCGCAGAACAGGATGATGCGATTGACGTCGGTGGCATTCTCGGCGCTGTGAATGAAGGTCTCGTCGAACATGAAGGCCTCGCCGTCGCGCCAGACGCATTCGACGCCATCGACCAGGATGTGGCACCTGTTCGAGTTCGGCGTGACGAGGCCGAGGTGGTAGCGCAGCGAACCCGCAAAGGGATCGCGGTGGGCGCCGAGCTTGCCGCCCGGCGGCAGCATCGCAAACATCGCACCATGCACGCTCGGAATGGAGTTGAGCAACTCCACCGTCTTCGGGCACAGCGTGCGCGCCGAAGGCAGGAAGTCGTCGTACCATTTCAGATAAAAGCGCTTCCAGCCGCTCTTGAAGAACGAGTAGAAACCCCAATCGTTGTTCTTCGCCGCCGCGCGAATGAAGCCTTCGTCGAACAGGCGAACGGCCTCGTCGCGAATGGTCTCCCAATTCTCACTGAGGGCTTTCAGCTCCGGAAACTGATCGACCGGGATCACCGGCTTGTTCGGCACCGCCGAGCCCGCGTACATCAGCACATTGTAGGGCGCGAGATAGGTGGAGTGGTCGCCAAGCTGGCGCGCGAAGCGCAGCCGCTGCTTGCCGCGGAAATGAACGTAGATCGTTGATGCCGCCAGCACATAGAGAATGACGAGTTGCGGCGCAAAAAGCTGTTTTAACATCTCCCCCGTTCCCCGGTGATTCAACCGGGGACGTGATCTATCCCGACGCGGCCCGAGCGGCAAGATATTCGCCGATGGGTTGCAATCACGCTCCGGAGATCAGGGCCGGGAACTTGAGGCCAAAACGAGCCGAATTCAGGCCCGTGACAGCGCCTGGAGACCCTTGAAGGTCAGGCGCTTGGGGTCGGTGACGCCGGCGAGATACAGGCGGCGGATGAACGTGATCACGGCGTCGCGGTCGCAATCGGTCAACGCGACGACGGCGTCGACCGCGATTCTCTGGGCTTCCATTGGGCTCATCTCGGCCTTGCAAGTAACCCCGGCCGAGACAGGCTAGGACTCCGCGGTTAATCCGGCGTTAACCGTTCGGGCAACATGGCCGATTCACCCGAGCGGCCGTATACGCAAAACAACGCATTGCCCGTGCACGCAGCGGCTCACCGCGCGGTGATGCTGTTCTTGAGCTGAGCAAACTGCTTCTTCAGCCGTGGCACCGCAAAGTCCGTGAAGGTCCGCACCTTCGGCACCGAGAGCCGGCCCTGCGGACAGATCAAATGCGCGGGCATCTCGGGATCCTCCTCGCCGGCCAGCACGATCTCGAGCTCGCCGCGCGCGACCTGCTCGCCCACCTGGTACGAATACATTCGCGCCACACCGCGGCCGGCGACGGCCGAGGCCACCGCCGCATAGGTGCTGTTGACGACAAGCCGCGGCGTGAACTGTACCGTGCGGGCTGCCGATGACCCGGCCTGCGGTGCAAAGGTCCAGGAATTGGGAAGGTGCGCCATCGCGACGATCTGGTGCTTGGCGAGGTCGCCGGGCTCGGTGATGCGCGGGTGCTGCTTCAGATAGCGTGGTGATGCCACCACGACGCGGCTGATCTCGCCGACCCGCATCGCGACCATCGCCGAATCCGCGAGATGGCCGATGCGGAGCGCGACGTCGACCCCCTCCTCGATCAGATTGACCGCACGATCGAACAGCAGGAGTTTTGCCGACACGGTCGGAAAGGCATCGAGAAAGGCATCGAGGATCGGCCGCAGCACCATCTCACCCGACACCACGGGCGCAGTGATCGTGAGCGAGCCACGGGGCGCCGTGCGAGGCCCGGCCGCAATGTCGTCGGCCTCCTCCAACTCGGTGAGCACGCGGCGACAGACTGCGACATAGCGCTCGCCCTCCTCGCTCAGCTTGAGCGAACGTGTGGTCCGATGCAGCAGTTCGGCGCCGGCCCGCTGCTCCAGGAAAGCAATGGCGCGGCTCACCGCCGCCGGCGAACGGCCGAGCTTGCGGCCCGCAGCCGCGAGGCTGCCCTCGTCCACCGCAAGGACAAACACCTTCATCGCATCCAGACGATCCATACGTTTCCCGCCAGCCATCGAGCTCCGACTCCAAGCTAGGCGTTCGCTCCCGCTGCGACAACCGCCGCCGGGCGACGGCCGGCATTCGTTCGCGCCGCGAAAGAGTGTCTGCCGGACAGCGCATATTCGCAGCTGGCCCGCTGCGGCGTACGTCATATGCCAAGCCAGCCGCCGCTGGCGCAGATTATGAACGCCAACAACAGGAGCCCGTCATGGGTATCGAACAGAAGGTCGCCATCATCACCGGTGCTTCGCAGGGCATCGGTGCCGCCCTAGTCCAGGGTTTTCGCGATCGCAACTATCGTGTCGTCGCGACGGCACGCTCCATCAAGCCGTCGGGCGATGACGATGTCCTCGCCGTTCCCGGCGACATCTCCGAGAGGGGTACCGCCGAGCGCGTGGTCTCCCAAGCCATCTCCCGCTTCGGCCGTGTCGACACGCTGGTCAACAACGCCGGCATTTTCGTCGCAAAGCCGTTCACGCAGTACACGGCGGAGGACTATGCGGCGGTGATGGGCACCAACGTCGCGGGCTTCTTCCACGTCACGCAGCTCGCCATCGCCGAGATGGAGAAGCAGGGGCACGGCCACGTCGTCCAGATCACAACCACGCTGGTCGACCAGGCCAATTCGAACGTGCCCTCGGTGCTGGCCTCGCTGAGCAAGGGCGGGTTGAGCGCCGCGACCAAGTCGCTCGCGATCGAATATGCCAGGCGCGGTATCCGCGTGAACGCGGTGTCGCCCGGCATCATCAAGTCGCCGATGCACCCCATTGCGACGCACGCCCAGCTCGATGCGCTGCATCCTGTCGGCCATATGGGCGAGATGTCCGACATCGTCGATGCTGTGCTCTATCTCGAAGGTGCCTCCTTCGTCACCGGCGAAATCCTGCATGTCGACGGCGGCCAGAGCGCCGGCCACTGAACGCTAGCGCCTTCGCGCACGAGGACGACATGACAAACGCAGATGCCAAGCAGCAAGTCCACCCCCGATCGCATCAGCGGTCGGGTTCGACATCACAGACTTCCTCACAGCAAACCTGGCGATATGCGGTAGCAGGATTGTCCGCATCGCTGGTCGGGCTTGGCCTCGCGCGCTTTTCCTACACGCCGCTGATCCCGGCCCTGATCGCCGCAAAATGGTTCGACCCGTCCGACGTCATCTATCTCGGTGCAGCGAACCTGGCCGGCTATCTTGCCGGCGCGCTCGCGGCGCGGACCGTGGCCGCGCGCATCGGCGCCGTTCGCGGCTTGCGGGCGATGATGTTGCTCGCGACCCTCTCCTTTTTTGCCAGCTCGACCCCGGTGTCGTTCACCTGGTTCTTCGCCTGGCGCTTCCTGTCGGGGCTCACCGGCGGAATCATCATGGTACTGGCGGCCTCCGTCATTCTGCCGCATATCTCGGCGGCGAGGCGCGGCATCGTCGGCGGCGTGATCTTTGCGGGCGTCGGGCTCGGTGTCGCCGCATCCGGCACGCTGGTGCCGCTGTTGCTGCAGCAAGGCTTGCAACAGAGTTGGTATGGTCTTGGCGTGCTCGCGGGCACGCTCACGCTGGTGAGCTGGTGGAACTGGCCCGCTGAGGCCAAGGCCGATACCGTGTCATCGCAGCGGGCGAGGCACGCTTCGCCCGCTGCTCGCGGCTTGCTCATCCAATACGGCCTCAACGCGGTGGCGTTGGTGCCGCACATGGTCTTCATCGTCGATTTCGTCGCGCGCGGCCTCGGCCAGGATATTGTTGCGGGATCGCACTACTGGGTGCTCTATGGCCTTGGCGCAATCGTCGGCCCGCTGGTCACCGGTCATCTCGGGGACCGCGCTGGGTTTGGACCGGCGCTGCGCGCCGCCTTCCTGATCGAAGCGGCCGCCGTGTTGCTCCCGACCGTCAGTACCGCGCCTCTCCCGCTAATCGTATCGAGCGTGGTGGTCGGCGGCTTCACACCTGGCATCGTACCGCTCGTGCTCGGACGCATCCATGAGCTGGTCCCACATTCTGCCGAGCAGCAGCGCACGACATGGAGCCATGCCACGACCAGCTTTGCGCTGTTCCAGGCGGCCGCGGCCTACGGCTTCTCCTGGATCTACGCACAGACCGGCGGCGATTATCTCGCCTTGTTCGCGCTGGGCGGCGGCGCCGTGGTGCTCGCACTCGCGATTGATCTTGCCCTGCCGCTTGCCACGCGCAAGGCTTAGAACGCCGCGGTCGTCGCGATCAGGAATATTGCATCACGCCGTCGTCGATCCGGCCGAACCGCAAGGAGACGATGTCGAGCGCGTAGTTCTGGTAGAGCCGCCACGGCTGCTTCGAGCCTTGCTTCGGCATCTTTGCGACCGAGCGCTGCACATAACCCGAGGTGAAATCGAGCGACGGCTGCGCCGTGATCGTGGGATCGTCATTATGTGGCATGCACTGCCGGAAATTGTGCCGGTCCATGTAGTTGATGAGCCGACAGACATATTCGCAGGTGAGGTCGCATTTCAGCGTCCATGATGCGTTGGTGTAGCCGAACGCAGAAGCCATGTTGGGCACGTCGGCATACATCATGCCCTTGTAGGTCAGCGTGTTGGCGAAATCCGCGGCGCGGCCGTCGACACTGATGTCAAGACCGCCGACGACCTGGAGCACCAGTCCCGTCGCGGTCACGATGATGTCCGCCGCAAGCTCGCTGCCGTCCTTCAGGCGGATACCATCGTGCGTGAACGTGTCGATCTCTTTGGTGACTACGGAGGCGCGCTGCTCGCGGATCGCCTTGAACAGGTCGCCATCCGGCACAAGGCAGAGCCGCTGGTCCCACGGATTGTAGCGTGGCGTGAAATGGGTCGCGACGTCGTAGTCGGGGCCGAGCGCCATCTGCACGCCCTTGAGAACCAGCTCCTTCACCTTCGCAGGGCGGCGCCGACTGAGCTGGAAGAAGAACATCCCCCACATCACGTTGCGCCAGCGGATCAGGTGATAGGCAAGCCGCGTCGGCAGATTGCGCCGCAATTTGTTGGCGACGGGATCCTGTGCAGGGCGCGACACCACATAGGTCGGCGAGCGCTGCAGCATGGTGACCTGCGCGGCCGTCTTGGCGAGCTCCGGCACCAGCGTCACCGCGGTCGCGCCCGAGCCAATCACGACGACGCGCTTGCCGGCGCAGTCGATGTCGTCGGTCCATTTCTGCGGATGCACGATGCGGCCGGCGAAATCCGCGAACCCCGGAAACTCCGGCGTGTAGCCCGCCTCGTATTTGTAATAGCCCGAGCACATGAACAGGAAATTGCAGGTGAAGCGCACGGTTTGTGCCACGCCCTCGCCGGTGATGCGCTCGGCCTCGACGGTCCAGCGCGCCTCACTCGTCGACCACGCCGCACGCTCGACCCGATGGTGAAAGCGAATGTGCTTCTCGATGCCGTTCTCGGCTGCGGTTTCGCGAACGTAGCTGAGAATTTGCGCGCCGTCGGCGATCGCCTTCGGATCGGTCCAGGGCTTGAAGGAATAGCCGAGCGTGAACATGTCGCTGTCGGAGCGGACGCCGGGATAGCGAAACAGGTCCCAGGTGCCGCCGATACGGTCGCGTCCCTCGAGGATGACGTAGCTCTTGGTCGGACATTTGGTCTGAAGATGATAGCCCGCGCCGATGCCGGACAGGCCGGCACCGACGATCAGCACGTCGAAATGGTCTTGAGCCATTGTTTCCTCCGCTGCCAAGGATTGTCTGACCGGGATCATTGCTCGTCAACTGGCAATCGGCCTGAGACAACCTCGGGGAGACGCGTGCGTCACGCTCAAGACAACAAAGCCCCGGATCGCTCCGGGGCCTTGCATCGAAAATAGATACGATCAGCGGATCAGTAGCGGTAATGGTCCGACTTGTACGGACCTTCCTGCTTGACACCGATGTAATCGGCCTGGTCCTTGCGCAGTTCGGTGAGCTTGACGCCGATCTTGGCGAGGTGCAGGCGCGCGACTTTTTCGTCGAGCGACTTCGGCAGCACGTAGACTTCCTTCTTGTACTTGCCGTCCTTGTTGTTGGCGAAAAGCTCGATCTGCGCCAGCGTCTGGTTGGTGAAGGAGGCCGACATCACGAAGGACGGATGGCCCATCGCGTTGCCGAGGTTCACGAGGCGGCCTTCCGACAGCATGATGATGCGGTGTTTGTCGGGGAACTCTATCTCGTCGACCTGCGGCTTGATGTTGGTCCATTTCAGGTTACGCAGACCCGCGATCTGGATCTCATTGTCGAAGTGACCGATGTTGCAGACGATGGCGCGATCCTTCATTGCGCGCATGTGCTCGATCGTGATGATGTCCTTGTTGCCGGTCGCGGTGACGAAGATGTCGGCGCGGGGCGCGGCGTCTTCCATGGTCACGACTTCATAGCCTTCCATCGCCGCCTGCAGCGCGCAGATCGGATCGACTTCGGAGACCATGACGCGGCAGCCGGCCTGGCGCAGCGAGGCGGCCGAACCCTTGCCGACGTCGCCGAAGCCCGCGACCATCGCAACCTTGCCGGACATCATCACGTCGGTGCCGCGGCGAATGCCGTCGACCAGCGATTCACGGCAGCCATAGAGGTTGTCGAACTTCGACTTGGTGACGCTGTCGTTGACGTTGATGGCGGGCCATAGCAACGTGCCAGCCTTCTGCATGTCGTAGAGACGATGCACGCCCGTGGTGGTTTCTTCGGAAACGCCCTTGATGCTCTTGGCGATCTCCGCGAAGTAGCCCTTCGGCTTCTCCTTGAGCTGCTTCTTCAGAAGCGCGAAGAAGACTTCCTCTTCTTCCGAACCCGGCTTGTCCAGGAACTTGGTGTCGCCGGTCTCGGCGCGCAGGCCGAGATGGACGTACATGGTGGCGTCACCGCCGTCGTCGAGGATCATGTTCGGGTGACCGCCGCCGTGCCAGTCGAACAGCTTGGCGGTGTAGTCCCAGTACTCGGTAAGGCTCTCACCCTTGACGGCGAATACCGGAATGCCGGCGGCTGCGATCGCCGCCGCGGCGTGGTCCTGCGTCGAATAGATGTTGCAGGAGACCCAGCGGATGTCGGCGCCGAGCGCGGCCAGCGTCTCGATCAGCACGCCGGTCTGGATCGTCATGTGCAGCGAGCCGGCGATACGCGCGCCCTTCAGCGGCTGCTTCGGGCCATATTCTTCGCGGGTGGCCATCAGGCCGGGCATCTCGGTCTCGGCGAGCGAGAGCTCCTTGCGGCCGAAATCGGCGAGCGAAATGTCCTTGACGATGTAATCGGTGAAGCCGGGCTTCGCGTTCATTGCGGGCGTCCTGTTGTTGAATTGGTCATCCCGGGTCACCCTGGAGGGGCGAGCCCGGAATCTCGAGGCGATCGATTAGGAATTCCGGGTTCGCCGCTATCGCGGCGCCCCGAAAGGTCGTCGGTGATCAGACCGCGCGCTTGAGCGCTTCGACGAGATCGGTCTTCTCCCAGGAGAAGCCGCCCTCGTTGTCGGGAGTACGGCCGAAATGGCCATAGGCGGAGGTGCGCGCGTAGATCGGGCGGTTGAGATCGAGATGGCTGCGGATGCCACGCGGGGTGAGATCCATCGCCTTGGCCGCGGCCTTCTCGAGCTGATCCTCCGACACCTTACCGGTGCCGTGGGTGTCGATGTAGATCGACAGCGGACGCGCCACGCCGATGGCGTAGGCGAGCTGCAGCGTGCAGCGATCCGCAAGACCGGCCGCGACGATGTTCTTGGCGACATAGCGGGCGGCGTAAGCCGCGGAGCGGTCGACCTTGGTCGGATCCTTGCCGGAGAACGCGCCGCCGCCGTGCGGGGCCGCGCCACCATAGGTGTCGACGATGATCTTGCGGCCGGTCAGGCCGGAATCGCCGTCGGGACCGCCGATGTAGAACTTGCCGGTCGGGTTGATGTGCCAGATGGTCTTCGCAGTGATCCATTCCTTCGGCAGCGCCTCGCGCACGTAGGGCTCGACGATGTCGCGAATCTGCTTGGACGAGATGTCCTCGATCAGATGCTGATGCGACACCACGATCTCGCGCACGCCGACCGGCTTACCGTTCTCGTACTGCACCGTGACCTGGCTCTTGGAGTCCGGGCCCAACACCTTCTCGCGGCCGGAGTGGCGCGCTTCCGAGATGAGGCGCAGGATCTTGTGGGCGTAAAAGATCGGCGCCGGCATCAGATCCGGCGTCTCGTTAGTGGCGTAGCCGAACATAATGCCCTGGTCGCCCGCGCCCTCTTCCTTGACTTCGCCCGGCTGCAGCGCATCGACGCCCTGCGCGATGTCGGCCGACTGCGGATGCAGCAGGATCTCGATGTCCGCCTTCTCCCAGTGGAAACCTTCCTGCTCGTAGCCGATGTCCTTGATCGCGGCGCGCACGACGCCTTCGATCTGCTCATTGGTGACGGATGCAGGACCGCGGGTCTCACCGGCGATCACGACCTTGTTGGTGGTCGCGAGCGTTTCGCAGGCGGCACGGATTTGCCAGGGATCGATGCCTGCTTTCGGTCCTTCGCGGTAGAACAGATCGACGATCTCGTCGGAGATCCGGTCGCACACCTTGTCCGGATGGCCTTCGGACACGGACTCGCTGGTGAAGAGATAGGACGCGCGCATCAGTAACCCCTTGTTCCGCCGCTAGCTGGCGGGCGTTGCGATATTTAGCTTTGAATGATGTCAATCACGCCGGCGCGAGATGACGTAGGATTCGTCGAGAAACCAGAGCCCATTGTACTTTCGCAGCACGTCCCTGGCGGCGTCCAGAGTGCGGCCGTTTTGAGTCATTTCCGTCAACCGGTCGTCCTCAATCTGAGCGACATACACCGCCGCATTCCAGGCTGCAAAGGCTGTCGAGGTTCCGATAGTACCCGTCACCTCGTTGGGCAGCGCTTCCATATCATACCTGAAGATCGAGCGGTTATCTGCGTAAGCATTAAAATTTAAGTCGCGGCCCACCGAGCCGAGCTCGTACTTCACCGCGCGCAATAGCTCATGACGGCTCACCGAGAAAGGATTTTCTCCGGGCCAGATCGCCTGGATCATCTCCATGCCCGGATCCTGGCCGTGGGAGTGAATACCGATCAGGCGGCCGCCTGCCCGCAAGGCCCGCGCCAGGGGCGCAATAATCCGTTTTGCCCTGAAATTGACCGAGGACAGCGCGCGGTATGGCTGGGATGCAATAACGAGGTCGAAATTGGCCTCGGCCTGGCCCGGCCGCGGTATGGTCGAATCGAGCAGAAACCGCTGGTCTTCACGGTACAGCACCAGCACGACAGGCCGCTCATAGAGCGGCATCCCCGTGCGCGGGCTGACAGCCGCGCGCCAGTTCTGCTCCAAAAACGGCTTCAACTCCGCGATTTGCGTCTCGAACTCGCCCGAGGAAGCCCCCCGCAGGGGAACCTCGTGCCAAACGGTCGCCGCGGCCGCCGCGGGCGATGCCGGCGTGAGCCAGGGCGCCTCCGCGTAGAGCATGTTGGTAAAAACGAACACCGAGGCCGGATGCTCGAAAATGCGATCCGGCACCTTGTCCAGCGTCAGGCGGAGGTCCTCGAGACTGAGTTCCTTGCCGGCGACATAGAACGGCATGTGCGGAAAGCGCTGATGCATCGAGCGCAGCACGCGTGCCAGTACCGTGCCGTCGCCCACGCCGGCATCGAACACGCGCAACGCCGGGGGCCGGGGATGGATGCTGGCAAGCTCCAGCGCCACGCGCTCGGCGACCACCCGCTTCTCACTGCAAGTGTGGACGAACAGCAGGTATTTCTGCCGGTTCTCGAAAAAGCGGAAATTGCCGCGCGGATCGCGCTTTTCCGGGGGCACCTGAAGCCCCCGCGGCGGCGGCACACCGCCGACCATCGATGCAGCCATGTAGGCCTGGATCCGGTCCAGGGTGTCGATCGTGATGCGCTTGCCCTCGCGCAGGCGGTGCACGAGCTTCCCATCGTTCACCGCGCGCCGGCCGAACGTCGACTCCGCCATGTCCGCCTTACGGCAAAACTCGGTGATTTGGCTTAGGATTTCGTCATTCTTCATGGAGTGGGACGCAGTGGGCAGAGGGATTGGGTAGTGCCTCCTAGCAAAATCTGCCCACCGAGGGAATAGGGGTAGGCCGCCCCCCGTTTGCCGTGTGTACAACAGGGAGCCGTGAACCACCTTCCCCTGCCGGGCAACAAACAGACGCCTCTCCTCTACGGGACCACCGCCAATGCGTCGCCTGCTCATCACGCTCTGCCTGCTTGCCGCAACCCTGTGGTCGGCGCCAGCTTTTGCGCAGGCGCGCAACCAGCTGGGGCCGCTCTGCACCACCGACACCACGCCGGCGGACCAGATGATCGATGCCTGCACCAAGATCTCGCGCTGAAGGTGTTCAAGGGCTAGCTCGCGACGGTCTATTTCTGGCGCGCAGTCGGCTGGAACAAGAAGGGGGGACTACCCAAAGGTCATCACCGACGCCACGGAAGCGATCCGGCTGCAGCCGAGCCAAGCGCCCCACAATCAGCGCGGCTCTGCCGACTATGACAAGGGCGAGCTCGACGTCGCGACCGCGGATTTCGTGCGCTGAAGCTCGGCCCGTCCAGCGGCACCATCTTCCACAACCGCGGCAATGCTGGCGCGGCAAGGGCGATTACGCCAAGGCGATCGCCGATTGCGACGCCACGATCAAGCTGCAGTCGAAATCGGCATTGTCGTTCCAGAACCGCGAATCGCGAAGGAGGCGCTCGGGGATCTCAACGGCACGCTGACCGACATCAACCAGGCGATCCGGCTCGATCCGACGCTGCCGCAGCCACTGATCAACGGCTCCGCAATCTGGTGTGCGAGAGGCGATCTCGATCGCGCCATTGCCGACGGCTCCGAGCCATCCGGCTGACCAAGGAGAAGCCGCCCGCCAACATTATGATGGCGCCGAACAACGTGCTGATGTCGCGTTACCCGCCCGCGCGCAGGCCTATGAGACCAAGGGCGATTACACCCGCGCGAGGGGATCATGGCATCTGATGCCGGCAGCACGGCCAACCACCACAAAGGTGCGGCTGTCGCTAGTGACGGATGCAGCCGCCAATCCCGCGCGATGCGCCGACCCAGCCCACGTCGGCGCCGGCGCCGCAGACTGGCGGGGCGTCAGTGCCTATCGCCTGCTCCGGCCGTTCGCGGCCCGCGGATGGCGCTGATCATCGGCAACGGCGCCTATGCGCACGTCAAGGCACTGCTCAATCTGCCTAACGACGCGCGCGCCGTGGCCAAGAGCCGAATGGGGTCGCCACAGGGGTCAATTCCTCATTTGCAGGGTTGGCGCGTTTACACTGGATCGCTCATCAGCTAGGCATACCCCTTCGCTGAGGCGCCACCCGGGACCCATTGATGAAGACGGCCCACAAAATTGGCCTTGCCCGCATGATTTATCACGCGGTTCATGCCGGGCGCACGCTGCTCGGCCGAACCGACCGGCAGGTCGTGGTCAGGGACGGCATAAGCTATGATCTGGACCTCTCTCAGGGCATAGATTTTGCCATCTATCTCGGCGGAATTTTCGAGCGCAGCACTGCAGTCGCTCTGAGCAAATTGGCCGAGCCCTCCTCTCTCGTGCTCGATATCGGCGCAAATATCGGGGCGCACACGTTGCGCTTGGCTAAGCTCGTTGGTCCAAATGGGCGAGTCATCGCGTTCGAGCCGACCGAATTTGCATTCCGAAAGCTTCGACGCAATCTCGATCTCAATCCAACGCTTGCCTCCCGGGTGGAAGCGCTCCATTGCTTCCTGACGGCCAATGACGCGACCCCCGTTCCGAACGCGATTTATTCCAGTTGGCCGCTTGCAGCCGAGGCCGGATTGCATGCCAAGCATCTTGGCCGCGAAATGCAGACGGAATCGGCACAGGCGCGGAGTCTCGACAACGTTCTGGCACAGGGGGCTGATCGCAAGGTTCAGCTGGTCAAACTTGATGTGGACGGCTTTGAATGTGACGTACTGCAAGGCGCCACTTCATTGCTTCGCGATACGCGCCCAATCTTCGTGATGGAACTGGCGCCCTATGTGCTTGAGGAACGGGGGGCCTCGCTGGACCAGCTTCTTTCCTACTTCATTCCGAATGGCTACTCGTTTTACGATGAGCGGACGCAAAAGCGGCTGCCTTCCTCGGCCAAGGAGCTGCAGGGGATGGTTTCGAGCGGTGAAAGCGTGAACATCATCGCGCGTGTGGGCTGATCCACTCGGAACTTCACGCAATCAGCCCCTTGCGCTCCCTGGTTGCAGTTCGAAGCTGGTTCAGTCTACAAAAGCCGGGCGCGTGCCGGGGCAAGGGACCAACACGGCATTTGACCGATCCATCAATACGGACGCAAGTCCCGACACGATCTGAGGCTGCAATGAATCTAGCGCACTCTGCCGTTCCGCTGCAGTTGAGCAGCCTGCGCAAGCGGGAATTACTGGAACACGTAGATACTAATCTCGATGACCTGGAACACTGGCGCAAGTTCAATGCCGCCTACCATGAAGACGACCGCAAGTTCATGCGATTTCTCATTCCGCCCGGCAAACGGGTTCTGGAACTCGGCTGCGGCACCGCGCGTCTACTCGCCGCATTGCAGCCCTCTTACGGCGTCGGCATCGATTTCAGCGCCAAGACCATTGCCAAGGCGCGCGAGTCGTTCCCCCACCTTCATTTCGTTCTGGGCGATGTTGAAGATCCGGCTACGCTGGCCGGGATCGAAGGACCATTCGATTACATCGTGATCGCCGACACCATCGGCATGTTTGAAGATATCGATGGTACATTAAGACAAGTGCATCATTTGTGCACGCCGTCGACACGGATCATCATCGCCTATTACTCCCACCTATGGGAGCCGATTCTGAAATTTGCCGAACTACTGCGTTTGCGCAGCAAGCAACCAAGAATCAATTTTATTGCGACGACTGACTTTCTGAATCTGATGGACCTCGCGGATTTCGAAGTGATCAGTCAGGAGCAAAGGCAATTGCTGCCAAGGCGATGGTTGGGAGTTGGTCCCTTCATCAACCAGTTCATCGCGCCGCTGCCCGGCATCAGAAATCTGTGCCTGAGAACCTATATCGTCGGACGTCCGGTGCTGCCATTTCCAGATCGGAAACTATCGGTGAGCATCGTTATCCCTTGCCGGAACGAAAAGGGCAATATCGAAAACGCCATTTTGCGAATGCCGAGATTTGCCGCGAACCAGGAAATACTGTTCGTGGAGGGGAATTCGCGCGACGGCACCTTTGAGGAGTGCGAGCGGGTACGCGAGGCCTACAGTGATAGCTGGGACATCAAGGTGATGAAGCAGGAGGGCAAGGGCAAAGGCGATGCGGTCCGGAAAGGTTTCGCAGCAGCGAACGGCGACGTGCTGATGATTCTGGATGCCGACCTGACGATGCCCCCGGAAATGCTGCCGAAGTACCATGCAATCATCGAGAGCGGAAAGGCCGAATTCGTGAACGGAACCCGCCTGATTTATCCCATGGAAAATGAGGCGATGCGGCCGCTCAATTTCATCGCCAACCGCTGCTTTGCCTATATGTTCAGTTACCTGGTGAATACGCGGCTGACGGACACGCTCTGCGGCACCAAGGTACTTTTGCGAAAGGACTACGAGGTGCTGGCCCGGGAGCGCGACTATTTCGGCAACTTCGACCCGTTCGGCGATTTCGATCTAATCTTCGGCGCCGCGAAGCAAAACCTCAAAATCATCGAGACACCGATTCATTACAAGGCGCGGACGTTCGGCGAAACTCAGATTTCCCGATTCCGTGACGGATGGCTGTTGTTGAAGATGGTTTGGTTCGCGTATCGCAAACTCAAGGCCGTTTGAGCGGTGAGCCATGACGAACAGCGCCGACGGATTGAATCAACGCCAGATCATTCATCGGGACGTATGGGAGACAAAGAAGGCGCTACGGCTCCTTTACCGCGACTACCATCGGCAGCTTTTTGAGAGCTGTCCCGAAGGCGCCGTCCTCGACATCGGCGGCGGCACCGCCCATATTAAGGAAACTCGTTCCGACGTTGTCTCTGTCGATATTCTGTCCTTTCCGGGTATCGACGTGGTCGCCGACGCTCACCGGCTACCATTCGGGAACGGCCTCTTTGCCGGCGTGGTGATGCTCGATGTCTTGCACCATCTTGAGCGCCCGATCGAATTCCTCAAGGAAGCGTCGCGCGTGCTGAAACCTGGTGGAAGACTGGTCATGATCGAGCCCGCGATGACAACGCTGGCGCGCAGGTTCTACGATCGGTATCACGAAGAGCCTGTGGATATGAATGCCGACCCATTTGCTTCGGTGGCGATCAATCCCGACCGGGACCCTTTCGACGCCAATCAGGCTATTCCCACCCTCCTGTTTGCCACCGCGCCGGCGCGTCGGCGTGTCGAGGAGACGATTCCCTCGTTGCGCGTCCGAAGTGTGGACTGGCACAGCCTGTTTGCCTATCCGATGAGCGGCGGATTTCAGAAATGGTCATTGATTCCAGCAGCGCTGGTAAGCCCGACGCTGGCATTCGAGAACTTGGTGCCCGCAATTCTCCGAAAGCATCTGGCATTTCGGATGATCGTTATAGTCGAGCGAATATAGGGTGCAAGCAGCTGTTGCGGATTTCCGGATTTGCTATCGAGCTCGCTTCTATCCGCCGCATCCATGACCGGATGCTGTTCGGAGCCAGGCTGATATTCTGGCCGCTTATCGTGTTGACGCTGGTATCGCTAGCGCTTCAGCTCGGTGGCTGGCAGAGCGAATTCAACGTCTCCGGACCATTTGCAGAGGAGACGAATCCGCCACGGGCTTCCCTCGTATTAGAGCTCCCCGCGGATGGACTCGCTCGGTGGTGGAGGCAGCCGCTGATCGGAGACGACGGCGGCAATCTCTCTAAATCATCCCTAAAGCTGCGCATCAACGGCCGCGAGATGGGGCCGCCACATACCCTGCACGAAACGATTCGGACAGGTCACACGACCGGCTTCAGCCACTGGGGGCGCCAAATAATCTTCGCGCTTCCCCCTGACATCAAGAATGGCCCGGAAACAACAGCAACACTTCGGTACAAAGTACGGCCGAGGATTTGGGTGACATCCGCCCTGGCAGTTCTGAGCACCCTGCTGGGCTATTTTGTATGCTCCGGTCCGCTCAGAGCGGTCACGGAACGCTGTGGAGAGCCAATCAGGGCGGGGGTCCTAAAAGTGCCTTACGTGATATTGTCGGGACTTTGCTGGGCCGGCTTGGTCGCCTCTGCGGTATATATCCTCTCGAGCCTCTATGCCTTGGTAACGGGATGGGCGCTGCCAACGACCGCGCTCATTCATTGGTCGTCAGTCACCGAATGGGCCGCCAGCAATGAGCCCTATTTCGGCTATCCACTTTTGATGCTGGCCGGCCTCGGGACGGTAACGACGTGGCTCGTCGGCTCGAATCCGCTTCACCAGGGAGCGATCGAATCAAACGAACAGTCGCTGCAACGGCTTCTCGCATGGTGCGAATTTCCGATCACCGCGTGTGCCCTTGTTCTTTGCATGAGCGCGATATGGGCGGGACTCGTCAGACCGGGGGACCCGAACGCGACCAACATTGGCGGTCTGCTTCCCTTTCTGGACGGGGGCAATTATCTCGCCGCCGCCTTCGATCAGGTAAAGGACGGCGTTTGGAACGCGCCGGCCCTGCGGCGGCCCTTGGCTGCGGCTTTTAGATCTGTTCTTTTGTTTCTTGGTAATTCTTCCGTGCAACTCATGCTCATCTTGCAAGCCTGTCTGGTAGCAGGGGCCGCCTGCTTCGCGACCCATGCCATCGCCGCGTGGCGCGGCGTCTGGGCCAGCGTAGCCTTTCTTGGGTTGACGTATATCTACAGCCGCTACTTTGTGCCCACTGCTCTCACTGAGCCGTTTGGCTTGTTCTGGGCGCTGTTGTCGATCCCGTTTTTCATCAAGGCTTTCCGTGATCACTCGGTTAACGCGGCGCTGGTGGCGTTTGCGATGACGACCGTGGCGCTGACGACGCGAATGGGCAGCATGTTCACGATTCCCGCACTAGCAGTGTGGCTGGTTTGGCAATTCGGCAAAGGCCCCGCGGCAAAAATCAGGACTGGCACCATAGCGATCTGCATTTTGCTCAGCGTTTTCGTGCTCAATTCGCTACTGCAAAGAGCTTATGCAAGAGGTCCTAGTCCCAGCACCGGGAACTTTGCTTACGTGCTCTGCGGATTGTCGATCGGGACAACATGGGACGGCTGTGTCAAAAAACTTGCCGCAGAAGGCACCCCCATTGAAGGCTCCGAAGATGACCGTACGCGGCAACTGTATTCGGCGGCCTGGAGAAATTTTCGCGCGCAGCCCGGAACCTTTATCCGGCGACTGACCGATAGCGCTCAGGCCTTCGCTACGCAATTTCCCGAGGTAGTTTGGAGGGGCTACGGACGGATCAACGCGCCTGATTGGCTACTTCGGAATGTACTGACTGCGATGGCCCTCACCGGATTTTTGTACGGCGCTGCGAGAAGAGCCAACGCTGTCGAACTTACGTTCTGGACTCTTCTCTGGGCAAGCATCGTGGTTTCGTCCTCCTTGATCTACTTTGATGACGGCGCACGCTCTCTCGCCGCGAGCCATCCGATGATGGCGCTTTTCTTTGCGCTGGGGATGAGCAACCTGGCACAGCTACCGGCGAAATCCACCTCGCGCTCTCAACTAGCACGAAACGGTTTCGTTGGATTAATCGCTGCGGCAATGCTCTTTGTTTGCGTTCCGTGGATAGCTCATCGCTTCTCTCCCATCTCGGCCTTAGTAAGCGCAATCCCGCTCCCAAAACCAAACGAGACTTTTGTCTTCGGGGGACACCGAATGTCCGGCTTTCTCGTAGTCGAGGACAACCAGCCTCTTCGCGACGACGTACCGTCGCTTCATCTGGCGGACTTCGATGCCATCATCACACAGAGCGGCGTGGAACAATATCAAGAACTAGTTCACCCGATGCTGCCGCCGCTGCCGTTTGGCTTCGTCTTTGCTCCGCGCGTGGAGAGTGGCAGCAACAGCGGCCTCCTTTACATCGTGCCAGCGGAGGTGGTTGAACATCGTGAAGTTCCAGTCTGGCATTTCGATCTCAAGCGATGGCGCGAAAAACCAGATTTCGAGCGATGGTTCGACAAACAGGACGACACTGACGACTATTGGATCTACGTGACAAAGGCTGAGCCGTGGCAACCGCTGGATCCAAAATAGCTGTGCGAGGCCGCTTACCGCGAGTTTGTGTGGACGCAGGGGAGATCAACGCCAGGATCTCCGAAGGCATCTGGCATTCCGCATGATGGAGCGCGTGTAGGGATGCAGCGGCTATTTCGAACAGGTGAAATTGCCATCGGGCCGTCTTCTATCCGCTTGCACGGCTGGATG
This sequence comes from Bradyrhizobium sp. JR4.3, assembly GCF_040547695.1. NCBI lineage: Bacteria > Pseudomonadati > Pseudomonadota > Alphaproteobacteria > Hyphomicrobiales > Nitrobacteraceae > Bradyrhizobium > Bradyrhizobium sp. JR4.3. The sequence continues at coordinate 78,109 of NZ_JBEPQF010000025.1, read as the reverse complement.
CTATTCGGTGCGAGGCTGATATTCTGGCCGCTCGTCGTGTTGACACTCGTGTCGCTGGCGCTTCAGCTCGGTGCCTGGCGAAAGGAATTCACAATTGTCGGCCCCTTCGCGGCGGAGACGAATCCGGCGCGAGCTTCGTTTATATTAGATGTCCCGCAGGAGGCGCCCGCTCCGTGGTGGAGGCAGCCGCTGAGCGGCGACAACGGCGAGAAACCTTTTCAGTCCTTTCTCGACTTTCGCATCAATGGCCGCGAAATGGGACCTCCGCACACGTTGCACGAAAAGATTCGGACCGGCAAGACGACTGGCTTCAGCCACTGGGGCGCTCAAGTGATCTTCTCACTTCCTCCTGACTTGACGAATGATCCAAAGACAGCAGCAACAGTTCGATACAAGGTACGGCCGAGAGCCTGGGTTAGCTATGCACTGGCAATTTTGAGCGCCCTGGTCGGCTATTCCATATACTCTAGTCCGCTCAAATCGCTCGCGGCACGCCTTGGGGACCGACCAAAGGCGATCGTAATAACAGCGCCGCACCTGATGTTATTTGGGCTTTGCTGGGCTGGCCTGATCGCTTCAGCTGTATATCTCCTGTCTATCCTCTATGCATTGGCAGCGGGTTGGGCCCTCCCGACCACTGTATTGATTCGTTGGTCGCCGGTCGCGGAGTGGGCGGCCAGGTATGAGCCTTATTTTGGCTATCTGCTTCTAATGTTGGCGGGCTGGGGGACTGCGACAAACTGGTTCATCGGGCTGGCTGCGCGTCACCACCAGCCGTTGCTGGAATCGACCGAGCAGTCGCTGCAACGGCTTCTCGCCTGGTGCGGATTTCCGGTTGCCGCGTCCGCATTTGTATTTTGCACCAGCGCAATGTGGGCCGGAATTGTCAGGCCGGGCGACCTCGACTACGCGAACATCGGAGGCCTGATTCCATTCTCGGACGCGGCCGGATATCTGGCGGGTGCCTTCGATCAAGTGAAGGATGGCGTCTGGTCCCCCATCGCGCTGCGGCGACCTCTGGCCGCCGGTTTCAGATCGGTTCTTCTCATCTTTGGCAACTTCTCGTTGCCGTCAATGTTGATATTGCAGGCTTGTGTGGTCGCGGGCGCTGTTTGTCTCGCCACCTATGCGATCGTCGTGTGGCGCGGCATCTGGGCCGCAATAGCTTTTTTTGCTCTGACCTATATTTTTGATCGCATCTTCGTGCCGACAACGCTGACCGAACCGCTGGGCGTGTTCTGGGCGTTATTGTCCATCCCTTTCTTTATCAGAGCCTTTCGTGATCATTCCGTAACGGCAGCGCTGCTGGCGTTTACGATGACGAGCGTCGCTCTGATGACGCGAATGGGAAGCATGTTCACGATTCCTGCTCTCGTGATGTGGCTGATTTGGCAATTCGGCAAGGGCATCGGAGCGAAACTAAGGATCGCTGTCGCAGCAACTTGCGTTTTGCTTGGTGTTTTCGGGCTTAATTCCCTGCTGCAGAATGCTTATGGAGCAGGTCCCAGTCCGAGCACGGGCAACTTCTCTTACGTGCTCTGCGGGCTGTCGATGGGAACAACATGGGATGGTTGCCTCAAGAAGCTCGCTGAAGAAGGCACCGCTGTTCAAGGCAGCGAAGATACTGTTGCGCGGCAACTCTATTCCGCGGCTTGGACGCATCTCCGTGCGCACCCTGGACCCTTTTTCCAGCGACTAGCGGAGGGCGCCCAAACGTTCGCTACGGAATATCCGAGCGTCATGTGGCAGGGTTACACAAGGGCTATCGATTTTCCCGCCTGGCTGTTTCCGAACGTACTGGTCGCGATATCCCTGATTGGCCTCCTGCACGGCACGATGCGAAGAGCCAAGGCTGTCGAAGTCACGTTCTGGATACTTCTCTGGGCGAGCCTCGTGGCATCGTCCTGTATTATCTACCTCGAAGAAGGATCGCGCGTCCTCGCCGCGAGTCATCCGACGATGGCGCTGTTCTTTGCGCTGGGGATGAGCAACCTGGCATCAACTCCGGCGGAACTGCCGTCGGACTCCCGATTTTCACGAAACGGCCTCATTGGATTAATTGCGATGGCAGTGCTCTTTGTTTGCGTTCCCTGGTTAGCCCATCATTTTTCGTCCACTGGGACCATGGCGAGTGCAACCCCGCTCCCGGCACGAAGCGAGGCTTTAGTCTTCGGAGGCCCACGGATGTCCGGCTTCCTCGTAATTAATGACGACCAGCCTATTCGCGACGATGTCCCGTCCCTTCATCTGGCGGACTTCGACGCCATTATCGGGCAGAGCGGCCTCGAGTATTACCAAGGTCTAATTCACCCGGTGTTGCCACCCTTGCCGTTTGGCTTTGTTTTTGCTCCGCGCGTGGAGAAGGGCGGCAGCGACCTCGGTGTCCTATACATTGTGCCACCGGAGGTCATGGAACGTCGTGAAGTTCCAGCTTGGCATTTCAATCTTAAGCGATGGGGCGACAAAAACAACGGCGCTGGTGACTACTGGTTCTACGTGACGAAGGCGGAGCCCTGGCAGCCGTCCGATCGCTGACGATCGCAGCTGCGACTTTCAAGGGGCGTGAAGCGCGTCTTGTTCACGGAACGGTTGCACACTAAGAACGGGCCGCTAACAGGGCGGGGAATAGCCAAGGGCTGTCAGATGGGAAACTTTACGATTTCTGCTGGCCCTTTGGTGTCGTTGTTACTCACGCTCCCGGCAGCCAACTGTTCGGCATCGACTTGCTTTCAGGCATAAACCGCCGTGCAGGCCTTCTACGTAGTCTTGGGCTTCCTGATTACATTAGTACTCAACACCCGCGCCGAATATCTGAGCGTTTTTCGCTTCTACGTGAGCCGCTATCTGCGGCTTTGGCCAGCATATGTGGCAGTGGCGGCGGCATCCCTCATGCTGGTCGAGAGGCCTGTCTGGTTCGAGAGCGTCTCAAACCTGGATGTTCCGGCTGCACTCTTCGTGATTGTGAGTGACTGCACGATTTTCTTTCAGGACTTTTTGTTGTCTTTCGCAATCAGTCCCGACGGCACACTTTATCGAACCTCCCACTTTGGCACCGAGCCCGGCAACCCGATGTGGAAAGCTTTTGCTGATTCCGCAAACGTGGAGCCTCGGGGTCGAATTGACGTTCTACCTGATAGCGCCGTTCGTTTGCCGGTCGCCGGCACGGCTGATCACATTGTTCGGTTTAGGATTGCTCACTCGAGTCGCGATCGGTCTTTGGTCGCTGCCAACGCGCGATCCCTGGCTCTAACGTTTCTCGCCTGCTGAAATGATGTTGTTTGCCGCCGGTGGCCTAAGCTATTTTGCGGGTAGGTGGTTGGAGCGTGGGGCGTCCCTTCCGAAGGGCTGGCATGATTTGCCTGGGAGTGCTGGCGATCATCATCGTGTACCATCATCTACACTTGACGACGCTTTGGCAAATTCCATTCCTATTGAACGGAAACATACTCGCAATGGTCGCCGTATCCTGTCCCTTTCTGCTCGCCCTGTCGCGCGGATCGGCATGGGACAGCATGATCGGCGAATTGAGCTATCCGATGTATCTGTCGCATTTTTATAAGAGAGATGATGTACCGAGACACGCGCGATGTGACGGCACCGAATAACGTCGGTATGTCTGCGCGACCGTCGCATTCAGCATTGCGCTGCTTTGGCTGGCCGTGCTCCCTGTGGATCGATATCGAAAGGTTCGGCGCGCGGCGAACAAACCAAAGCGATGAATTGATTCCCGCCATTACCTGACCTTCGCACGGCAGCTCCGCGCGTAACAGCGGCCTTCTTACATCGTGCCGGCGGAGATCGTGGAACGTCGCGACGTTCCTGCCGGGCTTCGAGCTCTAGCGGTGGGATAATCGCAGTCGCATGGCAAGTACTGCTTCTACGTCAAAAAAGCAGAGTCATGGCAACCTCCGATCGCTGATAGTACACACCGACTAGCTCTAGAGGCCAGCAGAGAGGCGAAGCGGCGGCGGTGGCTGAAGCTCTTGCACGACTTCAGTTCATCCCAGGCTGAAATCCGCGCCCCTCAAGGACGACCAAGTCGGCCCACCGGCTTGGATTAATCTTTAATTCGGGAAGGACGGTGACATGAAGATTCGTGGCCGGCGAGAGCACGGAGAAGCCGTTAAAGCCATTGCGCGGGGAAAGCTGGGTGATCGGACGCGCCGCGAGAATGAGCATGGAAACCCTATTTCCCCCAAACTTCCCTGGCGATCTCGACCGCGAGGCTGAGCTTGGCCCACTGCTCCTCTTCGGAGAGGACGTTGCCCTCTTCCGTCGAGGCAAAACCGCATTGCGGGGAGAGTGCGAGCTGCTCCAGCGGCGCGAACTTGGCGGCTTCCTCGAGACGGCGCTTGATGGCGTCCTTGTTCTCGAGTTCACCGAACTTCGAGGTGATGACGCCGACCACGACGACCTTGTTGCCCTTGGGCAGGAAGCGCAGCGGCTCGAAGCCACCGGCGCGGTCGCTGTCGTATTCGAGGAAATAGCCGTCGTAATTGGTGCCGGCGAGCATGGTCTCAGCAACCGGCTCGTAGCCGCCTGACGAAATCCAAGTCGAACGGAAATTGCCGCGGCAGACGTGCGTTGTCACCACCATGTCGGCGGGCTTCTCGGCCAGCGCGTAGTTGATGACGCGCGCATAGATCTGCTGGAGACCCTCGGAATTGTCGCCGCGCTCGCGCGCCTTCTGCAATTCGTCCGGCGAGCAGAGATAGGCCCACACGGTGTCGTCGAACTGGAGATAGCGGCAGCCGGCGTCATAGAACGCCTTCACGGCCTTGCGGTAGGTCTTGCCGAGGTCCTCGTAGAAGGCGTCGAGATCGGGATAGACGTCCTTGGAGATCGCCTTGCGGCCGCCACGGAAATGCAGCACCGCCGGCGACGGGATCGTCATCTTGGCGGTCACGTGGGCCTGGTCGGCGACCTTCTTCAGGAAGCGGAAGTGATCCAGCATCGGATGGTCATCCGGGAAGTCGAGCTTGCCGATCACGCGTACCGCGTCATGCCGGGTCTCGACGCCCGCGAACTGGATGCCGGTGTCAGGGTGGAACATTTCGCAGCCGGTGAGCTTGGCCAGGAAATCGAAATGCCACCAGGAGCGGCGGAATTCGCCGTCGGTTGCGAGCTTCAGGCCAAGCGAAGCCTGCTTATGCACGACCTTCTCGATCTCCATGTCCTCGATCTTGCGCAGGTCGTCGGCCGAGATCTCGCCTTTCTCCAGCCTGGCGCGGGCTTCCTTGATCTTGGCGGGGCGCAGGAGGCTGCCGACCTCGTCGGCGCGGAAGGGGGCTTTGGTTCGCTGCATTCTTAAACTCCCGTGAATTTTTTAGTGGGCCGCCGCCCCTGCGACGCCGAGGTGGCGCTCGAGGACCGACGGGTCGGCCTTCAGCGCGGCGCTCGGGGCGTCGTGGACGATCGTTCCGCGCTCCAATATCACAACACGGTCGGCCAGCCCCAGAATCTTTTGGGCATTCTGCTCAACGATGATCGAGCAGATGCCGCCCGCCCGCGTGATGGTCCCGATCGCTCTCAAGAGCTCCTCGACGATGATGGGGGCAAGGCCCTCGGTCGGCTCGTCCAGGAGAAGCACTTTCGGATTGAGGGTCAGCGCGCGACCGATCGCCAGCATCTGCTGCTCGCCGCCGGAGAGCTGGTTGCCAAAATTGCTCCGCCGCTCCTTCAGCCGCGGGAACATCTCGTAGACCCTCTCGACGGTCCAGGGGCCGGGCCGGGCCACTGCGGACATGTTCTCCTCCACCGTGAGCGAGCGGAAGATGTTGCGCTCCTGGGGCACCCAGCCGATCCCGGCGCGCGCCCGCTGGTCCGGCCGCAAGGTGGTGACGTCGGTACCGGCCAGCCCGACGGTCCCGGAGAAGCGACGGGTGACGCCAACGATCGAGTTGATCAGCGTGGTCTTGCCGGTGCCGTTGCGCCCCAACAGCGCCAGCACCTGGCCTTCGGCGAGACGCAGGGACATGTTCGGCAGCACCACGGCCTCGCCGTAACCGGCGCGAAGCGAGTCGATCGCGAGCAGGTCAGACATTGACCGCCTCCTCGCCGAGATAGACCGCCTTCACTTGCGGGTCGCGCGCGACCTGCTCGGGCGGGCCTTCGGTGAGCAGCGCGCCGGAGACCAGGACAGAGATGCGGTCGGCGAAAGAGAACACGAGGTCCATGTCGTGCTCGATCAGTAGCACGGTCACATCGCGCGGCAGGCTACCGACGACGGCGAGGATGTCGTGGCGCTCGCTCTCGGGCACGCCGGCGGCGGGCTCGTCCAGCAGCAGCACGCGCGGCTTGGCGGCGATCGCGACCGCGATCTCGAGCAGGCGCTGCTTGCCATAAGGCAGCGTCACGGTCTGCTCGTTCATGACGTCGAGCAGGTGGAAACGCGTCAGGAGGTCGGCGATCTCGCCGTTGACGTCCCTGCGCGTGCCCATCCGCCGCCACCAGTCGCCGCCATGGCCTAGGCGCTCAGAGACAGCGAGACCGATGGTCTCGAGCGGGGTCAGGTCGGGATAGAGCTGGTTGATTTGGAAGGTACGCGACAGGCCGCGCAACACGCGCTTGTGCACGGGCAGATCCGTGACGTCCTGGCCTTCGAGCAGGATGCGGCCCGAGTTCGGCTTGAGCACGCCAGTGAGCTGGTTGATGACCGTGGTCTTGCCGGCGCCGTTCGGGCCGATCAGCGCGTGGCGGGCGCCTTGTTCGATTTTTAGCGACAAGTCGCGGGTGACGCGCAGACCGCCGAACTGCTTTTCGAGATTCTGGGTTTCGAGCGCGATAGTCATGCGTCGCTCTCCGGCGCGGCGACGACGGCCTTGCGCCCGGCTATCTGCCTGATGACCAGATTGGGCACATACAGCATCCAGCGATGCAGGCGCTGCCGTCCGATCAGGACGATCGCGACCAGCACGAGGCCGATCCAGAATTGCCAGTATTGCGGGGTGATGGTCGAGAACAACTCCTGGAGCATGCGAAACAGCACTGCGCCGATCAGCCCGCCATAGAGATAGCCGGTGCCGCCGATGACGAGCACCAGCATCAGGTCCGCCGAGCGCTCGAAGGCGAACACATCGAGAGAGGCGATCGCGGTGGTCTGGGTGAACAGCGCGCCTGCGATGCCGGCATAGAACGCGGCGAGCGTGTAGATCGCAATCAGGTGGCGGTTGACGGGAATGCCGATGGCGGCCGCGCGCAGCGGATTGTTCTTGATCGCGCGCAATGACAGCCCGAACGGCGAATGCACGACGCGGCGGGCGAACAGGAACAACAAGAACAGAACGGCGAGCGAATAGAAGAAGCCGGTCTTGCCGAACATGTCGAACGGGATCTCGCCGAAGATCGGCTGCATCTCGATACCCTGCAGGCCGTCGGTGCCACCGGTGATGTTGGAGAAGCGTTCGGCCAATGCCTCAAGCAGCAACGCGATGCCGAGCGTCACCATCAGCCGCGTGAGATCGACGCCACGGATCACCAGGACGCTGGTGGCGAAGCCGAGCACCATCGCGACAAGGCCGGCGACAACAAGCGCAAGGACGGGCTCGTTGATGATCCCGTGCAGCGCGAGAAGCCCCGCCGCGTAAGCGCCGACGCCGAAGAAGGCGGCATGGCCGAGCGAGACGATGCCGGCGTAGCCGAGGATCAGATCGAGCGACATCGCAAACAGCGCGAGCCGCAGGATGTCCGTCATGATCAAATAACGCGTGGGAAATACGAAGCCGCAGGCCAGCACGATCAGCCAGAAAGCGGCCTCGCCATAGTGCCAGCGTGCCTGGCGCTGGGCGTGATAGCCGACGTCGGAGGAGGCGCTCATCGGCGAACTCAACGCGCGGCCGTGCGGCCGAACAGACCGTTCGGGCGCCAGATCAGGATCACGATCATCATGGTGTAGATCACGAAAGGTCCCATCTTCGGGACGTAATATTTGCCGGCGACGTCGCCGATGCCGAGCAGCAGCGAGGCCAGGAACGGGCCGGTGATCGAGGACGAGCCGCCGACGGTGACCACAATCAGGAAGTAGATCATGAACTTCAGCGGAAAGTACGGGTCGAGGCCGAGGATCTCGGCGCTCAGCGCGCCGCCGAGACCGGCCAGGCCGCAGCCAAAAGCGAATGTGAAGGCGAACACCTGCGGCACGTTGATGCCGAGGCCGCTCGCGGCGCGGGGATCGTCGACCGCGGCGCGCAGGCGGCTGCCGAACCGCGTCTTGGCCAGCACCATCTGGAGACCGATGGTGAGCAGCCCGCAGATCACGATGATCATCAGCCGGTAGCGGCCGATGCCAACGCCGAACAGGTCGAACTGACCCTGGAGCGCCGCCGGCAGGTTGATGAAGACCCGCGACGAACCCTGGATGTAATCGACGGCCGCGACCGACATGAACGTGAGGCCGATCGTGAACAGCACCTGGTCGAGATGGCTGCGCGCATAGAGGTGTCGGTACAGCGTGCGCTCGAGCACAATGCCGATCGCAGCGGAGGAGACGAAAGCAAGCGGCAATGCAGCGAAGAATGGCCAGCCCATTCGGTTGACCAGCACCATGCAGACATAGCCACCGGCCATGGCGAAGGCGCCATGGGCGAGATTGACGAAGTTCATCAAACCAAGCGTAACCGCGAGCCCGCAAGCCAGCACGAACAGCAGCATGCCGTAGGCAACGCCATCGAACAGGTTGGTGAGGATTGAGGTCATCGTCTCAGCTTAGCGTTATCGTCATGGCCGGGCCGTCCCGGCCATCCACGTTCTTGGTTCGACTCTCGCGTGGATGCCCGGGTCAGCCCGGGCATGACGAGAGTGGCGGGCGAGATCCCCGATGCGCTAATGCGCGCTTGGGGATGACGCGCTTTCGCGCGTCACTTCTTGGTCTTGCCGAGATCCTTGACGGCCTCGAAGGTCGCGAACTCGACGTTGTAGAGCTCGCCGTCAACCTTCTCGACCTTCCGGATGTAGATGTTCTGCACGATGTCGCGGGTCTCGGGGTCGATCGAGATCGGGCCGCGCGGGCTCTCCCACTTCTGGCCTTTCATGGCTTCGACGAGCTTGGTGCCGTCGGTGTCGCCATTGGTCTTCTTCAACGCTTCGTAGATCAGGTGAATGCCGTCATAGCCGCTCACCGCCATGAAGCCCGGCCGGTTTCCGTAGGCCTTCTTATAGGCCGCGACGAAATCCTTGTTCATCTGCGAGGGATGCGCCGCCGAATAGAGGTGCGCGGTGACCGTGCCCAGCACGGCGTCGCCCATGTTGTTGAGGAGGTCGTCGTCGGTCACATCGCCCGGTCCGATCACCTTAATGCCGGCCTTGTCGAGCCCGCGTTCGGCATACTGCTTCATGAAGTTGCCGCCCTGGCCGGCCGGCACGAACACGAAGATGGCGTCGGGCTTGGCGTCCTTCATGCGCTGGAGGAACGGTGCGAAATCGGGATTGGCGAGCGGCGTCTTCACCTCTTCGACCACCTCGCCGCCACCGGCGGTGAAGTTCTGCTTGAAGAAGTTGAGCGCGTCATTGCCCGGCGCGTAGTCCGAGGTCAGCGTCGCCACCTTCTTGATGCCGTTTTTCACCGCCCAGTCCGCGATGATGGTGGAGGACTGCGCCAGCGTGAAGCTGGTGCGCACGATATAGGGCGAGCGCTCGGTGATGATCGAGGTGCCGGCCGCCATCACGACCTCCGGGATCTTGGCTTGCGTGGCCAGCGGCGCCGCCGCGAGCGCGGCCGGGGTCACGCCGAAGCCGGCGATGAAATTGACCTTGTCGTTGACGATCAACTCCTGCGCGGCGGTCTTGGTCTTGTCGGGAATCGCAGCATCGTCCTTGAGGATGATCTCGATTTTCTTGCCGGCGACGGTGTCGCCCTTCTGCTGCATGTAGAGCTTGATCGCGTTCTCGATCTGCTTGCCGGTCGAGGCCTGGCCGCCGGTCATCGGCAGGATCAGACCGACCTTGACGCTATCCTCGGCCTTGGCCGGTGCGATGGCCGCAAGGCCCGCGATGGCGGCAGCTGCTGCAGCCCAAACAGTCCTACGAGACAGTTGTTTGCGTTCGAACATCAGATGTCCCTCCCCTTCATTCCTGATCTCTTGTGCGCTGGACCGAGTGCCCGATCCTTGCCTTAAGTTTAGCTCACGCACGCGTGATGCCGTGCGCCACATGGCGTCTTTCGCGCCCTTATTGTCAATCGGACGTTTGGCGACCATTCGGCGCAAGCCGAGCGTTCCGATTGCCGACGGCAGATGCGATATCGGGTCACGACCGGGTAACCCGGGCATCGTGAACATGATTGCTATATTTTGTACGATTGTACAAACAAAATGGACTTGTCAACAAAAAAGCCCCATCTCGGATCGAGCGCCTTTGCCGCGAGCCCTTGCTGCAGTCTAGAAACGCTGCCACCCGGGTGGATGGAGGATTTCGTCTTTTGTTTGCAGAAATTTGAACATCCGCAGGGCGAGAGTCGGCACTGTATGGTATCATATTACCGGTCTCGAATAAGTCTATTTTACCTTGTTGAAGGCTACTCTCCCGGCGACAGCCTACCTGGCGTCCAACACGACTGACCTCGCGCCCTCCGTACAATGCCCAGATCTTTACGTGCCCTCCTGATCCTCCTCGCGCTCTCGGCGAGCCTGTCCGGCTGCGGCACCGTCAACGAAAAGCTCTCGTCCGGCATGGGCGACTACGTCCCGCAATGGGCCGGCGGCTTGCCGGCGGATGCCCCGCCGCGGGCGGGCACGCCGGAATACGACGCGTGGATGAAGGAGCGCGAGCGCAGACGCCTGATGCCGGCTGCCGAGCGCGAGGCGGCCAAACTGGAGCAGAGCAAGCTTGACCCAGTGCGCTAGCATTGCTTCTACAATCACGGGCACCATGAGTTCGATCTGGCTGGGCGGGGCGCATGGACGACGAGACGACACATCAGCTCGGGACGCGTCTTGTTATCGGCGGCAGCGGACTGGTCGGCGGCTACATCGTCGAGCACCTGGTCCGCCGCGGCGAGAACGTGCTCGCGCTGTCGCGATCGCCGCGCACGAGCGCCGGGGTGACGTGGATCCGGGGCGATCTTCAGCAGCCGGATACGCTGACCTTTGCACCATTCGATACGCTCTACTGCACCACTGACGCCATCCTGCTGGCTGACGCGCTGCCACTGATCCTCACACGGTCCATCAGGCGCGTCGTGGCATTCAGCTCAACCAGCGTGCTCACCAAGCAGGATACCGAGATCGCCGAAGAGCGCGAAATAATCCGCAAGCTGATCGGGGCCGAGCAAACCATCGCCGCGCTCTGCGCACAGCGGGGCATCGGCTGGACCATCCTGCGCCCGACCCTCATCTACGCCGAGGGCCGCGATACGAACATCACGCCGCTATCGCGGCTGATCCGTCGCTTCGGGTTCATGCCGCTGGTCGGCGGCGCGCCGGGCCTGCGCCAGCCGGTTCATGCCGAGGATCTCGCCATCGGTGCCATCGCCGCGGCCGGCTGCCCGGCCGCCGCCAACAAGTTCTACGCACTCCCCGGTGCCGAGACACTGTCCTATCGCGAAATGATCGGCCGCCTGTTCGACGGAATGCGGCGCCCGCGGCGGCTGGTTTCAGTCCCACCCTGGCTGTGGCGCGTGGCCTTCAGGACGGCGAGGCCATTGTATCCGACCGCGAATGTCGCCATGGGCCTGCGCATGATGAAGGACATGACGTTCGATGCCACGCCGGCCGCCCGGGACTTCGGCTGGAAGCCGCGAAGCTTCCGCCCGGTATTTGATTAGAGCATGACCCGGAAAAGTGTGCAGGGGTTTTCCCTCGCCACAAACGCGGAACGCGTTCGCGAGGAGATCATGCTCGAACAATAACCAACCGAGCGCGTTGTCAGGTCCGCACGACCTGATCCACGCCGACCCCCTGCCCGCGCAAGGTCGCCCAGATCAATTTGAGATCGCCCGCGAGGCTCTGGTCGTGCACATATCGCGCGTCAAGCTCGGCGAGGCGCTCCGCGTCCGACATGTCGACGCCGCTGACCTGGGCAAGCCCGGTGATGCCGGGGCGCACGCCGAGCACACCCAGCTGCCGCCGCGCCTGGACGAGCTCAACCTGCGAAGGCAAAGAGGGGCGTGGGCCGACCAGACTCATGCGGCCCGAAATCACGTTGAAGAGCTGCGGCAGCTCGTCGATCTTGAAGCGCCGCAGATAGTCACCGAGCGGGGTGACCGCGGATGCTGCGACCTGATGGGTCGGAAGATCAGCCGTGCCCGTGAACATCGTCCGGAATTTGTAGCAGGTGAACTCACGCCCGTCCTTTCCAACGCGGATTTGCTTGTAGATCGCCGGCCCTTTGCTCTCCAGCCGGATGGCGAGAGCAACCAGAAGGAGGATCGGCCAGAGCGCCAGGAGGAGGAGTGCCCCCGCCGCAACATCGAGCATTCGTTTCATCGCGACGAACCCTGCGACTGCGAGATGGCCGCCTGGATCATCGCGCGCAGACCCTCTCGCGTCGCCACGCGGGGACACCATCCGACCTTCTGAAGGTCCGCCGAGCTTGCCACGAGTTCCCGGCCGATGCGATCCCATAGCGAATGTCGTCCCGCAGCAATCACCAGGGCCCGCACCGCCAGCGGCGGGACCGGGATCAGGTTGGGCGGGCGGCCCGCCGCCTCCCGCAACGTCGCGATCATATCCGCAAGCGTGATCGGCTCCGGATCGCAGACGATGAACGTCCGGTTGATCGCCTGGGGATTGTCGAGGCAGACCATCACCGCCTGCACCAGATTGTCGATGGACAACAGCGACCGGCGGTTCTTGAAGGAGCCAAACGGGAGTGGCACGGGCAGTGCCGCGATGCGGATCATCATGGCGATATTCGCCTTCGCCCCGGGTCCGTAGACGATGACCGGCCGCAGAATCGTGAACGGCACGCCGGCGCGACGAATTTCCTCTTCGGCGGCGAGTTTCGCCCGATCATAGGCCGTGATCGGCCACGGCTCGTCCTGCTCGGTGATGACGTGGTCCGCCGCAGAGCCCGCCTGGGCACTGATCGAGGACATGAAAATCAGGTGCTTGATTTGATGCCGAGCGCAGGCCTGCACCAGATTCGCGGTCGCAAGCCGATTGGCCCGGGCATACTGCCCGCTGTCGATGTGGCTGCGATGGGCAATGGCGGCAAGATGAATGACGGTATCGATGCTGTCGAGCAGCGGGGACCAGTCGACAGTGCTCTCGAGATCCGGCAGTTCCATCCATTCGACGCCGGCTGCGTCCAGAGGCGCGCTGCGCCTGCGCGAGGCGCCTCGCACGACGTGGCCGGCGTTTGCGAGCGCGGACGCCACGGCCGATCCGATAAATCCCGAGGAGCCGGTCACCAGGATCCGCAAGGCCATTCCCTCATTTATGCCTAGATTGCAGGAGCGGAACATCCCACCCGATGATAAAGTTCCATTCCATTGCACGTGAGCCTGTTCCCGACCTCGCTCCTTGTGTCGGTCATTCCCCGGGGGTTGCCGACGCAGCCTCTGCCGAAGCAACAATTTGACGGGCCGCCGCGATCGGAGAGAACATTGAGCGGCCGAGTTTCCGTCCACGCTCGGCCATGGCACGCAGCTGGCCCGCGTCATCCACAAGCTCTACGGCCAACCGTTTGAGTTCGCTCACGGAATCACCCACATATACTTTGCCCACCTGTTCGTCTTCAATCAATCGTTGCAGATCCGTACCGGCGTTTACACGTGCCAGTACAGGAACGCCATACTGAACATACGAAACAAACTTGCCGGGAATATTGTGCGTTTTGTGGTCCCGATGGAGCGCGACCAGGCCAACATGGCATTGCGCAAGAAGACCTGGAATTTCGCAAGAATCGATCTCGTCGAAGAATAGCGTGTTCTTCAGGCCCCGCGATGCCTTCTCCTGCTGGAGGCGGGCAAATTCGGAGCCACGGCCCACGAAGACAAACCCGATGTCGGTTCGGTCAAGCGAGCGCTCGATAAGCTCGAGAAAAATGTCGAGGCCTTGAGCGACGCCCATGTTGCCGATGTAGACGAAAATCTTTCGGCCAGCGAGAGCCGTCTTCTCTAGCGCGATGCTGCAGCCGATGTCAGGCGTAATCCTGAGCCAGTTGTGCAAAACCTCGATGCGGCGCGACGGGCTCGCCCAACTCGAGAGGTAGGCGAGGTTGGACGGCGTTTGCACTCCAATGACGTCGGCGATTGCGTACTGAATGGCGGCCACGGCCTTGAACAGGAAGAAGACCGGCCCCCTGTTGATCAACCCCAGGTCGAGGGCCCATTCCGGGAAGATATCGCGCAGGATCAGGTAGGTCTTGGCTCGGCACTTGCGTCGCAGCACGGCGACCAGAGGGCCGAAAAAGACCGGTGGCGAATACCACACCAACAAGTCCCATTTCGCGGAAGCAAAGGGGCTGCGACGCATGCTGCGAAGCATTGCAAACGGAAGCCACATCTCGGCGATCGCCCGCCGCGCGAAGGATGGTGAGCGAGTCGGGGGCGCCGCGAGCCGCAGCACCTCAATACCGTCCATCCGCTCGAGCATCCATGGCTTGCCCGACATGGGGGATGGAACGATGACCACCGGATGATGACCGAGCCCGGCGATTTGCTGCGCGAGGTCGCGCAACTGCACCGCCGCAGAAGTTCGTAGCGGTGGATAGTCGGTCGAGATGAGAGCGATCTGCAAAGCCGCCGGCCGTTTTCTAAGCTTTGGATGAGATCCGGGACTTCAGCCGGACAACCCGCCTTCCACAAGATCTAGAAGAAATTCGTGATCTTGGTGCGAATCGCGTTTACCACGACCGAGGACGGTGAATAGTCTTCTTCGAGCTCGTAACGCGCACTCCATGGCAAACTCGTCGCCAGCGTCACCGCCTCAACGATATTCTCTGCCTCCATGCCCGAGACGATGGTCGCTCCGCTCTCCAGCGTCTCCATGCGCTCGGTCGCCATGCGAAGGCTGACATTTGGGACCTTGTAGAACAGCCCCTCCTCCGCGGCCGTACCGGAATCGGACAGCACGCAGTAGGATTCCTTGAGCAATTGGTTGAAATCGTAGAAGCCGAGCGGACGCATGATACGTATGTTCGATGGGACCTCTATCCCCTTCAGCTTACTGGTCGTGCGCGGATGCATCGGAAAGATGATCTCGCGCTTCAGGCGCTGATTGAGGACGCCGAGCGCCGTGAAGATGATTTGCAGGTTTTCGCGATTGTCGACGTTCTCGCTGCGATGCGCCGTCACCAGAATGTAATTTTTTGGCTCGAGCCCCAAACGCTTCAAGACATCGCTACGATCAATCTCGGGCGCAAACGCACGCATGACCTCAAATGTCGGATTGCCCGTCATGATTACCTTCGACGGATGTATGCCTTCACGCAGTAGGTTCTCGCGGTGATAGCGGTTGTAGGGCAGCAGGACGTTGCTGAGATGGTCGATCAAAATTCGGTTGCGCTGCTCCGGCATTCGACTGTCCCAAGCCCGCAATCCCGCCTCCATGTGGAAAATCTTGATGCCCCGATGAGCTGCCGGTAGCACACTAAGCCCGCTGTAGGTGTCCCCGAGTGTAACGAGGGCATCCGGCTTGACCTTCTCCATCAGGGCGTCCGACTTGCGAATCACGTCGGCCACTTCCGGCGCGTAGCCAGACGTGTCTATTTCCAGCTCGTAGTCCGGCCTGCGCAGCTTCAGGTCGTTGAAGAAGAAGTCGCGGAGCTCGGGCGTGAAGTTCTGCCCCGTATGCACCATGATATGGTCGAAATTCAGCTCGTCGAGCTTCTTCAGCGTCCCCCACATCTTGATCATTTCAGGGCGCGTGCCGAAAATGGACATTACCTTCATGGTATTATTTCCAGATTAATCCTTTGAGGGGCCACCGCCTGCGGCGTCTTTATCACGCCAGGTCTCGAGGGCAAATAGGCCCCATCAGGACGAGTCCGCGGATCAGCAACGCGGGCGCACGCCTTGGCGGGGCGATTCCCGCCGGCTCGCGAGCTCGCCTCATGGTCTCGCCGTCGTTCTTCGTGTTCCGAGACCCGCTCCTCGGCGTGTCCTAGAACGACGTCGGCGCGTCAGTCCCCATCGCAGAAGCCGGGCGGCCTGTCCCAGACATTGCTCGCGGCGTAAGATACCAAAGCAGGAAAAGCAATCCCATGCCGTGACTGACCATAGCTGTCGACAGCGGTACGTTGAGCAAAATTTGCGGAAGGATTGCGGCGGAAACCAAGATGAAGTCGGCCGGCAATCCGGCAGACAACCGATTTCCAAGAGCAAAAACGAGACCGCATGCGAAGGTCACCACCGGAGCCCAAAGCGGTCCAACCGATGCGATACCTTCCGTCGCAAACAACGACGCGTTGTAGTTCCCCAGCCGGTACTGCTCTTCAAGGAGAACGGACAGTTGCCCCTGATACGGACAGCGCATCAGCGGCTTCAAGACCGTGATTTGGCAGAAGTGGGTGAGATCGTGCCAGGAAAAGAAGTCGTTGTAGACATCCAGGGCGAGAGCCGGAATCGTGATCTGTCGAAAATCAACTATGTAGAAGAAGAACGCCGCTTTTGATCCCAGCGCCAGCAACAGGATCACTCCCACAAGCATGGGGACAAGCAGCGACAAGATGACGACGACCCTGGCCTCAAGAAGCCTTGCAAGCAGCAACATGAGAAGGAGCCAGAGCGGCGCAAAGAACGCCAATTTGGTCAAGGTGATTGGATAAAGGGCCAGAAGGACCAGCAACACCGCAAAGGCCAGCCAATACGCCCTGCGCGCGACGAAGCCGGCAAATGCGAATGGCAGCAGCACACTGGAAACTATCGTAACGAGATAATTCACGATCGTCGGCGCCGACATCTGCTCCCGAAATCGATAGATATCCGGGAGTGCAACGACCCGGAAATTGTAGATGGCGCCGACCGCAGCGATCCCAATACTAAGCAGCAGAATGAGTGTCAACATCCGGTCGAACGCCAGCATCGATAGTTTGAACCGCTGGCGTAACGGAGCCGATATGAACAATGCAGGCAGCAGAAAAGTGATGAGCGAAACCGCCGCGGAAAGTCCCGCCAATTTATGATTGTACTCGAGATCGGAGAAAGAATTTAGCCAAAGATAGCCAAAGATCATCGTGTAGAAGTAGAAGCCGGCGAAATAGCCGAAGCTGAAACGCGCTGTCGCGAACAGCCAGGAAAGGCAAGCAAAGACCGCAATCACGAAGGCGACGACGTGCAACTGATCGGCATCGTAGAAGATGTGAAAGATCGGGGGATAGAACAAGTAGGCGGCGCGAACGTCCGGTCCAACCAAGCGGTCATATCTTGCGACCAGAACTAATGTCACACTGAAGATCGCAATATGGGAGCAAATCGTCAGGCACAGCCGGGCGCCCTCGGAAAACCGCCGCGATCCATCAGCTGCCTGGGGTATCCTGTTCATTGAGAACGAGTTGCATCCAGAGATGAGCCGTCCCAACATCCACTGCGCATCGCTCCGCACCTAGCCGGCGTTCACGCGCTCAGATGCTGCTGGATGAAATCGAGCTTGAGCAGCAATTGCTTCAACTCGCTCACGCTCAGCCGCTCGGTGTTGTGGGACGTGTAGTCATCGAGACTTGCGATCTCCTCCTGACCACGGGTGAAATACATCGCGTAGTTGAGATCGCGGTTGTCCGCGGGAATACGATAATATTGCACCATATCCTCTACGCGCGCCATCTCCTCGCGCGAAACGAGGGACTCGTAGAGCTTTTCTCCGTGGCGCGTTCCGATCACCTGGACGGGAGAATCGGAATTGAAGATCTCCTTCAACGCCTGTGCCAGATCTGCGACGGTCGCAGCGGGCGCCTTTTGCACGAAAACATCACCCTGACGACCGTGGGCATAGGCATGCAGAACGAGAGCCACAGAGTCGTCGAGCGACATCATGAAACGCGTCATGTTGGGATCGGTGATCGTAATCGGCTTGCCAGCCTTGATCTGTCCGACGAACAGAGGAACGACCGAACCGCGCGAGGCCATCACGTTGCCGTAGCGGGTAGCGCACAACAACGTCTCGCTCGACGTCAGGTTGCGCGATTTGGCAATCATGACCTTCTCCATCAGCGCTTTGGTCTGCCCCATCGCATTGATCGGATAGACGGCCTTGTCGGTGCTCAACACGACGACCTTCTCGACACCGCTCGCTATCGCCGCACTCATGACGTTCTCTGTCCCAAGGACGTTCGTCCGAACCGCCTCGAGGGGATAGAATTCGCAGGACGGCACCTGTTTCAGCGCGGCTGCATGAAAGACGTAGTGCGCTCCTTTGAGAGCCTGGTAAATGCCATCGTATGCACGAACGTCGCCAATATAGAACTTCAGCTTGGCATTGTTGTAGGCAGACCGCATTTCCTCCTGCTTCTTCTCGTCGCGACTGAAGATGCGTATTTCGGCGACGTCCGTGTCGAGAAAGCCTCTCAAAATATGCTGCCCGAACGATCCGGTGCCGCCGGTGATCACCACAATCTTGTTCGCAAACATCATATCCTCGTCACAACAAAACCGCCACAAAATGTCAGACCGTCACGACCGCCCAGACACATTGAACAAGCCGGCCAACTCTCGAACACACACGCAGGAAGTGACCTCCTCCACAGAGGACGCTCTCCGACCTGACTTCGAACAAAGCCCCCACTGCCGCGAAGGTCACCGTGGCCCGCCAATAGCATATCGGCCACACGATCGGCAAAAAACTCCATTGCTGCCACCGGGCCGTGACCGGATCCCATTCGCGCCATCAACCTATATTCCAGTTCCCGAGCCCAGATCAAATAGGCCTCGTGGAAAATCGGGACAAAACGTGATGCATAGCGGAAAAGAGGATTTCCCGCGCGGCCGCGGGAGGACCATTCAGATGGCTCGCCGCGGGAATGCCGCGGCCATTCCTGTCAGGATTAATCGTACCGTTCCTTGGAAACCTGGGATTCTGCTGGCTTTTCTGGCTTATGCCGACATGTCGTTTTCGATCGCGACTAATCAGATCGACCCGGAGATCGGGAAGGCCTATCAAACGGTGCCTGTTGCCGGCACAGGCCGATTTTATGTCCGTCCGACGGAGAGGGCCGCAACGCCGGATGCCTCGAGGCTCATGTTATTCGAGAGCGGCCGAGCGCTCGGACCGCGGCATTCAGTGCGCGCTGATATTCGGACGCAGGCCGGCGGCAGGTTTCGCAATGGGACGGGACACTCATCTTTTCGGCCAGCGACGGATCCGATCCACGCTCCAACGGTCGAACCTACACGATCACGACTCCCGTCAAGCGCAATCCTAGCCTCAAGCCTGCACTCTTGAGTTTCCTCGCGTTGGCAGATGCGGCCTTCGCGATCTTGTTCCGGACTTGCAGGACTATCAGCTTTTGGCCGGGCGCGATAGTCGTCGCGAAAGACGGTCCGCCGAAAGATGCCGCACTGGTCCCCCAGAATCCGCAGCATGCATTGCTCGGCTGCGTGACATCGTGCGGCATCTGGGCGGCGGGTGCTGACGTCACACGGCTCTTACTGCGAGACCCGCGCAGCAGCCTCGCGCAGGTGCTGATCCCGGCCTTTCCCGTCAGCCTCGCGGAAAGTATTCCGATGGTCTTTGTTCCGCCTTTGACGGTTGCCGTCTGGTGGATGGCCGAACGCAGCCCAAATGCGTTTGGCTGGAGTATTGCCGCAATGCTGGCCGGCTTGGTTGAATCGCTCCTCTCCAGGTCACCAGCGCTGCGGTCCTCGTTCCGCCCGGCTCCGCCGGCATTTGGTGACAAATTCGCGCGCTTCCATTCGCAGCAAGCTCGCTGTGTTTGCGACGATCGCGATTTCAGCGTCTATACGGCTTTCATTGGCGCAGTTTCTGCCATTTTCCCGGCCGACGCAGCTATTGGAGCCGAGAGCTATCGTACACCGCATTGGTATTTCGCGAGCCGGGACGCCGGAGGGGAGCTCATGATGGTGCTCGCGTGGATGATTGCGGATTGGCCAGTCGCTCTGTCTCTCACTCTTGGTTTGCTGACGTTCCTCGCCTTCTCATGGCTATTTTCAGATCAATTTCGTATGCGTCTCCATCGTGCTCGGCCTGATCTTGGTTTCGCAGCGATCCACTTCCATTCATCAGCGAATGCTCGGCCTGGCAGCCCTTTATCCTATCCTTGCCGGCGCTGATCCTCGGAGAAATAGCGGGGCCGTCTAGCGGTTTGATTTGAATCGTGTGCCTTGGCGGCGCGGTGCTGACCGCTCTGCTCAATGCACCGGACCTTGACATAGCAGGTCCGAAGCTGACCTTGCGAACACCTAGCTCGGTTGCAGCGACAACCTCGTCGTGACGGTTCTTGGCCTGATCGGAGTCTCGCGGATCAATCATCGTCGACTCGGCTGGCAGTTCACGCAGGCCGAGTCACTCACGCCGGCGCTGAAGGAGATTTGGTCGGCCGTGCGCGAACGCACTCCAAAGGACGCCCTGATCTTCACCGACCAGGTTGATAAGACCGAACATGTTCTTGGGGGCTCGAACACTTTCGCGTATTCGGGACAGCGACAGATATACCTGTCGTCCTATTACACCAATTTCGAATTGCGGCGGGACCATCGCAAACTCAAAACAGGTATTGGGGACGAACAAGGCCGTGCTCGACGGCAGCCTTGCCTCGCAACGCGCATCGGTCCCACGTAGCTACGGCTCATTTTACGCGGTAGTAACCGGAACCAGAGCCATTCCGCCTGATTGGCAACTGGTTTTCGAGAGCAGAAATACGCGCTGCATCGGATGACGCTTCATTGAGAGGCATGGCCATTGGGCCGATCGCGGACGGACGGCCTGCCGATCAGCCAAATTCCTTCATTCCAGCAACCAGCTCCGACCACGAGGGCGGGCTGTAACCGGTGGCCCGCCTGAACCGCGTCGAATCCAGCGAACGGTCGATCGCGACCTTATCATCCGGCGTGATCTCTATGACCTTCCCGTACGCTTCGGCCACCCGTTGGAGCAACGTGAATTTGTCGATCGCGTCGACAGACACATGATAGACGCCCCTCAATTCCGCGTGGGGAATGACGCAATCGTGCATCACGCGCGCGAGCTCCACGGTTGTCAGACCAGAGAATACGGCCTTTGTGTAACCGCAGATGCGCGCGTCCTGCGACAGAAACCATTCAACGAGCCCGTGAGCGCCATCGAGCTCACGGCCGATGATTGACGTACGAAGCGTGACAGCGTGCGGGTAATCGACCTCACCGAGAAATTTGCTTCGCCCGTACAGATCCCGCGCATCCGAGATATCGTCTTCGCTGTACATTCCCTTGCCGCCGGAGAACACGCAATCGGTGCTGACATGGATGAGGCGAGCGCCCTGGATCGCGCAAAGCCGCGCCAGTCGGTGCGGCAGCAGCGAGTTGATCGGCAGCGCGGAAAGGACGTCCTCTGCCTCCGCCCGTTGCTTGATGAGCCCGATACAGTTGATCACGATGTCCGGACGAACATCGGCGAATGCCAAGCTGAGACTATCGAAGCTCTCGACGTCAATTCCACTCACCACACACCGCTGCAAAGCGGACGGAAGCTGGCGCGAGCGCGACTGCGACCTAACTGATCCCACCACCAAGTGCTCGCCTCGCTCCACAAAATACCGAAGCACCGCATGACCGAGCATGCCGGTTGCGCCCAGGACCAGGATTCTCTTGCGCTCGCTGTCAGTCATCGGCCTTTGCCGCTCCAATCCAGGGCGCTTCCGTACTGCCTGCGACCGACGGGCGGAGAAGCTTCCCTCACTTGGCAAATCGAGGAGCGCCAGTTCAATCAGGCGCGCGTCCTGCCGTCAAGCGCGGGCGCCGGCCTCTCCTCTCAAGGATCGCTGGATTCTGGTGCCTACGACCGAAAGGCCGCACGCAAGAACGAATACGATTGCGGTCTGTCTCAGCATTACCAACGTGTAGTGAAGATCGTTGCGATGAATGTAAAAAGCGATCACAACGCCTCCGAAGACAACAGGCGCGATAGCCGCGGGAGGGCAACTCAGCAAGAGCCTGTGCAACCCGACTAACGTGAGGATCAGCAGAACGCAGAAGATCGCAACTCCACCATAGCCGAAACGGCAAAGCATCTCGGCCCAAATATTTCCTCCGGTACCATACGTGAGGTTGGGGTACAGGATCGGCTTATATTCGTCATAGAACGTTGGGGGAAATGAGGCACTGGGCAAGTATCGCACTAGGCCTGGCGGCGCCAACAGGTAGATTGACTTGAAAATGTTCGACGCACTGCACGAGAGGTTCGTTTGGACCGTACCGACAAGCGTCGCTTGGATCACGAAAGGTTCGGACTGCTCGAACAAGCCAAGGGGAATCGACAGCCACTTCTGCATCGTCGATTTGATCGATTCGTCACTCTTTTCGCCAGGTTGCGCCGCCGCCTGGCCGAACTGAACTATATCCCCGCGCATCTCCGATGCTTTGGTTATCCTCTCGGAAGGAGGGGTACCCTTGATCGCCGCGATCTCGTCAAAGATCGCAAAACGCACAGAATGGACAAGAAGCATGCACGCCACCAACGCAACGGCGGCGACCCCGTAGGTCGCGATTCTTGAATAGAGTCGAATGCGCCCGAAAGACATCAACCGAACAAGCACGACACCTATCCATGTGAGGATGACGAACACCCGAAACCCGACCAGAAGATCGATCGACAACAAGACGGCGCTCCCAGCAACCACCTGCCACCGCCGTTCGACCGCGGCGGCGACGCAGGACAAACTCGCGGCGACCTCGAACAAGACGTAAAAGTATCCAACCTGGTTGAGCGCTTGGACCTTGTCGGCGGTGATGATGGCACCATTGGTCGATATCAGCGAACCAAGGAGACCGATGACCGCGAGGATTAGATAGCAAACTGACGAGCGAAGCGCGGGTCGACTTGTCGCCTCAATATCGTCGCTATCGTTGAATGACCGTAATGCGGCGCCGGCCAAGACCAGCCCAAGCACGTAAGCTGTCGCAATCCAGTAAACCGCCGGCTGAATTGTCGACGTGAGCTCCGGTGATGACTGTTGCACTCGCCCCCAAAAAAGGGGCGCGAAGTAAAACATCGCACCGACGTAAGCAATCGTGAGAAAGTCGAAATCTCGTTTGGCGAAAGTGAAAAAGGCGAAAGCCGATAGAGCCGCACAAATGAACGCCATCCAAGCGAATTGAGGCATAAAAACCTACCGTCCTGTCAGCATCTCAGATCGCCCACCGATATGGCAATACATCAAAATGCGAAACTATCCGCTCGGCCCGATTGTGCATTAGCGAGGATCCCGGCCAGTCAAACGTTGTGGTTGCACAATTGAATACCGTCTACCATTGTAATTCGGATTGCTATTGTCGCTGGTAGAGAAAACAATTCCAATTCCTTTCCAGTGGGAGAAGCGCCCTCGACCGATTGCGCCGATGTCGGGGTGCGAACTGTGAGCCGGGCCCAAGGCACGATCGTTCTCTAATAGGATGATCGGAGACCGGCCGCTGTCAGTATCCGAGTCAGCAAACTCCTCGAATGGAACTCGCGCCACATAGGCGAAAGCGGATCCCCCAAACCTTTCGAACCGTCCCTCCAACCCAGTCGCGCCACCGGGCGGTTTCGGCATGGGAACGTAAGACGTTTTCAGGTAAATGGCGGCCGCGAAATAGATCGCGGCACCGGCTAGGCCAGCAATCAACTTTCTCTGTCTGCTCCACGGTCGCATGCGATGATTTCCGAGTAAGGCTATTCCAGCCGGGTGGGACCTACGCGACCAGCTTTTTGAAGACGAACTGTGGCAACCGGTTCCCATAGACGGATAGCATCAGGAAGAAGGATCGCAACAGGCAAATCCAAGGCCTGTTATTCTACAATCGAGTTCTTCTGCGCTGCGTCTCATAGGGATAGCCGCCGAACCAGTCGTGCACGTCGTGGGACAGGTCATTCCGCGGGTAAGGGGGTCGCGGAAGATTGCAAGGGGATTCTTGCCGCGCAACTTTTCGCCGCCACCAGAACGGCAAAGAAGAGCTGTCGAAGTATCCAGTGGATGGCCGCCGGCGAGGACGCGTAGAGCCGTTTCTCGATCTTCTAGGCAAAGGCGAGCGGCGTCTTTGCATAAATTGCTAGCGCGAACTGCCCGCCTGGCCTAACGAGCGCCGCGCCTTCTCGGCGCTTGCCACATATCTCCGGTGTGGTGCAGCACGCCCCAACTATAGACAATATCGAATGTCCCGGTCGCGTCGGAGGAGGTGCCAAAGACGGAACAAATCTTCGTCTCCCATTCTTATCGGGAGCATACCGGTTCAGGAGTTCCCGCGTTGTACTCACAGAATTCTCGTCGAGAATCGACGGCCAACACCGAGGCCGCGCCCAGCGAGAGTGCCGCCAGGGCGTGCATCCCCGAGCCACACCCGATACCAGAACGGTCTTGCCCGCGACTCCCTCTGGGAACAGCTTTTCAAGGCCGGCAATTGCCAGATCAATTCGAGCCTGGTCGATCGTCTTGGCGTAGTCACGCCAATTGGCGCCAAACTCAAAATGGGCTTCTCGATCCCTAAGAGTCATGGTTGTTGGGGACAGGGTTGCCAGTATACACGCCAAGTGTACCGTGGCGAATGACCGCTTGGGCTTGAATCACACAGGCTTATTGCCAATCGGCACGTGAGGCGTCAAATGCCGTATTCTCGCCGCCAAAGCTCGAAGACGGTGAGCCCGAACAGCCGTTCAGCATTGTTCCGTTTTCCTCCATGCCCCTCAATCAGGGCGGAGACGGCACGCTTGTCAAAGATGCTATTGGGATCGAGCAGGACGTCGGAGACGAAGCTGCGCCAGGGACCTGCCTTCAGCCATTCCGGCAACGGAATGGAAAATCCCTGCTTCCGATCGGCGTCAAACTGCGGCGGCAGAATTTTCTTGCACAGGCGCTTGAGCAGTATCTTGCGCTCAGTGGAACTGGACTTCAATCGGGTTGGGACCCGTCCGAACGCAAACTCCGCAATTCGCAAGTCAAGAAAAGGCGCCCTCATCTCGAGCGACGCCAGCATGCTGGCGCGATCGACCTTCACCAGGATGTCTTCCGGCAAGTAGTTTTCAAAATCCATTCGCGTATTGCGTTGCAGAAGATCCCGCGCGATGGGAACACGCGCAGCTCGGATGTCATCAGCTGGCGTATCCCAGAGAGGTCCCATCAACGCACGACGTTCGCTGGCGGCAAAGTGACTGGCGACGGATGGTAGATCGGCCTTGAAGTCGACGCCAAGCGCCTTGATCCAGTTTCTGCCCCGAAAGCCGGTAGGCAAGAGAGCGTCACCGGCTGTTGCGGCCATCTTGCGGAGCGCCAGCGGGATCGGCCCGACTTTCTCTTCCAGGAATAGAACTCGCCGGTACTCCTCGTAGCCACCGAAGAGTTCATCGCCGCCGTCACCACCCAGCGCCACCGTGCAATGCTGGCGCACGAGCCGACTGACCAGGAACGTCGGAATCATCGACGAGTCGAACAGGGGTTCATCGTATTGCCGCGCAAGCATAGGCAGGATATCGGGCGTGGCATCGCCGGCATAGAGCTCGATGTGGTCCGTCCCGAAATGGTCCGCGACGAGCCTCGCATATTGAGCCTCGTCATATCGACCGTGCCCCTTAAAGCCGACCGTGAACGTCTTGACATGCGGCGAGGCTCGCACCGCCATCGCAGTGACAAGGCTGGAGTCGACGCCCCCGCTCAGGAGAACGCCGACCGGCACGTCCGCGACGAGTTGGCGTCGCACCGAGTCTGCCAAAAGAGCTTCAAGCTCGTCGACCAGCGCTTGGTCGTCATTTGCGTCAAACTCCGGCGCCGGCGGCAGGCTCCAGTAACGCCAGACTTTGGTTTCGCCATCCTCCAGGCTGAATGTCAGCGCATGAGCAGGCGACAGCTTGTGCACCCCCTGTAGGATGCAAGCGCCTCCCGGTACGTATCCCATCATCAGGTAGCAATCGAGCGCGACCGGATCGATCGTGCGGCTGAACCCAGGATCTGCCATGAGTCCCTTGAGCTCAGACGCAAAACGGAGTTCCGAGTCCTTGACCGCATAGAACATCGGCTTTTCACCGGCGCGATCCCGGGCGAGGAACAACCGCTTCTTGTCGTCATCGTACAGCGCGAGGGCAAACATGCCATTGAGATGCGAAAGACAATCGGTGCCCCATTCCGAATAAGCCGCAAGAACGACTTCCGTATCGGACTGGGTCGTGAACTTGTGCCCTTTCGATCGAAGTAGATCGCGCAGATCCAGATAATTATAGATCTCACCGTTGAATACGATGGTGAGGCGGTTCGCCGCGTAATGCATGGGCTGATGACCGCCCGGTGACAAATCAATGATCGCGAGCCGGCGCTGAGCGAGCCCCACGTTTCCCTTCGCAGACCACCAGGAACCACCGTCGTCAGGGCCGCGATGCGCCATCGCTGCGCAGCCGGCATCAAGCCATTCTCGACTGGCAAGCGGGCGTCGTGAAGCTACGCCAATGATGCCGCACATAATTCCCTACCCAGCGCTTCTTCGTACACAGCCTCGTATGCATCGGCCATCGCACCGACGCTCATGGATTTGGTTCGGTCCAACGCCTTTTCGGCCCGCCGCGAGGCGGCATCCTTGTCCGCGAGAAGAGCCGAAATCGAGGCCGAGAGTGCCGGCACATCGTCGACCGGCACAAAGATCGCGAATGAGGAATCTGCAATTTCACGGTGCGCAGATATATCGCTCAAGATCACCGGACAACCGCCAGCCATCGCCTCCAAGACGACGTTGGGATTTCCCTCATATCGGCTCATGCTGATCAAACCATCAGCGACCTTCAGCCATCGCCACCAGTCTGACTGGTATGGCAGGAGCATGACGCGCTTGGATAACGACGCCGTCTCGATTTCACTCTCGATCCTGGAACGCTCGCTTCCCTCGCCGATCATGAGAACATCCACCGATCTTTCTCCGCAAACAGGGATCAGCGATCGGACGATCGTTTCATGTGCTTTTTCATGACTGAACCGCCCGACGACCAACAGCAGAGGATTTGGAGAGGGCTCCCGTGCGACCTGCGTGAGGACGCCCTGAATGCGCTCAATGTCCACGGCGTTCCGTATGGTGGCCAACTTAAGGGACCGAGGTGCGGCCTGTCGCCAGTATCTCGTACCTCCCTCGGAATTGGAGATTACCGCCGATGCAAATCGGCCAAGTAAGAGTCGCAGGCGGGCTATCGCCGGAATTTGCTTGTAGTAGTTGCCAGACGTTCGCTCGGAAAGAATCCAGGGTATCCGGCTTGCAAGGGCGAGAACTCCACCCAGAATGTCCATCTGAGGCAGCCAAGTTTGCACGATGTCGGGCCTGATTTTGCCGACGACGCGCCTCATCGCCATGAAGAGCCGCGGCCTGACGCTGCGAATATCACCCAATTCGTGGAACTTCACCCCGCCATCCCTCATGCGCTGGGCATGCTCCCCACCCCGGCGAACAGCCACGTGGACATCAAACCCACGCCTCACCTGTTCTGTGGCCAGCAGGCTCAGCTGCCGCTCCGCCCCGCCGCCCTCCAGCGTCGGGATGAAATGAAGAACGGTCAAACGCGCCAGTTTGCCAGGTGCGGCCGAGTTCACGGTCATCGGCTGGAATGGACTTTCATCGAATGGTCTGGACACCCAGTGAAAAGAATTTTAGCACCGCTCAACGAAAGGCGCTTGTGGGACGCGGATCGTCGATGTCCATAGCATCCCTAGTCGTTTGCATCCATAGTTTAGAACAGTTGCCACAGATATGACGATCAGCGACAAAATCCGGTCCAGACTTGGGCTCCTCGTCTGCCCTTCCTGCAGGAAGGGGGGCCTCGCAGCACGGGATGAGCACCTTCTGTGCACAAATTGCGGCGCCGCCTTTCAAGTCATGCGCGGGGTGCCGCGCTTTGTGCCCGACGACAGCTACGCCCAGTCGTTCGGCTTCCAATGGAATGTTCATGCCCGGACGCAACTCGACAGCGTTTGCGGGAAGCCGATATCGCGCAACCGGTTGTTTGAGACGACCAAGTGGCCGGCCGACCTGTCTGGACAAACAATCCTGGAGGCTGGTTCCGGAGCCGGCCGCTTTACCGAAGTCCTGGTCACGACTGCGGCGACAGTCATCTCATGCGACCTGTCCTCAGCGGTGGACGCCAACTATCGAAACAACGGCGACAATGCGAATTTGCTGCTTGTCCAAGCGAGCCTGCTGAACCTTCCTGTTCGCCCGCGTTCAATGGACAAGGTGATTTGCCTTGGAGTCATCCAGCATACGCCTGACCCGGCGGAGTCGTTCTCGGCCCTTGCCAACTGCGTTCGCCCCGGTGGGGAACTCGTGATTGACGTCTACGCGGCAAGGCTCCGTTCGCTGCTCTCCTGGAAGTATCTGTTGCGGCCAATCACCAAGCGGATGAAGGGCGAGAAGCTGTACGGACTCATCGAACGTGCCACGCCGGTTCTTCTTCCTATTTCCGAGTTTCTTTATCGCATCCTCGGGCAGTTCGGCCTTCGCCTGTTGCCGATCGTGCACTATCCCAAACTCAATCTTTCGCCGGACCTGTCCTTGCGGTGGGCCGTGCTCGATACGTTCGACATGTATTCTCCCGCGCATGACCACCCCCAGACGCTTGCGGAGGTCAGGAGATGGTTCGACAAGGCTGGTTTCGCTGATGTCGCTGTCGAGTACGGACCAAACGGCATCGTGGGTCGCGGCCGAAGGCCCGCGAACCCCGTCTAGACTCTTTGCTTACATGCGCCAGAGTTGCACATCCGCAGGAGTCGCGCTGCGATCAAGGATGGCTTTCAGGTCCATCACGAGACCCCTTCCACCCTTCAGGCGCTCGATCAGGAGCGGCCAGCCGCCCTGTCTATAGTCGTCGTGGCTCACCGCCAAGATGACCGCGTCCGCCGGCGGAAGATTCGCGATCGGCTCGAGCTCTATTCGATATTCGTGCTTGCACTCCGCCGACTTTGCCAGGGGGTCCGCGATGTGGACGTCGACGCCGTACGATCGCAACTCCGAGAAGATGCTCGCCACCTTGGAATTGCGAATATCCGGCACATTCTCCTTGAATGTGATGCCCAGAATGACGACGGTCTTTCCGCTCCCGTTAGCGAGCAAATACTTGACGCATTCGCGCGCCACCCACGCGCCCATCTGATCGTTGACGCGCCTTCCCGCCAGAATGACTTGCGGGTGGTAGCCGGCACGCTCGGCGCGATGAGTCAGGTAATACGGGTCGACGCCGATGCAATGGCCGCCCACCAAGCCGGGCGTGAACTTGAGAAAATTCCACTTCGTGCCTGCCGCAGCAAGGACATCCGATGTGTCGATATCAAGCAGGCGGAAGATCAGCGCCAGTTCATTGATGAGCGCGATGTTGAGATCGCGCTGGGTATTTTCGATGACCTTTGCCGCCTCGGCGACCTTGATCGAGGGCGCCCTGTGAATTCCCGCGGTGACCACTGAGCCGTAGACGTCGGCGACAATGTCGAGCGTCCTCGCATCCTGTCCCGAGACGACCTTGACGATGCTTTCGAGGCGGTGCTGACGATCTCCGGGATTGATCCGCTCCGGACTGTAGCCGACGTGAAAGTCGACGCCGCACTTCAGTCCGGACTCGCGCTCGAGGATCGGAATGCAATCCTCCTCGGTGGCGCCGGGATAAACGGTGGACTCGTAGACGACGATGTCGCCTCTCTTCAACGCCTTTCCGACCGTCCGCGAAGCCGAGAACACAATCGACATATCCGGCTGGTTGGCCGCATCGATCGGCGTAGGCACCGTCACGATGAAAAAGTCGGCCGCGTTCAGCTCAGCCGCATCGGTGCTGACTTTCATGTCGGCTGCGCGCAAATCGGATCCGCTTGCTTCCAGCGTGCGGTCGAAATGGCGCCGCAGTTCCTCTACCCTGGTGCCGTCGATGTCGTAACCGATGGCCAATGCGCCTGCTTTCGCGAAGGCGATCGCGACGGGCAGTCCGACGTAGCCCAGACCGACGACCCCAACTTTCCGAATTATGCGTTGCAATCTCGCACCTGTGGCGGCCGCTTCATGGATTTTCTAGGTAGCGGCGCACACCGCCTCAGTCAATGCAATCCCTGCCGTACGGAAATCGAGGAAAGCATCATCCCGCTTTGTCATCTTTCGCCACCGCCGGAACTAGGTGCTACAGCCGGACTCGAGGGCCTCCACAACCGCGAATCACCTTTACAAGGGCGGGCTCAGCAGCATAAAAGCACCCAGTTTCGACCCTTGGCAGCAACGGCGGACAAGGCCACATGGTGCCGACAAGGCGCGATAGCCCTCAAAGCCCAATTCGTCTCGGAATTGATGCATCCAACCTGCGGATCGGCGGGGGCATCACTCATCTCGTCGAGCTCCTGCGAGAATCCAATCCTGCCGAGCATGGATTCGAAAGGATATTCGTGTGGGCCAGCGCGGCTACGCTCGCGCGCGTCGAGGACAGGCCGTGGGTCGAAAAGCGGACCTCCGCCGCTCTCGAAGCGAGTCTTCCGAGGCGCGTTTCGTGGCAACGTCTGGTCCTGCCTCAGGAATTAAGCGCGGCGAAGATCGACTTGCTGTTCGCGCCCGGCGGCTCAATCGTGGTTAAATTCAAACCGGTGGTGACCATGAGCCGCAACATGCTTCCATTCGAATGGACCGAGCTGAGGCGGTTCGGCTTGTCACGGACCGCGCTGAAGTTGGCGCTGCTGCGCTGGAATCAGGGCACGTCGTTCAAACGTGCCGATGGAACCATCTTTCTCACCCGATATGCCTTCGATGCGGTCACAAAAGCAACCGGTTCCCTGAAAGGGAGAACCGCGATCATTCCCCACGGCGTCGACACCCGCTTTCGCATGCCCCCTCGCTGTCAGCGCGCAGCCGCCGAATTGACGGCACCGGATCCATTGCGCGTCGTCTATGTCTCCACCGTCGATGAATACAAACACCAGTGGAACGTCGTGGAGGCGATCGGACGCTTGCACGCGGAAGGCCTGCCAATTCGCCTCGATCTGTACGGCTCAGCGCGACCCAGCACCCTGCCGCGCCTGACAGAAGCGATCAAAAGGGTGGACGGCGAACGCCAGTTCGTTCGCTATTGGGGCGCTGTGGACTATAGCGAAATCCACCAGTGCTACGCGGCGGCAGATGTGTGCGTGTTCGCGTCGAGTTGCGAAAACATGCCCAATATCCTGATTGAGAGCATGGCTGCCGGACTTCCGATCGCTTGCTCCGATCGCGGCCCGATGCCGGAAGTGCTCGGCGATGCCGGCTCGTATTTTGATCCGGAGGATCCCGTGAGTATCGCCGATGCAGTAAGGCAGCTAGCTCTGGCGCCGCAATTGCGCGCCGACAAGGCCCTCGCTGCTTTCGAAGCATCATCGCAATTTTCGTGGGCCCGATGCGCGAGGGAGACATTTGACTTTCTGTCGATGGTCGCGCGAGAGCACCAAAACAGCTCTGCGAAATGATATCCTGGCACGCGGGCCGAAAGTGTAGAGACAGGTGAAAAGATGCGGGTTCTAGTTACAGGCAACGCCGGATTCATCGGATTTCACGTCGCGGCCCATCTCCTGCGACGAGGCGACTCGGTCGTCGGGGCGGATGTCGTAAACGACTACTATTCGCCCGAGATCAAGGAGGCGCGGCTCGCGATTCTTGAACAATCGGCCGCCCAGAGTACGGGAGAATATCGCTTCCACAGGGTGAACCTTGGCGATCCCGCCGCGATGGAGGCCGTCTTTTCGGACGGCCCGTTCGATCGGGTCATTCATCTCGCAGCCCAAGCTGGCGTCCGTTATAGCCTGGAAAACCCGCGGGCATATGTTGAGAGCAACATTATCGCCTTTACCAACATTCTCGAGGCATGCCGCCATTCGAAGGTGAAGCACCTGACCTACGCCAGCACGAGCAGTGTCTACGGCGCCAACACCACTATGCCGTTCAGCGAGAATCAGGGGGTTGATCATCCTCTCCAGTTCTACGCGGCGACCAAGCGCGCCAATGAGCTGATGGCCCATAGCTACAGCCATCTGTTCGGGCTTCCCACGAGCGGACTGCGCTTCTTTACGGTCTATGGACCTTGGGGACGGCCGGACATGGCGCTGTTCCTGTTCACCAAGAACATTCTCGCGGGACTTCCCATCCGGCTCTTCAACAATGGGCAGCACATACGTGACTTCACCTATGTCGATGACATAGTCGAGGGAATCGTCCGGGTGAGCGACGACATCGCCCGTCCCGATCCGGACTGGAACAGCGACTCTCCCAAGCCCGCGACCAGCAATGCGCCTTTCCGAATCCTCAACATCGGCAACAACTCTCCCGTTCATCTCACCGAGTATGTCGAAGCCATCGAAGCGGCGCTCGGCAAGAAGGCAATCAAGGAACTCCTGCCCCTGCAGCCGGGAGACGTGCCGAATACCTTTGCCGACGTGAGCGCGCTGATGGCAGCCGTCAACTATCGCCCAAGCACAAAGGTCCGGCTCGGCGTCGCCCGTTTCGTGGAATGGTATCGCCAGTATTTCAAACTATAGTCCGGCGATGTGGATGCGGTGGTCTCTTGGATCATCTTTTGGAGCCACAGATGAGAAAAGGCAGAGCGACATGCGACGGCCTCCGCAGCGCGCCGACGTGAATCAGTGATCAAGACCCTCCTTCGCCACTCCTATTGGAACGCGGTGGCCACCTTCAGCCACCAGGCCTCGACGTTTGTCAGCAATTTCCTGGTCATCAAGCTGCTCGACCGCGCCACGTATGGAAAATATGCGCTCGTTATTCTGACAGCGTTTTACGCGGCCAGCATCCTGCAATTCGCGATCGGATCCACCGCCTCGAAATTCGTGGCCCGCTACGTCAACGACCCGATGCGATTGCGGTCGACGATCTGGAGCTGCGCCGCCTTTACGCTGGCGAGCAGCTGTCTGGGTCTTGGCCTGCTCGCCCTAACCTCTGGAATCCTGGCGCGCGGCGTCTTCGTCGAGCCGTCCCTGGCGCAGCCGCTGGCAATCGCCTCCCTTGCGGTGCCGGGGCTGATCGCCATGATTTTCCTCATCGGACTGCTTCAAGGGCTTCACGATTTCCGATCACTGGCTGTTTCGTCGGTCGCATCGAGCGTGTTCTTTGTCGCCATCGTGACGGGAGGCGCCTGGGCAGCCGGTTTGACCGGGGCCATTTGGGGCTTCGCCGCAGGATCGACGCTTCGCG
This sequence comes from Bradyrhizobium sp. JR4.3, assembly GCF_040547695.1. Lineage (NCBI taxonomy): Bacteria > Pseudomonadati > Pseudomonadota > Alphaproteobacteria > Hyphomicrobiales > Nitrobacteraceae > Bradyrhizobium > Bradyrhizobium sp. JR4.3. Next base: position 44,886 of record NZ_JBEPQF010000025.1, on the reverse strand, counting down.
GCTTGATCATGGGCGCTGTGACGTTGACAGTTCTCAAGGGAAGGCGCATTAGACGCTTTTCGTGGCGCAGTTTGCGACACAGGGTGCGGCACGAAATCTTCAGGTTTCAGATCCCGGCCGGCCTGGCCGGATTCGTCACCGTCCCGACGCTTTGGCTGATCCCCACCATCCTCACGCGAAACACCCAGAATTTTGCCGACGTCGCCTCGTACAGCGTGCTCATCATGCTCAAGACGCTCATCGTGCTGCCGGCGTCAGTCATCTCCATTGCTCTGCAGCCTTCGGCCGAGAAGGCTTGTGCCTCGCACCAATTCGACCAGGCGATGCGGGTATTCCGCATCAGCTCGATCACGGCGTTCGCGTTCGCCGTAACCGCTGCGTTCTTCTTTGTCGTGTTTGCGAAAGAGGTACTTGGGGTGTTCGGAAAGAGCTTTACGGCCGCAAGTTCTGAACTCCAACTGGTGATGATCGCGGCGATTGCCGAATCGCTAGCTACCACTCTCTACATGAGAATTCAGGCGGCGAGCCGCATGTGGAGTTCGATCTTTGTGACCCTGCTGCCTCGCGACGTGACAATGCTTGTCATCGTCGCTGCATTTACAACGAAGTACGGCCTGCAAGCGGCGATTGCCGGCCACGTCGCAGGAGCGATTGTAAACCTCGCCGGAGTCTACTGGCTCAGTGCGAAGTCGATAGGATCATTGAGATCCCAATCGGCACAAATGGCCCCCTCCATCCCGTCAGCGCTCGGCGAACGCACTGCGACGCGCTAGCTGAAACGCGGGCGCGCCAGGCGTCCTTCTCAATCCACGAACACGACCGTCTTGCGGCCGTTGAGGATGACGCGGTCATCCAGATGGTAGCGCATGGCGCGGGCGAGTACGCGGCGCTCGATGTCGCGGCCCTTGCGGACGAGATCTTCGGGCGTGTCGCGATGGCTGATGCGCTCGACGTCCTGATCAATGATCGGGCCCTCGTCGAGGTCGCGGGTGACGTAGTGCGCGGTGGCGCCAATCAGCTTGACGCCACGCTCATGGGCCTGGTGATAGGGTTTTGCGCCCTTGAAACCTGGCAGGAACGAGTGGTGGATGTTGATGCAGCGTCCCGACAGGTTTGCCGAGAGATCGTCCGACAATATCTGCATATAGCGGGCGAGAACGACGAGATCCGTGCCGGTCTTGGCGACGAGGTCGAGGATCTGCGCCTCCTGCTCGCGCTTGGTCTCTTTCGTAACAGGCAGAAAGTGGAACGGAACCCCGCCGAAATCGAGCCCGTCATAGACCTCGCGCGGATGGTTGGAGACGATTGCGGCCAAAGTCATCGGCAGCTCGCCGGTGCGCCAGCGATAGAGGATGTCGACCAGGCAGTGATCGGACTTTGACACCAGCAGCATCACCTTGCGATGCGCGGCGCGATCGCGCATCTGCCATTCCATGCCGAAACGCTCGGCGATCGCGGTAAAGCCGGTCTGGAGCGCCGACAGCTCCACGGCGAGATCGGCGGCGGTGAACACCACCCGCATGAAGAACTTATTGGTCTCGGTGTCGTCGAACTGTTGGGCGTCGAGGATGTTCTGTCCATTGTGGGCCAGAAAGGTCGACACCGCGGAAACGATGCCGGGGCGATCCGGACAGGACAGGGTCAGGACATATTGGTGATCGGGCATGAGCCTTGATGAAGGTTTGTGCAGACGGCGCGGAACCCCGCGATTTGCGCCCTGCTCTAACACCGACCTCGCCCTTGCGCCAATCCCAAGACTTGCTTCAACGTAAAGCGCGGAGTCAGGATGAACAGACGATTGCGAAATCCGACCGGAGCATCCCCATGGCCGACCGCTTGAACGGCTACCGCATCCTGATCCTGGAAACGCGCGAAGAGGCGCAGTTTTCGAAGCTGCTCGCCGAACAGGGCGCCGAGGTCGTGCAATGCCCGATGTTCACCATTCAAGACGCGCCCGACCCCGCCCCGGTCGCGGCCTGGATCCGCCGCGCCGTCGACAAGCCCTTCGACGACCTCGTGCTGATGACCGGCGAAGGGCTGCGGCGGATCATGAAGCTCGCCGTCGCACGAGGGCTCGATCAGGCCCTCGTGGCGGCGCTTGCCAGATCGCGAAAATTCACCCGCGGCCCGAAGCCCGGCAAGGCGCTGCGCGAAGTCGGGCTCGAGGCGCAGGAGACCACGGAAAAGCCGACCACCGAGGGTGTGATTGAGATGCTCGGCAAGCTCGATTTGAAGGGGCACCGCCTCGGCCTCCAGCTCTATCCCGACAAGGATCACAGCGCGCTGACCGGTGCGCTGTCGGCGCAAGGTGTCGAAGTCGATACCGTGCTGCCCTATGCTTATGATTCCAAGGCGGCGGACGCCAGCATCGTCGCCGCCATCCACGACATGGCCGAAGGACGGATCGATTCCATCGCGCTGACCAATCTCGGCCAGGTCCGACGGCTCATCGAAGCTGCGAGAGCCCACGGCAGCGAGGCGAAGCTGCGCGCGGGCCTCGAGCGGACGCTGATCGCGTCGGTAGGACCGGCGGTCTCGGGCGAGCTCACCGCGCATGGTTTGCGCACGGACGTCTCGCCGGTGGAAGACCACTATTTCATGCGTCCGCTGATTTCAGCGATGGCTGCGGCGCTCGCGGAGCGGAAGCCGGGGCCTGCGGCGAGGTAAGAGCCGAGCGCGGGGGCGGCCTGCGGCGACTGTGATTGACACGAGCACCGTCAGCGCTAGGTTGCCGAACAGCAAGAAGAAACAACAAGGCAAGGGAATCGCCGTGATACGCGTCATCGCGCCTTGAGCACACCCGCACGCCCCTCCGCGCTCGCGCCATTCCGCATCCGCAACTATCGCTTCCAGTGGCCGTCCGATCTGCTCACCTCCTGGGCATTCGAAATCGAGACGCTGGTGCTCGGCTGGTACATCATGGTCGAGACCGGCTCGGTGCTGCTGCTCACCGTGCTTGCGTCGCTCCAGTTCGTCGGGACATTGGTGGCGCCGGTGTTCGGCATGATCGGCGACCGCATGGGTCATCGCGATCTCCTGGTCGCGATGCGTCTTGCCTATATGGTGCTCGCGTCGACCATCATGACTTTGGCATTGACCGGTCACCTGACACCGCCAAGCGTCATGATCATCGTCGCAATCGTGGGCCTGATTCGCCCCTCGGACCTCGGCGTTCGCGGCGCGCTGCTTGCCGAGATCATGCCGATGGAGCAACTGGTGGGCGCGATCAGCGTTGCGCGCACGACCCAGGACAGCGCGCGCATCGCCGGCGCGTTGACAGGCGCCGGACTGTTTGCCGTCCTCGGCATTGGCCTCGTTTACGTGGTGATTGTCTGCCTCTATCTTGCGGCCGCGCTGCTCATGCTCTGCCTGACCCGGCCGGAAAGGACCATTGCCACAACTCATCTTCCGGCAGACAGCCGCGCCGTTTCAAGATTGCTGGGCGATCTGAAGGAAGGGATCGTCTACGCCTGGAATGGCCCCGGGATGCGCGCGGCGCTATGCGTCGCCTTCCTGGCCAACTTGACCGCATTTCCTTTCACCGGCGGATTGCTGCCCTACATCGCGCGGGAGATCTTTCATACCGACCAGACCGGCCTCGGTTATCTCTCGGCGAGCTTCGCCGTCGGCTCGCTGATCGGCTCCATCACGCTCAGCCTCGTCAGCGGATTGCGCATTGCCCGGCTCCTGATCGGCGCGACGCTGGCCTGGTACGCCATGCTGCTGGCATTCGTCGAGATCAGGACCATGCCGGTGGCGATGGCCTGCCTCGTGCTCGCCGGCATCGCCCAGAGCATGTCGATGATATCAGCTGCCGTGATCCTGATGCGGACGGCCAGCGCACATCTTCGCGGTCGCGTGATGGGCGTGCGCATGATGGTGATCTACGGTCTACCGCTCGGATTGCTCGCGGCCGGCAGCCTGATCGATATCATCGGCTATTCCGCGACGGGGTCGCTCTATGCCGTATCGGGGTTCATCGCGATGATGGCGATCGCGGTGCGCTGGCGCGCAGACCTCTGGCCCGTGCACGCCCCCGCCAATGGGCGCTAATCCCCGTAACCGCGCAACCGCTCGATATCGAGGATGGTGACGCCGCCATATTCCAGCCGCAGCAGCCCCTCCTTCTCCAGCCTGTTCAGCGCGCGGTTGGCATTCTGGCGGGACATGCCGGAAAGCGCGCCGATCTCTTCCTGGGTGATCTCGAGATGCGCGGTGGATTCCGGATAGAGGATCGGATTGAACAGGGAGGCGATGCTGCGGGCAAGCCGCGCGGTGGCATCCAGCGTGCGGTTGACCTCGAGCATGCCGATGAACTGGCCGAGCCGCTCGTTGAGCTGGCGGACCAGGAAACGATTGAAGCCGACGCTGTTCTCGAACAGCCACATGAAGGCGCTGCGCTCCATCAGCGCGACGCGACTGTCGCGAAGCGCGACCACGTCGTAGCGGCGCGGCTCGTTCTTGAGCACGCTGCCCTCGCCGAACCAGGCCCCTGCCGTCAGCCCGGCAAGGCTGGTTTCCTTGCCGTCGCGCGAGACTCCACCCATCCGGGCCAGCCCGAATACCATGCCGGCCCAATAGTCGAACGTGTCGCCGCGCATGAAGACGGTCTCGCCGGTGCCGTAGGATCGCTCCGTGATCCCGGCACGAGCGACCTCGATCTCCGCTTGCGTGAGCTCGCGCGACCAGGCAGCGACGCGCTTCAGTTGATCCTCTGAAATCATGGTCCCGAAGCCAGCCGCACCGCTCGTCACTCCTGTTCTGCTGCAACGCAGCATGACCCTTTCGACCAATCCGACGAAAGACGGATGATCCCCATCCAAAAACTTTGTCGCAGAATTGTCAGGCGGGAGACATTTCAAAATAGCGCTTTCCCCTATTGAGGACCACCTCGGGCGATGCGGCTTTTTATCCCAAACGGGAACGAGAGCGGCGCGGCTCCGGTCGAGACCATCTGCTGCATGGCCTCACCGGCACGGTCGTACTAGGATCGCCCGATAGAACGGACGAAGAGCGCCACTGAAAGCGCCATCACGGGAGGGATCTGTTTGGTGGCTACCAGTCTTGAAGTGCGCGGCGTGTCCTTGCGATTCGGCGGCGTTCGTGCGCTGACCGATGTCGGCTTCGCCGTCAGGGAAGGCGAGCTGTTCTCGATCATCGGCCCCAACGGCGCCGGCAAGACCTCGATCGTGAACTGTATTTCCGGCCGCTACAAGCCGACCGAAGGCCAGCTGTTCTACCTGGGCCGCGACATCACCGGCCTGACGCCCAACGCGCGCGCGTCGCTCGGCATCGGCCGCACCTTTCAGAACCTGGCGCTGTTCCACCACATGAGCGTGCTCGACAACATCATGGTCGGACGCCATCACCTCCTGAAGAACAATTTCCTTACGGGCTCGCTGTACTGGCTCACCGGCGCGCGCAAGGAAGAGCTCGAGCACCGCCGCAAGGTGGAAGAAATCATCGATTTCCTCGATCTCCAGTCGGTGCGAAAGGCGCCGGCCGGCACTCTCTCCTACGGCTTGCGTAAGCGCGTCGAGCTCGCCCGCGCCATGGCGCTGGAGCCGCGCCTCATTCTCCTCGACGAGCCGATGGCCGGCATGAACTTCGAGGAGAAGGAGGATATGGCCCGCTATATCGTCGATCTCAACGAAGAGTTCGGCATGACCGTAGTGATGATCGAGCACGACATGGGCGTGGTGATGGACATCTCCCACCGCGTCATGGTGCTGGATTTCGGCCGCAAGATCGCCGAGGGCGATCCGGCCGCCGTGCTCGCTGATCCGCACGTCAGGCGCGCCTACCTCGGCGAAGAGGACGAGGTGCTGGTCGATCCTGACGATGCTCCGCCGGCGCAGGAGAGCGCGGCATGATGGATTACGCAGGCCGCGTTGCTCAGGCCGAAACCTATCCGAAGATGCTCCGGCTCAATGCGAAGGAGTACGGCAACGAAATTGCGCTGCGCGAGAAGGATCTTGGGCTGTGGCGCCCGTTCACCTGGAACGACTACCAGACGCGGGTGCGCGACTTCGCGCTCGGCCTCGTCGAACTGGGCCTTGGACGCCAGGATGTCATCGGCATCATCGGCGACAACCGGCCGGACTGGGTCGCGGCGGAAATCGCCACTCATGCGGTTGGAGGCTTGAGCCTCGGGCTCTACCGCGACGTGCTCGACGAAGAAGCTTCGTATCTCCTCAATTATGGCGAGGCGCAGCTCGTTTTCGCCGAGGACGAGGAGCAGGTCGACAAGCTGCTCACCCTGGCAGACCGCGTCCCAAAGCTGAAGCACATCATCTATTCCGATCCGCGCGGCATGCGGAAATACGACGATCCGCGTTTGATGTCGGCGGAGACGTTTGCCGAACTCGGCCGGGCGCGGGCTACGCGCGAACCGGAACTTTACGACCGGCTGGTGGACGCGACCAAGGGCGAGGACGTCGCGATCCTCTGCACGACATCAGGCACCACCTCGCATCCAAAGCTTGCGATGCTCGCCGCCGGCCGCGTGCTCGGCCATTGCGCGACATATCTCGCTTTCGACCCGAAAGGGCCCGACGACGAATACGCGTCGGTGCTGCCGCTGCCTTGGATCATGGAACAGGTCTATGTACTCGGCAAAGGCCTCTTGTGCCGGATGAAGATCAACTTCGTCGAAGAGCCCGAGACCATGATGAACGATCTGCGCGAGATCGCGCCGACGTTTGTCCTGTTTGCGCCGCGCGTTTGGGAATCGATCGCCGCCGACGTCCGCGCCAGGGTGATGGACGCAACGCCGTTCAAGCAGCGCCTGTTCGACATCGGCATGAAGAGCGGGCTTGCCGCGCTCGAACAGGGCGAGCGTTCCGGCTTTGCCGACGCGATCCTGTTCCGTGCATTGCGCGACCGTCTCGGCTTCACCCGCCTGCGTTCAGCCGCAACCGGCGGCGCGGCACTCGGGCCCGAGACCTTCAAGTTCTTCCAGGCCATGGGCGTGCCGCTGCGCACGCTCTACGGCCAGACCGAGCTGCTGGGGGCTTACACGCTGCATCCTGCTGGCAAGGTCGATTCCGACACGACGGGCGTGCCGATGGCCGACAGCGTCGAGATCCGCATCGACAATGCCGACGTCCACGGCGTCGGCGAGATCGTGGTGCGGCATCCCAACATGTTCCTCGGCTACTACAAGAACCCGGAGGCGAGCGTCGCCGACGTCAAGGACGGCTGGATGCTGTCGGGCGACGCCGGCTATTTCAACGCGAATCGCCAGCTCGTGGTGATCGACCGCATCAAGGATCTCGCCGAGACCTCGCGCGGCGAGCGCTTCTCGCCGCAATTCATCGAGAACAAGTTGAAGTTCTCGCCCTATATCGCGGAAGCCGTGGTGCTGGGCTCGGGGCGCGACGCGCTCGCCGCAATGATCTGCATCCGCTACTCCATCATCTCCAAATGGGCGGAGAAGAACCGGCTCTCGTTTACGACCTACAGCGACCTGGCCTCGCGGCCCGAGGTTTATGCGCTGCTCAAAAAGGAAGTCGAGACCGTCAACGCGAGTCTGCCGCCGGCACAGCGCATCTCCCGTTTCCTGCTGCTCTACAAGGAGCTCGACGCCGACGACGGCGAGCTCACCCGCACGCGGAAAGTGCGTCGTAGCGTCATCAACGAGAAATACGAAGGCATCATCGACGCGATCTACCGCGGCCAGGCCGACATCCCCGTGGACACCGTGATCCGCTTCCAGGACGGCAGCACGCAGCGCGTACGTACAACGCTGAGGGTCGTGGACCTGGGCGGACCCGGGCACATGACGGAGGCCGCGGAGTGAGCCTACTTCGAACCGAGAGCGCGATGCGGGTCGATGCGCCCTCTCCCCTTGCGGGAGAGGGCATCTCCGCTATTAGCCAAGACCCCACTCGGGTGAGGGGTCCTCTCTCCCCGCCCTTACTGCTGAGACAACCCCTCACCCGTCTTCGCTTCGCGAAGCCACCCTCTCCCACAAGGGGAGAGGGGAAGAGCGCGCCGGATTTGTCAGCGAGCACCACTTCATGAACACCGCCTTCCTCATCCAGCTCCTGGTCAACGGCCTCGTGGTCGGCACGCTCTATGGCGTGGTCGCGATGTCCTTTGTGCTGATCTACAAGGCTAGCCAGGTCGTCAATTTCGCGCAGGGCGAGCTCTTGCTTGTCGGTGCCTGGGTGTGCTGGACCTTGCTCGCGAAATACCAGGTGCCGTTCTGGATTGGCATGCCGATGACGCTGGTGTTCATGTTCGTGTTCGGCATCGCGGTGCAAGTCCTGATCCTGCGACCGATGATCGGCGAACCCATCATCTCGGTCATCATGGTGACGATCGGCCTGTCCACCGTGCTGCAGGCGACGTTGAAATGGATGTTCGGCGTCAATCCGCAGCCGTTCCCGCGCGTGTTCGAGAGCCAGTCCGTCAGCCTGCTCGGGCTTCAGATCCAAACCGTCTATGTCATGAGCCTCGTCGTCTCGATCGCGATGATGATCGGCATGGCCTGGTTCTTCCGCGCCTCGAAGTACGGACTTGCGATGCGCGCCACCGCGTTCAACCAGCAGGTGGCACAGTCGCTCGGCATCTCCGTGAAAAGCGTGTTCGCGATGGCGTGGGCGATCTCAGCGACGGTTTCCGCGGTCGCGGGCGTCGTCGTTGCCGTGGTGAACGGCGTCTCGTCCGGGTTGGCCGGCTACGGCATTAAGGTGTTTCCGGCGGCGATCCTTGGCGGACTCGATTCCGTCGGCGGCGCCGTGCTCGGCGGCATCATCATCGGCCTGCTCGAGAACATCGCGCAATATGTCGACAGCGAATACCTTCACTGGGGCAATCTCTACGAGATCGCGCCGTTCTACGTCCTCATCATCGTGCTGATGATCAAGCCCTACGGCCTGTTCGGCACCCACGACATCGAGCGGATCTGATCCATGGCCGGCCCTGTCCTCATCCCTGCTGGTGACTTCCGCACCTCCTATGCGGCCGACACCACGATCTTTCCGACTACGACCAGCCGCAATTTTGCGATCGCCGGCGTGCTGCTGCTGTGCTTCGCGCCCCAGTTCTTCAGCGGTTACTGGCTCAGTATCCTGATCCAGATCGGCATCTTCTCGATCGCGGCGCTGGGGCTGAACATCCTGGTCGGCTTCACCGGCCAGATCTCGATCGGCCATGCCGCCTTCTTCCTGCTCGGCGCTTTCACCTCGGCCTACATCTCCAACAACGCGCCGATCCCGGTGTTCTTCGCGATCCCGCTTGCCGGCATCATCACGGCGCTGGTCGGGCTGATCTTCGGCATCCCGGCGGCGCGCCTGAAGGGGCTCTACCTAGTGATCGCGACACTGGCCGCGCAATACATCCTGCTCGACTTCTTCTCCCGCGCCGAGTGGTTCACCGGCGGCTCGGTGCCGGCGAGCGCAACTCCGTTCTCGATCTTCGGCTACACGCTGCGCGGCGACAGGCAATATTTCTACGTTGTGCTGGCCTATGTGCTGGCGAGCTACATCCTCGTCACCAACCTGATGCGTACCCGCGATGGCCGTGCGCTGGTGGCGATCCGCGACCATTATCTCTCCGCCGAGATCATGGGCATCAACCTCACAAAGTATCGCACGCTGTCGTTCGGCCTTGCCGCGTTCTTCGCCGGCATCGCCGGCGCGCTCTATGCGCACTACCAGCTCGTGGTATCGCAAGAGGGTTTCGGCATCGAACGTTCGATCCTGTTCCTCGCCATGATCATCATCGGCGGGACCGGTTCGATCATGGGCACGCTGATGGGCACCGCGTTCGTGGTGCTGCTGCCCGAGACGATGGAGTTCCTCAGCGTTGCGCTGAAGGGCGGCGCAATCGACAAGGCGCTGTCGCTCAACAATAACATCACCTTCCTGCGCGAGATCGCGATCGGGGTGATCATCATCGCGTTCCTGATGTTCGAGCCCGACGGGCTCGCCCATCGCTGGCGACAGATCAAGGCGTACTGGAAACTCTACCCGTTCTCGCATTGAGCGCGGGCAACTCGCTAACCAACAAATAAACAGGAGGAGGCAACCCATGAAGACAAAATCCCTTTTGAGCACCGCGTCGCTGGCGCTGGCGATCGCCGCATTCTCGGCAAGCGCGCAGGCGCAGATCGCGATCGGGCACCTCGCCGATTATTCCGGCGGCACCTCCGACGTCGGCACACCCTATGGCCAGGCCGTCGCCGACACCTTCGCCTGGGTCAACAAGAACGGCGGCGTCGGCGGCAAGCAGCTCAATGTCGACACCAACGACTATGGCTACCAGGTGCCGCGCGCCATCGCGCTCTACAAGAAATGGTCGGCGCCCGACTCCAAGGTCGCGGCCATCATGGGCTGGGGCACGGCAGACACCGAGGCGCTGACCGGCTTCCTCGCACAAGACAAGATCCCTGACATGTCCGGCTCCTATGCCGCCGCGCTCACCGACCCCGAAGGTATCAGCGGCAAGGCAAAGCCCGCGCCGTACAATTTCTTCTACGGCCCGAGCTATTCGGACTCGCTCCGCGCCATGCTGATGTGGGCGGCCGAGGACTGGAAGGCCAAGGGCAAGTCCGGCAAGCCGAAATTCGTCCACATGGGGGCCAACCACCCTTATCCGAACGCACCGAAGGCCGCCGGCGAAGCCATGGCGCAGGAGCTCGGTTTCGAGGTGCTACCGCCGCTGGTGTTCGCGCTCGCGCCGGGTGACTACAGCGCGCAGTGCCTGAGCCTGAAATCCTCGGGCGCCAACTACGCCTATCTCGGCAACACCGCCGCGTCCAACATCTCGGTGATGAAGGCCTGCAAGACCGCCGGAGTCGACATCCAATTCATGGGCAATGTCTGGGGCATGGACGAGAACGCCGCCAAGACCGCCGGCGATGCCGCCGACGGCGTGATCTTCCCGCTGCGCACCGCTGTGAGCTGGGGCGGCGATGCGCCCGGCATGAAGACCGTGATGGAGATCTCGAAGATGTCCGACCCGACCGGCAAGGTCTATCGGCCCGTGCACTACATCGCGGCGGTGTGCTCGGCGCTCTACATGAAGGAGGCGATCGATTGGGCCGCCAAGAACGGCGGCGCAACCGGCGAGAACGTCGCCAAGGGCTTCTACCAGAAGAAGGACTGGGTGCCGGCCGGCATGGAAGGCGTCTGCAATCCCTCGACCTGGACCGACAAGGACCACCGCGGCACGTTGAAGGTCGATCTCTACCGCACCAAGATTGCGGGCGCGACCGACGGCGACCTCAACGACCTCATGGCCAAGGGCGCGATCAAACTCGAGAAGGTCAAGACGGTCGAGCTGCCGCGCAAGCCGGAATTGCTGGGCTGGTGAGCCTAGCTTTCGCAGTACGCACAACTGTTATCCCCCGCCTTGTGCGCAGCGCGCACTGGAGCGGGGGATCCAGTACGCCGCGACTTCCCGGTGAATCTCCGGCGTCTCTGGAACACTGAGTCACCCCGCCCCAGTGCGCAATTGCGCACAAGGCAGATGACGACATCGAGAGAGTAACTGATCATGAGTGAAGCGGCTCACATCGAGCGCCCCTCCCCGACCGTCGTATCCGCGCCGCCTCTCCTCGCCGTGCGCAACATCGAGGTCGTCTATGACGACGTCATCCTGGTGCTGCGCGGCCTCAGCCTCGACGTGCCCAAGGGGGCGATCGTGGCGCTGCTCGGCGCCAACGGTGCCGGCAAGTCGACGACGCTGAAGGCGATCTCGGGGCTGCTCAAGACTGAGGACGGAGAGGTCACGCGCGGCGAGATCCTGTTCGAGGGCGAGCGCATCAACGGCATCGATCCCGACAAGATCGTCCGCCGCGGCATCTTCCAGGTGATGGAGGGACGCCGCATCGTCGCCGACATGACCTCGTTGGAAAACCTCAAGCTCGGCGCCTTCACCCGCAAGGACCGCGAGGTCGGTGCCGATCTCGACATGGTCTTCAACTATTTCCCGCGCCTGAAGGAGCGCACGGGGCTCGCCGGCTATCTCTCCGGCGGCGAGCAGCAGATGCTCGCGATCGGCCGCGCGCTGATGGCCCGCCCGAAGATGATCCTGATGGACGAGCCGTCGATGGGCCTGTCACCCCTGCTCGTGAAAGAGGTGTTCTCGATCATCCAGAAGATCAACCGCGACCTCGGCGTCACCATCCTGCTGGTCGAGCAGAACGCACGCGCCGCGCTGTCGGTGGCAAGCCACGGCTACATCATGGAGCAGGGCAAGATCGTGCTCGACGGCACCGCGGATGAATTGCGCGACAACGAGGACGTCAAGGAATTCTATCTTGGCGGCGCCGGCGACCAGCGCAAGAGCTTCAAGAACCTCAAGAGCTTCAAGCGGCGCAAGCGCTGGCTATAGCGGTTTTCAAGCGAAGTAGGAACCGGCTCGCGTGAAGAAAGCGCGTCAAAACAACAGATTCTCAGCTCAGCACCTGCTCCGCTTCCGTGACTGCGCAGAGAACATGATAGAACGACGACGCAGGAATGGTGTCGCTCAGCGATGTTCCGTCGCGATCGAAATGATCGTACCAGCCACCTTTGACGGGATGGCTGAGATAATGCCGTTCGAGCCGCATCAGCGCCGCGCGCGCTTCCTCCGCCGCCCCCGCCTCGCCGGACTCGGCTTGGGCGATCCACGCCTTGGCAATCTCGGTCTGCGGCCACAGCCGGCGCGATCCGCGGCGGATGTTGCCGGTGTCGTCGCCCTCATCGACGAGGCAGCCGGTGGCCTCGTCGCGATAGCGCAGCGCGGTTTCCAGCAGCTCGGCGCGCCGCTGCCCGGTCGGACATCCCGTGATGCGTTCAAACCCCTTCAGGAGCCAGACCCATTCCGCCTGGTGGCCCGGCTCGACGCTGACCGGCTCGATCTTCGACCAGTCCTCCTCGAAATATTCCGTCAGGATGTGTTTCTGCTTGTCGTAGAGATTGGCCAGGAACAGCGCGAAGAATTCACCGGCGCGGTTCTGGAACGACAAATCATGGGTCGCCTCGAAACACGCGATCATCGCCTCGAACAGGTGCATGTGCGGGTTCTGCCGGCGCGGCAGCGACACCGGAAGGCTCTCATGCACGCCGCCATGCGGCGAGCGCAGATGGCCGTCGAGGAAGGCCAGCAGCGCGTCAATCTCGGCTCGAACCTGGGCGTCCTGGTCGAGCGCATAGACGGTCGCGAGCGCAAACAGGATGAAGGCGTGGTCATAGGCGTCGCGCCGACCGTCCAGCACCGCGCCCTCCGGCGTCAGCCGATGCACGAAACCAGGCCGGCCGTCGGGCGCTTTCGCGCATGCCAGCAGATGCTCCAGCCCTCTCAGCGCCACCGCGCGCCCCTCGGGGTACCAGCCCATCTGCGCCGCCTTGGCAAAGCACCAGATCTGGCGCGCCTGCACGAACACGCGCCGGGGCGCGGCCGCATCCGCGGAACCATCCGCGTGCAGCCGGTCGACGAAGCCGCCGGCGCCGGGGTCCCAGCCGACGGACGACCACAGCGGCAGCGCCTCCTCGATCATACGGTGCTTGAGGCGCGCGACCACGTCGGCCGCCCCCTCCGCCGCAACGATCCGTTCGTCCGTCACCCCAAGCTCTCCAGGCCGCCACGATTGCCGTCTGATACCCATGCCGGCGGCGGCGTGCAACCAACCCGGAAAGACCCGTCATGACCGCCCATTATGATGCCCTTGAGACGCGCGAGGCCGCCGCGCGCGAGGCCGAGCTGTTCTCCCGCCTGCCGGGCGTGCTGCGGGCCGCGATGGCCGCCCCGGCCTATGCCGAACGGCTTAGGGGTCTGGACCCGAGCTCGGTAACCTCCAGAGCGGCGCTGGCGCACCTGCCGGTGCTGCGCAAGTCGGAACTACCGGCCCTACACAAGGCCTCACAGCCCTTTGGAGGCTTCGTGGCGGCCGTGCCTGGCTCATTCGCTCGCCTCTACACGTCTCCCGGCCCGATTTTCGAGGCGGAGGGGAGGCAGGCCGACCCTTGGCGCGGCGCACGGGCGCTGTTCGCGGCCGGGTTCCGGGAGGGCGACATCGTGCTCAACACCTTCAGCTACCATCTCACGCCCGGTGGCTTCATCTTCGACGCGTCGGCACGCGCGCTCGGCTGCGCGGTGATCCCCGCAGGTCCTGGCAATACAGAACAGCAATTCGAGTTGATCGAGGCCTATCGGCCTGTCGGCTATAGCGGAACGCCCGACTTCCTGAAGATTTTGCTCGATACCGCGGCGAGCGCCGGCCGCGACGTCTCCTCGATCAAGCGGGCGATGGTATCCGGCGCCGCTTTCCCGCCCTCGCTCCAGGCCGAGATCAAGGCGCGCGGCATCGACGCCTACGAGGCCTTCGGCACGGCAGATCTCGGCCTTGTTGCTTTCGAGACGGCGGCGCGCGAGGGCATGGTCGTGAACGAGGACCTGATCATGGAGATCGTCAAGCCCGGCACTGGCGATCCGGCGGCGCCGGGCGATGTCGGCGAGATCATCGTCACCTCGCTCGATCCGCACCATCCCTGGATCCGGCTCGCGCTGGGCGACCTTACCGCGGCGCTGCCGGGCACGAGCCGGTGCGGGCGCACCAACATGCGCATTAAGGGCTGGATGGGCCGTGCCGACCAGACCACCAAAGTCAAGGGCATGTTCGTCCGCCCTGAGCAGATCGCAGAGATCGGCAAGCGCCATCCCGGGCTCGGGCGGCTGCGTCTCGTCGTCACGCGCGAACGCGAGACGGATGCGATGACGCTGAAGGCAGAGACGAGCGGGCCGAGCGAGGCCCTGCGGGACGACGTCGCAGCCACCTTGCGCGCGGTGACAAAGCTCGGCGGCGCCGTTGAACTCGTGGGCCCGGGCACGCTGCCGAACGACGGCAAGGTGATCGCGGACGAGCGCTAGAACTCTCGGATCGCGCGAACGACGTCCTCCTGCTGCCCGCGGGTGATCTCCGCAAACATCGGCAGGGACAGGATGCTGGACTGGTCGGCGCTGGCATTCGGGAACTGGGATGGACTGTGCCCGAAGCGCCGATAGGCCGGCAGCAGCGGCAGCGCGGTCGGATAGTTGATCGCGGTCTGGATGCCCTTCGTGCTCAGATGCTTGGCCAGCGCATCGCGCCGGGGATGCTTGATCGTGTAGAGGTGATAGACATGGTCTCGCCCGGGCGCGACCCGCGGCACCTCAACCTCCTCGATCGGATTGAGGCCGGCGTCGTAGATCTCCGCTGCCTCTTGTCGCGCACGCGTCCAGTCCGCCAGATACGGCAGCTTGGCCGAGAGGATCGCAGCCTGTATGCCATCGAGCCGACTGTTGATGCCCTCGATGTTGTGCTGGTGCTTTACGAGCCCGCCGTGGCGCGCCAGCATGGTCATGTGCTCGGCGAGGTCAGCGTCATTGGTGACGATCGCACCAGCGTCACCCATCGCGCCGAGATTCTTGCCGGGATAGAATGAATAGGTGGCGGCCGCTCCGAACGTTCCGACCATCTGCCCCTTATAGCGTGCGAGGTGCGCCTGAGCGCAGTCTTCGATCACCCACAATCCATGCTTCTTCGCGATCGCCATGATCGCATCCATCTCGGCGGGCTGTCCGTAAAGATGCACGGGAATGATGCCGACGGTACGCGCGGTGATCGCGGCCTCGATGGCCGCGGGGCCGATGGTGAAGGTCGCCCCGTCGGTGTCGCAGAACCTGACCGTCGCGCCGGCATGCGTGATCATCGCCGAAGTCGATATCCAGGAATGCGCCGTCGTGATGACCTCGTCGCCGGGCTTCACCTTCAGCGCCGCCATGGCGAGATAGAGCGCATCCGTCCCGTTGGCGCAGGAGACGCAATGCGCGACGGAGGCGGCCTTCGCAAAGTCGCGCTCGAAAGCGTCGACATAGTGGCCGCGGATGAAGGCGTTGTCACGGATCACAGCGGCAACCGCAGCGTCGATCTCGCCCTTGATGTTCTGATACTGGAGTTGAAGGTCAGCGAAGGGAACCGCCATGGTTATTCCCGCAAGGTCAGGAGCCGGGCCGGATTGCCAGCATAGGTGCCGGCAATGGTGATATCCTTGGTCACCACCGATCCGGCGCCGATCACGACGTCCTCGGCGATCGTCACGGGCATGATCGTCGCGTTCGACCCGATCGACACGCGATTGCCGATCCGGGTCTCGCGCCACAATTCCTTCCGCCCGCGGGCCGGGCCGCCACTCGCAAAGGTGTCGTTGATGAACATCACGCCATGGCCGATGAAGCAATCCTCGCCGATGCTGACGAGCTCGCAGACAAAGCTGTGGGATTGCACGCGCGTGCGGGCGCCGATCACGACGTCCTTCTGGATCTCGGTGAACGGCCCGATGAAACAGCCGTCACCGATCTTGCAGCCGTAGAGATTGCAGGGCTCGACGACCTTCACGCCGGCGCCGAACGTGACGTCGCGGATACCGGCCTGGTGGCGCTCGGGATCGTTCACGGGGCGACACCCAGCCGGCTGCGACGCGGCACGAAACGGAGCGACACCTCCTGCCCAGTCTCGATGGATTCATAAAGCGCGGAGATCAGCTCGAGGCTCTTGCGACCCTGAAGACCGTCGACCAGTGCCGCGCCGCGATCAGCGAGACACTCGACCACGTGCTGATAATACGCCTGATGGCCGAAGCCGTAGACGTTCGGTGGGTTGACCGAGAATTTCTCGATCACCTCCTTGTCCGTCGGCAGCTCGTTGACGAAGCGCCAGTGCCGGATCTGGTTCATGGCGAAGCCGCCAACTTCGACCGTGCCTTTCTCGCCGAGGATCGAGAGCGAGCCCTCGAGATCGGCGGGCCGTGCAGCGGTCGTGGCCTCGATGATCCCGAGCGCGGCGCTGCGGAATTTCAGTGTCGCCACCGCCGTATCTTCGGTCTCGATCTTCACCAGCGCGGTGGTGCTGCGGGCGTGGACGCTGACAACGTCACCGAAGAACCATTCCAGCATGTCGATGTGATGGCTGGCCTGATTGGTGAGCACGCCGCCGTCCTGAGCCCAGGTGCCGCGCCAGGCGTCCTGGTCGTAATAGGCCTGATCCCGGCACCAGCGGACGCGGACGGTGCCGAGCACGAGCTTGCCGAACCTGCCGGCATCGAGCGCCTCGCGCGCCTTAACGATCGGGACGTTGAAGCGGTTCTGCTTGACGACGAAGAGCTTGACGCCGGCCTCGTCGCAGGCGCGGATCATGTCGTCGGCATCCTGCAACCGCAGGGCCATCGGCTTCTCGACAATGACGTGCTTTCCGGCGCGCGCACAGGCGATCGCATGCTGGGGATGCTGGCCGCTCGGGGTGAGGACCGCAACGGCATCGATATCCTTGCGCGCGAGCAGATCGTCGATCTCGTAATGCGCGGCGACGCCGAACCTCGCGGCGATCGCATCGGCGCGCGCGCGCTCGGAATCGCAGACCGCGACGAGGGCTGCCCCCTCGATGTGGTTGCCCCCCAGCAAGTCGGAGTGGCGCTTGGCGATGCGCCCGCATCCGAGCAGGCCAAATCTGATCATGGGACCTCGGTTTCCGTGAGCGCCCGAAACAGCGGGCTCCAAGCGCACAATCCGGCTTGACCTATATTAACAAAAGCTGGGTCGAATCAAGACATTCCACCGATGCGGCAACCCTATTCGCGCCCATGAGATCGAAGCTATCTGGTCCTTGCGCCGCGCATCACATCCGTGGCAAGCCCCACGAAATCGGCGACGAAAGCGCAAACCCGGTCCTCGAGGTCCGGCTGCAACTCCCGAACGACCGGGGCCCGAGCCGACTGGGCCACATTCAGGATGTGATCGGCCAATGCCTGGGCGTCATCGACGCCGAAATATTGCGCCGCGCCGCCGGTCTGCTCGCGGTGAACGTCGAGGTCGGACAGGAGCATCGGAACGCCAAACGCTTTTGCCTCTTCGACCGTCGTGCTCCATCCTTCGCACCTCGACGGGTTGATGAGCGCTGCCGATGCCCGTAGCAGTGCGTAAACGTGGTTCAGCGGGATCATGCCGAGATGGCGGAAGTTCGAAACAAGACCGCGGTCCTTGACCTGCCTCATCACGCTTTCGAAATAGTCGGGCTCGCGCGGATCGTAAGTGCTGCCCGAAGCCGCAACGATGACATCAAGCCCGCGCCGTTTCACCAGATCAAGCGCATCGACGACGAGCTCGTGGTTCTTGTGCCGCCAGAACTGGTTCGGCAGGTAGAAATACGGTTGCGGCAGGTCGTATTGCAA
Source organism: Bradyrhizobium sp. JR4.3 (assembly GCF_040547695.1). Classification (NCBI taxonomy): domain Bacteria; kingdom Pseudomonadati; phylum Pseudomonadota; class Alphaproteobacteria; order Hyphomicrobiales; family Nitrobacteraceae; genus Bradyrhizobium; species Bradyrhizobium sp. JR4.3. The sequence goes on along the minus strand of NZ_JBEPQF010000025.1, from coordinate 26,689 downwards.
GATGACATCGACAGGATCGGCCGAAAGCAGATCCGAAGGAGGCGCGGTGGCGAAGCGCACCACCGAGACGCCCTTAGTCATGGCGGGATAGAATTTCCTGAGATCGCCAAGCGCGCTCGCGCTGCTCAACATGATGTGGCGGCCCGATGCGATCTGAACCCGGAAACCGAACTCGCGACGCCAATACGCGGCATTGGAGAAGAGATGCGGCAACAGTCGATGCTGAAAATCTGGAAACCATGCAATCGCGGGAAACGGCAGGCGCCAACCGAAGAATCGGGCGGATTCGAACACCATGTCGATGTTGCGATCGCGGAACAGTGCGGTCGCAGGTTTGTCGAGTCCGAGCGTGAGCGCGCTGAAGAGCTTGCTACCGGCGCGATCGAATACCGGCGACTGGACCACTTGCACGCCCGGGATTCGTGCGTAGGCCGCTACCTCGGCGGCATCATCTTTCGCGCCGGCGAACAACACCGGCGCGATCGCGCCGGGACGATAGCGGTTCAGCACCTCGAAGAGGTTGCGCTGATAGTTGTGCCCACCCGCCCACAGGCGCGAGGGAATATTTGTGAAAGCGACCCGCAGCGCCGGCTCAGCCACCAATCTGACCCTTGAACCATTCCACGTAATCGGCGAGTCCCCATTCAAGCGGAATCCGCCACTCGAACTTCATGTCACGCAGACGTCTGTCGTCGGCAAGCAGGCTTGTCGGATCTCCCGACCGCGCGACCTTGGAGTAGTGGACCATGGTGTCGCCTCCCCAATTCCTGATGATGCCCTGAGCAATGTCGGCCACGCTTGTGCCCCGCCCGGAACCGCCATTGATCACACGAAAACGCTCTTGCTGTGAACTCTCCCCCATCTGCACCAGCAATCGGGCCACGTCGCGCACGTCGGTCCAGTCCCGTATTTCAGCGCCCGTCCCGCCGAGCGTGAGCGGGGCCTCTCCAGCGCTGAGCCGCGAGCAAATGTCCCAAAGCAACTGCTTGCGCAGGTTCGGTCCAAAGACCGAAAACAATCGCACGGCGACGCAACGAATCCCGTAGCTACGCGCGTAGCTCCTGCACAGTTGCTCCATCATTAGCTTGTGCTCGCCGTAGGGCGACATCGGCGTCAGCGTGGCGTCCTCGGAGATCGGGCCGGCATGGTCGGCCCCGTAGACAGCCGCACTCGAGACGACAACCAACTGGCATTTGGGCGCAAAGCTGCGGAGCCATTCCAGGAGGCGCGCCGTGCTGGCGACGGTACGCGAAAAATCCTCGAAGGGCCGCTCTACCGACAACCCGACGGACGAACCTCCAGCGAGGTGGAAGATCCGCGAGGGAAGCCCATGCGCCGCCGCGAGCATGTTGAGATTGGCTGCATCAACCTCGCCATTGATCCAGGTCTGCAGGCCGAGCCGGCGCGCTTCGGATGGGTCCAGCGCACCGTGCCCGACGCCATGAAGGACATTGCCGGTCCTCGCCAGCTCACGAACGAGATGGCGGCCGATGAACCCGTTAGCGCCTGTGACCCAGATGGACATCGAACTTTCTTATGCTCAACTAGCGGCATTTCGAACAGCAAGCCGGATCGGCTTCCGATCTGATGCCTTGCTGATTGTCTCATCGCTCATCCGGAGACAACTCCCTGACGACGGTTGCGGGATTTCCGGCAACAATCGCGTAGGCCGGAACGTCCTTGGTGACAACCGCTCCTGCGGCTACGATCCCGCCCTCCCCAATCGTCACGCCGCGCATGACCATCGCGCCGGCGCCGATCCAGGCGTCATCACTTATCTTAATTGGACGATCATCAAGAAAAACCTTTCTGGGGTGGCCCCTCGAAAAGATCTGCTTGGCCTGCTCGTGCCGCTCGCTAGCCTTGATTGGATGCGAGAGATTGTCGAAGATATTCACTGCATGTGAGATCAGGACCCGATTGCCAATTTGGATCGACGCGCCCGACCAAATCCGCGTGCCCACGCCCACGTAACACCATTCTCCAATTGATATCCGGCCGCCGTGACCAAGAACCATCAGTTCGCCCCTGATATGCGAATGGGGGCCGATGGCAATCTTATTGCTATCGCCAAGCGCGTTCCTGATCCTTGCGCAGTGAGCCAGAAAAGCGCCCTCTTGCAAACGGCAGGTGGCACGCCCGATGAGCCGTTGGGCGAGCAAATGGAGATTAACCCCGTCAATGAATCTTGCGCAGGGGCGCGCAAGCTCGGCGAGGCTGAACATCAAGGTTTCCTCTTATATGGCGCCGACGCCTTCGCCCGAAAACGCACAGGACACCTCCCAAAAATCAGGCTTCGATCTTCAATGGACGACATTCGAAGCGATGCGTCAAATGGCTAGAGACGAGCTACGATAGCCTGAAACAGGCCCCACTGACGCGCTTTAGTGTGGACTTCATTGACTCGAATTCGGCCGTTCATGGCTATTTGCCGTGCGTGGGTCCAGTCGGAGATTGCTCGCTCGATCTGCTCAAGACACTCCTTCTCATCGTGGTATACCAGCATCGTTTCGTCAGCGACCATTCCCTCGGGATAGTGGCCAGCATCCGAAACCAGCAGCGCACCGCACCCCATCGCCTCGAAGCAACGCATGTTGCCGCGATCCTGGCCTGCCATGTCGATCGCCCCATTGAGGACGATCTTGGACCGTCCGATTAATTCGTAGAGCTCTCTCCCAAAGAGCGGCGGCTTGGCGATCCCCGCAACTATCTTTGGTCGCCGATACTTTTTGAGCGGCAATAGGTAGCCGACCGAACTCTCCGCAAGTCTTGTCAAACGCGACGAGTCAAGACAATAAACGATCTGTCGGCTTCCCGCGAGAGCAGCAACCTTCTCGAGCGTTCTTGCTCGCGCCGAATGATGCCGCGAGTAGCCGCCGACAAACAGCACGTCGATGGGGCGGTCATCCTGTACGTAATCGCTCATTGCAGGATCTATTGCGGGCGAAAACCATTCCGCCCGGCACCCCTTGTCGCGCCATGACTGCAGAATCGACGGGAAATTTCCGAGCACCGCGCCGTAGGCCGTCAGGTCTGCGTTTCCCGACGGTGCCGCGCGCCAACAGAGTGTCTTCTTCACGCAGCCAGGCAGCCTGCGAACGAAGGAGTTCGGAAACGCCACTGGATCGAGATTGTAGAGCACTTCGGTTCTGTGTTGCTCGATCTGCGCGAGCAGGATGTCTTCGGGCGCGGCTCCCGAACGAACACCATGTTCGCGTGCCCACCGGCCTTGTAGACGGCTATCGTTGGCGCAGGTCAGAAACGCGCTCGCATCACCGTCGAGCACAGGTTGCAGAAAGTGAAGCGCGCCGAACCGATCGTTCAGAAAGGCGCTGCGTCGCGCCTGAAAGCTAAAGCCTTCTGGTGCCAGGCGATCCAGTCGCGCGAGGTACGAACTCGTGAGACCGCAGTTCTGAAAAACCCGCATATCTAGGCGTACCTTGCCAGCGTCCACTTCATATTAAGATACGGCCAAATCCGGCCGGCCGCCTCCCAGTCCCACGCCTTGGCCGCGGTCAAGCGGCCGACCGTCGCCGATAGGCTGGCTTCATCGACCAACTCGGCGAATGCCGGGACCTTGGACTCGAGCAAGGCTGTAATCCAGCCGGCAAGCGGGCCGTTGAGCCACTCCGGCATCGGCGAATTGAAGCCGACCTTGCGTCGCTCGGTACGGATCGATTCCGGCATCAGGTTGGCCATTGCCCGCCGCGCGACGGCCTTGGTGTGGCCGTCCGACAGCTTGCTCGATTCCGGCAGAGCCATCGTATAGGTCACCAGGCGCCAGTCCATGAACGGCATGCGGACCTCGATACCGTGAGCCATCGAAAGACGATCGTAGTTGCGCAGAATGGTGGGCAGCACCGTGCTGTGGAACATGCGGTAGAGTCGGCGATTCAAGGCACCCCATTCGCGCGGCAACTCGTCGCCTTCGGCGACCAGCGGCAGCTCGTCGGGAACGTTCAACAGACCGCCGCGCAGGAAGTAGTGTCCTCGGGCCCTGACCGTCAACGCACGCGCGAGATCGACGCCGCGCCGCGCCAGCGCCGAGCGGGAGGCAAGGTCGGCCGCCGCGTTGCGGATTCGGAAGGCGCCCGCTTGTCCGTCCTGCAAATAAGCGCCCATCAGCTCGTCCGCGCCATGGCCATCCAGCGACACCGTCACGTCGTGGCGTCTCAGCTCCCGGTAGATTAGCCACGCGGCGCTGGGCAGCCCGATATAGACGTCGTCATTGTCGTCCAGGATCTGGTCGATATCGGTCAACGCATCTCCGAGCCCGATTTCGAGAAACGTGGGCGCGACGCTGGCCCAGGCGGCCGCGACCTCGGCCATCGGCCGTTCGTCGTTGGCAGCGCCCGGGAACGTCGCGACGAAAGCGTGCCGCCATGCGGTGCTGTCGCGCGGTCCCATGCCGGCCCTCTCATGCGCCGCCATCGCGCAGATCACCGCTGAGGAATCGAAGCCTCCGGACAAGCACGTTCCGATTGGGACATCGCTGCGCATCCGCAAGGCCACGGCGTCCTGGAACAACTCGCGAAAACGATCCACGCGTTCGGCTTCGGTGGGCGGTATGTTCGGCAGATGGTCGACGGTGCGCCACCAGCGCCGGACCTCCACCTTACCCTGGCGCAGCCACATGCAGTGACCGCCCTGCAGCCGGCGCACGTCGCGAAACAGTGTCCGTTCGCTCCCCTCGATGCCGAAGGCGTCGAGCAACAGACGTCGTGCCACATCGGTATCGATCGACGCATCGATCAATCCGCTGCGCGCCAGCGCACGCTGCTCGGACGCGAAAACGAGGCGTTCGGACGACAAGGCGTACAACAGCGGTTTGATGCCGAAACGATCTCGCGCCAGAAACAATTCGCCGCTGACGGTATCAAAGATCGCTAGCGCCCACATGCCGTTGAAACGCTGTAGCATGTCCTCGCTCCAGGCCTGCCAGGCCGCGAGGATCACCTCGGTATCCGACTGGGTGCGAAAGATCGCGCCGCGCTTTTCGAGTTCCCGGCGCAATTCGAGAAAATTGTAGATCTCGCCGTTGAAGACGATCACGTGGCGGCCATCGGCGGAGAGCATCGGCTGACGGCCACCCTCGCCGGGATCGATGATTCCAAGGCGGCGGTGGCCGAACGCCAGACTTCGGTCGACGCTGAACCAGGTTCCCTCACCGAACGGACCACGATGCGCGATCAGATGGGTCAGCCGCGAGATGTCCTCCGGCGGAACGGCCGTGCCGCGAAGATTCACGATGCCAGCAATTCCGCACATTCCCTAGACAGCCTTGAGGGGCACAAAACGGCCAACGATGACGCAGAGGTCGCGCCAGCACATGGCCCGGTAGGGGCCGAGCTGCGAGGCACCGACTGCAAAGACAAAGATGCTCGCTGCCGACAAGGATGCGACACCGCCGACAGACCACCATGCCGGCGCTGAATCGAATGCAACATGGCCGAAGCCATAGCGAAGGGCCAGTGCAACCAGGATCCCGACGCCAAGCGGCATCAGCATGAAATGGAGCACGCGCGACCATATTCGGGCGATCCTGACACTGCGCCAAACCAGGATGACGGTCGTAATCATCTGCGCGATCATGCCGACACAAGCGCTCCAGCCTGCGGCCTGCCAACCAAAGCGCGGCAACGCGATCAAGCTGGTTGCAAGCGTAACGACACCCGTGCAGAGAGAGATCAGCGCGTTGGCCTGCGAGCGCCCCTGCGCCAGCAAATAGAACGCAAGAACATTGGCGCTCGATCCCAATATGCCGGCGATCGACAGCACCACGAGTACGTTCTCGGCTCCAGCCGCAATTTCGGCGCCGGTCCAGAGATGGAGCAACTGTCCGGCGACGGGGATGAGCGCGCCAAGCGCGCTCGCAGCAAGCAGGTTCAGGATCCAGGACGAGCGGAACAGCAGATCGACCTTGCGGTCTTCCGCCTCCTTGTGCAGCGAGCTGAAGAACGGAAACAGGGTCTCGCCCATCTTCAGGACTCCGATGTACACGGCTTCCTCGAGGCGCTGCGCAACGCCATAGAATCCGACGAATTGCGGCTGCAGGAGCGCGCCAAGCAGATATCGGTCCGCCTGCGCCGCAAACAGTCCACCGCCCTGTGCGGCCAGCTGCCAACCGCCGAGCTGGAACAGCCGTCGCAACGCGTCGCGATGGAAAGCCGGTCGCGCCAGCCATTCCCCCACCGCATGGCGAGACCAACCGAGGGTCGCGAGCAGACTGGCCGCAAAGCCCAGTGCCTGACAGCCGAGAAATGTCGACGCATGCGGCGCGGACGGGACGAGGAGCAGCATGGATGCGGTCGCGGTAACGGTACTGATGATACTGATGGACGCAATCCGCCGATAATCCTGACGGGCCGTGAACAGCGTGAGAAGAACCGCCGACAAGCATTGGCATAGCCAGCCGAAGCTCGCCAATGCAAAGGCGCGCTCGAGATCGTCGCCCACCGGTCCGCTGAGATGAAATCCAAGGCGCGCGAGCGGCGCGCCGGCGAAGGCATAGAAAGCCGCAATCAAGATGCCTGCACCGATCGCCAACGCCATCGCGGTTGCAAACATCCTTCGCGCATCGTGGCGATCGGATTTCGCCAACCGCTGCGCAAGTTCGCGCGCCGTCGACATTGACAGCGAGTTGCTGAACACCAGCGCCGGCGCAATGCAGGCAGTGACCAGCCCCGCGACGCCGAATGCAGCCGGGCCAAGGCGAAACACGACGAACGGCAAGATGGCCAGGTTGAGCGCTACCGCCACCACAAACGCCATTGCGTTCCAAGCCGAATTTCCAAGCAGATCGGACGAACCTTTTCTCACGCAATTCCAACCGTTAGGGCCATGCCTTCTCGCGCGCGGTCATCAGTCCATTCCTGCAACCAGAAAAGCGGCTCCAGACAGGGGACGAAGCTTCCGAAGGCGGTCTTAAGACGATTGGGGGGGCTAAGCAATGGTCGCCAGCACTTAAGTTGCACCGCAGATCAGCGCGCCGCTGGTGCCCGGGCGGCGCGCTCACAACCGCAGGACCTAAAACCGAGGAGCCGGTTGATGGCGCACCGGCAAGCTGGCATCTTCGGACAACGACGAGGCTGCCGGCGGCATAAATCGCAAGCCAGGCCGGCGACGTCTTACCGAACCAGAAATGCAGGAAGGCCGGAAACAGCAGGAGCTGCTGGCTTAGGCCGAGCAGCATCTGCACCAGATTTGCCGACCACCCGTGAATGAGCCGCCCGCGGCGGCCGGCAACTTCCATCTTCCCATGCCCGGCATCCTTGACGGACGCATCAACTTGCAAGCCGGTCGAGGCGCTCGGGCGGATGGAAGGCTCAGGCAAGGGAATTGATCCGTGGTACCGGCCTTGTCCCGGTCGAGAGACACAGCTCTACACCGAACAGGGACTGCGGAGCCACCGCCTCTCCGGCAATGCCCCCTTTGAGGCGTAGGACGGGCGCCCCGCTTGCAGGAAGATCGGCAGCAGATGGCCCGCGCGATCCCGGATCAGAGACCGTCGGATTCGCCGTTCTTCGGCGTCGAACGGGATGAACGGGACAAAAGACGTGTTGCCGGCCGCCGGCATGGTCAGCCCTCCGGCGGTGCCGGGCGGGACGCCCGCAAGACCGCGCACGGAGGTGCAGCCGCCGGCGTATCCGGCCGCTGCAGCGCAAGCACTTCGCTCCGATCGCCCTGCTTAATCGTAACCTCGCGCGACTGAACCGAGCTCAGGGACCAACCGGCCCGCGATTCACCCTGGCGCAGGTGGATGACCTTCTGATCGGTGCTGTCGAGCAAGATTGCGATAGCATCGCCCTCACCCACCACGGCCCCGAGCAGGACCAACGGCGGCAGCGTCTCGGCCGACTTCGGCGGCGGCGCGGCTACCTCCTCGACCGGCATCGCGGCGACCACGCGCGGCAGCGGCCGTCGCGACGCCGAGAAGATCGGACGCTCTTGGGTCGCAGTCAGCGCGGACAAACGCACTGCCCACAGCGGGTCTCCACGAGGGACCGGGTCGCTTGGCCTGGGCGGACGCCGATGCCAAGAGCGCGGCAATTCGCTGCAGTTTATAGTGCTAGGGGTCGTTCCTGGCCGCGTGCGCCATCATCGGGCGAAGTGGAGAGGTCCGAGCGCGTCGAGCTCTTCCGCAAGCGGGCGCTCCCATGAGGGAGGCTGAATGCCGTAGGCTTCCATGAGGCAGGTTAAGTCCAACCGGGAATTGGTCGGACGCGTCACCTTGGAGTGGTATTCCGAGCTTGCGATCGGTATCACCTCGGTTGCCTTCAGCGAGACGCCGCGAGACCGCAAAGACTCAAGAATCGCGTGCGTGGGCGATTGCCGTGCACTAGACGAAGTGTTGTTGCTAGGCGATGAAGTAGCCGTGAAGCAGTTCTGCCCGATGGCTTTCCGCCTGATTCAGGACATCCGACGTCGGAACAGCGACAGCGGATTGCAAGCGCGCGACGTCGGATGGATCATGAAGGTTAGCGAAGATGACGTCCTGCAGCACGGAAGCGTGGGTGTAGAGATCTCCGCTCGCCTGCAATCCGGCCGAGCTCGCCAAGACCGCATGTCCACCGGTCGGACCGTCACCAAAAACAAACCCATCGTTGGCTCCGACTGAGACCACCGCAGGCAAGGGGAATTTCCCGCCCGGGCTCAATCCACTCGCGGAACGGAATAAGAAGGCTTCATCGGTCCTCTGTGCGGTTGCGGCGAAACTTTGAGCCGCCGAAGGAACACCAATGATGCCATCGCCGTTGAGATCTTGATGAAAGATGGACTCGTACGATTGTAGTGCAGCATTGCTGCCGGAGACGAAGCTCAGCGGGGTCGCAGTGTAGTTACCGTTCGAGGCGGTGGTCCAAATATTGTACTGGCCGGTGCTCGCATTCTTCCACGCCACATCGTAGCCGCTGCCCGTCTGCTCAGCCCCGATCGGCGCCCACCCTGGCCACATGCCGACAGTGACCGGCGCTCCCGAAAACACAAGCTCCGGTCCCGTTCCACCCGCCACGGGATTGAGGAAATAATCGCTTCCAATTTGGACCAAACTGGTCGACCCAGCGGACTCGATCGTCACCGTCGCAACATTGCCGACACCGATGGTGCCATCGCCGTTGAGATCTTGATGAAAGATGGACTCGTACGATTGTAGTGCAGCATTGCTGCCGGAGACGAAGCTCAGCGGGGTCGCAGTGTAGTTACCGTCGGAGTCGGTGGTCCAAATATTGTACTGCCCGGTGCTCGCATTCTTCCACGCCACATCGTAGCCGCTGCCCGTCTGCTCAGCCCCGATCGGCGCCCACCCTGGCCACATGCCGACAATGACCGGCGCCGCCGAAAACACAAGCTCCCGTCCCGTTCCACCCGCCACAGGATTGAGAAAATAATCGTTTCCAACTTGGACCAAACTTGTCGCCCCGGCGGACTCGATCGTTGCCGTCGCAACATTGCCGACACCGATGATGCCATCGCGGTTGAGATCTTGATGAAAGATCGGCTCGTAGGATTGTAATACAGCATTGCTGCCGGAGACGAAGCTCAGCGGGGTCGCAATGTAGTTACCGTTCGAGTCGGTGGTCCAAATATTGTACTGCCCGGTGCCCGCATTCTTCCATGCCACATCGTAGCCACCGCCCGTCTGCTCCGCCCCGATGGGCGCCCATCCCGCCCACATTTGAACCGTGACCGGCGCACCGCCAAACTTCAGCGAAGGACCAGCGCCGCCGGCGGTCGCGTTCATGAAGTAGTTGCTTCCCGCCTGCACCAGGCTCGTCGAACCGTAGGACTCGACCGTGGTCGGCGAGCTGGTCGCCAGATGAAATCCGAGCGCGTCGAGCTGCTTGAGGTCGATGGCCGTCAACCCTTGAATGGTAGTGCCGGTATAGTATTCATTGAACGGATCGTTGGGCCCCTGCACACCGCTATTGAGGAAGTCGCTCGGGTCGGAGTTCTGGCCGTAATCGGCGACCTTGGTAGCGCCACCGTCAAGCGAGAAATACGCCGCCGGCGCAGTCGCGCCGCCCTGGAACAGACGCGCGCCGGGACTCGTGAAGCGGTAGAGGTCGAAGACATCGGGCGCCGAACCATAGGGCACACGGCCCATGGCGTGGGTCAACTCGTGCAGCGCGACGCCCACCAGCAGGTTGGAATTGATGTCCGTGGAGAAATTCGCGCTGGCATCGTCGGTCGTGGTGTCATTGGCGCCAATGACGCCCCAGAGCTTGAGCTGCGCGTTCCAGACTGCGACGTTCGTCTGTCCTTGAACCGTTGTGCCGGCCGGCAAGCTGTTGAACGTGGTGTCGCCGACGCTCGCGTTGTTGATCAACTCCGAGCGGGTCCACGCGTAGCTTTCATAAAAGCCGCTGTCCGGGCCGGCTGCGGCGCCCCCGCCCGTGCCGCTATAGTCGATGTTGATGTTGACGGTGATCTTGTCGGTGATGTTCGCGGCCAGGATCGCAACGGCCTCCTGCAAGCCGTTCTTGAAGCTGGCCGGAGCCGCCTGTGCCGCTGCATCGAGGATCAGGTTGATGGTGATGCCGCCCGCGGTGACCGACGTGATCGAGCCGGATGTGGAGCCGCCCGATGTCGAGCCTCCCGCTGTGGCGGGGATGTAGCTCCCCTGAATGCTGTTGCCCGCGACCGTGTAAAACGGATCGTCAGAAAGATTGTCTTGGGCGAATGCGCTTCTCATCGTCTGATCTCGACTTGGGGTCGCAGCAGTCGGAGTCGTCGAAAGCCTGACTAGCAACGAATCGCTACGCTCGATACCGGCAATATCATGCCTGGAGTACAAGGATTGACCTGGCGGCGTTAAATTCCAGTTTCGACGGAACCGGCAAATACGACCGACGGCGCAAAGGATCTATACATACTAGACTGCGCGCCAATCCGCGCAATTACCGGGACGTTGCGGGATCCGGCCGGAACTCCGTCGGTACTGCTCGAGTATCAGCCTTCGGCCATTGAATTTCTGCTTGATTTGCCCGATCACAGAGGACTGCGGTATCACCCCGCCCTCTCGGAGCCCCCGAAAATGCCAGTCCCACACGCCTCCCAAGCCCTGTCGCGGTTCACCGTGCTCGATCTGACCCGCGTCCGGTCCGGGCCCACCTGCGTGCGACAGCTCGCGGACTGGGGCGCGAGCGTGATCAAGATCGACGCGCTGACCGAGGATGCCGGCGGCGAGCAGCCGGGCGGGCCGCGGCGAGGCTCCGACTTCCAGAATTTGCATCGCAACAAGCGGGCGATGACGCTGAACCTCAAGGACGAGCGCGGGCTCGGCGTGTTCAAGCGCCTCGCCGCCAAGGCCGACGTCGTGGTGGAGAATTTCCGCCCGGACGTGAAGAAGAAGCTCGGTATCGATTATGAGGGCCTCGCCAAGATCAATCCGCGCCTCGTCTACGGTAGCATCTCCGGCTTCGGCCAGGACGGGCCCTACCACAAGCGGCCGGGCTTCGATCAGATCGCGCAAGGCATGGGCGGGTTGATGTCGATCACCGGCGCGCCGGGCGAAGGGCCGATGCGGGTTGGCATTCCGGTCGCCGACCTCACCGCCGGTCTATTCTGTGCCATGGGGATCCTCACCGCACTGCTGGAACGCGAGGTCTCGGGCAAGGGCCAGTGGGTGCAGACCTCGCTGCTGCAGGCCCAGATCTTCATGCTCGACTTCCAGGCCGCACGCTGGCTGATGGAGAAGGAAGTGGCAAAGCAGGCCGGTAACAACCACCCGACCAGCATTCCGACCGGCGTGTTCAAGACCTCGGACGGCTACATCAACATCGCCACTACGGGCGGCCGAATCTGGGAGCGTTGCGCGCAGGCGATCGGCGCGCCGGAACTCTACAGCCATCCCGACTATCTGACCGCGCCGGCCCGCTCCAAGAACCGCGACGCGCTCACTGCAGAGATCGAGAAGCGTACCTTGACGAAGTCCACCGAGACCTGGGTCCGCGAACTCAACGAGGCCGGCGTGCCCTGCGGGCCGATTTACGCCATCGACCAGATGTTCGAAGACGAGCAGGTCAAGCATCTCGGCATTGCGCAGGAGGTGCCGAATGACGAGGGTCGCGAGATCCGCCTGGTCGGCCAGCCCGTGACGCTGTCGCGCACGCCGAGCAGGATGGTGGCGCGGCCGCCAGAGTTCGGCGAGCAGACCGAGGAAGTGCTGAAGGAGTTCGGCTTCGGCGCGGATGAGATTGCGCGGCTCAAAGAAGCCAAAGTAGTATAGGCCCACTCACAACAGACGGACGCGTGTCCTGACATGACAAAGCCCGGCTTGAGGCCGGGCTCTGCCATTGAATGCGCAGGAAAGCCTGGGCCTTGCCTCAGTACTTGGCGACGACCGGTCCGGAAAACCGATAGTTCACGCCCACGCGAACGATATTGTCGGTGAAGCGAGTGCCGAAGTTTGCCGTCGTCGTGGTCGTGGTCACGGTGTTGAAACCGACGCCAGGCGTGTTGAGCGCGTTGGTGACGGTGGTCGCGCTGGCCGAAGCTCCATTGAACGAGCCGAGATCCATGTAGAGATATTCGACCTTCACCGACCAGCTGCGGTCGATCGCGAACTCGCCGCCAGCACCCACGGTCCAACCGGCGTTGGTGCCGCCCCAGCCAATTCCGACGGCCGGAGCACTCGCGTCCAGATGTCCATATGCTAAGCCTCCGGTCGCATACAGAAGGATGCGCGGAGAGGCGAGCCAGCCGACACGACCCCGCACGGTACCGAACCAATCTAGCTTGTAGTTGGCCGGAAACAGCGCCGAACCTGTCGGACAGCCAACCGCCACGCAGATAGTGCCAGTCGATTTCTCATCGCTGGCCTGAAGGTCGGCCTCGAGGCCCACGAGCCAATTGCTCTGCTGCCAGTTGTAACCGAACTGGCCGCCGCCGATGACGCCATCGACGTTGGAGCGGCCCCAGACCGGAACCGCGCCCAGCGCCGTCACGACCGGAGCGCCCACCGGGGTCGGACCTGCCGTACGGAATATCTGGGCGCTCGATACGCCGGTTAGCGTGCCGTCGTCGCGTTCGCGACCCCAGCTATAGCCGACGTTGCCGCCGACATAAAAACCGCTCCAATTGTACCCGGGGTCGACCATGACAGGCGCCTTCGCGTAAGGCCTCGCCGCCAGGTCCGCCGCCACGGCGTTGGTTCCAACTAGGGAGATCACGGTCGTAACCGCCAATGCAATCTGCTTCATCAAAAAACCCCTTCCCGCTAAATCTGGCCAAAGGATAGGCTTTAGCGCGGGGCCTGGCTGTCACACAGCGGCAACATTGAGAAACAATCGTGCTCAAAGCAGCCGAGGATGACGAGCACGTTAAGCCTGCGTAGAGCCTTGATTTTACTACTTATTTGAATGAAGCCTAGCGCGGCCGCGAGTTCGCGCGTTGCGACACTCCGACCCTGGCAAGCAAGCTGTCGATCACTGGCCAGAATAGCAGCATGATCGCCAGCGTCGTGATCGAGCCGACCAGCCCGTTCGACCAGAACACATTGAGGTCGCCGCCGGCGCCGATCATCGACAGACGGAAGGCGTCCTCGGCGCGGTTGCCGAGCACGAGCGCCAGCGTGAACGGCGCGAGCGGAATGCCGATCTTCTTGAAGACGTAGCCAACGACGCCGAAGCCGAGCATCAGCCAGATGTCGAACATCGCGTTCTGGATCGCATAGGCGCCGATCGCGCATGACACCACGATCATCGGCGCCACCGCGGCGAACGGCACGCGCAGGATCGAGGCGAAGATCGGCACCGTCGTCAGCACCAGCACGAGGCCGACGACATTGCCGAGATACATCGAGGCGATCAGGCCCCAGACGAAGTCTTTGTGCTCGACGAACAGCAACGGTCCCGGATTGAGCCCCCACACCATCAACCCGCCGAGCAGGATCGCGGCGGTTCCGGAGCCGGGAATGCCGAGCGCCAGCATCGGCAGCAGCGCCGCGGTGCCGGAGGCATGCGCCGCCGTCTCCGGCGCGAACACGCCCTCGATGCGGCCCTTGCCGAAGCTCTCGGGATCCTTGGAGAAACGCTTGGCCAGGTTATAGCCCATGAAGGAGGCCGCGATCGCGCCGCCCGGGGTAATGCCGAGCCAGCAGCCGATGAAGGAGGAGCGCAGCAGCGTCACCCAGTATTTCGGCAGGTCCTTCCACACACTCAGCACGACGCGCAACGAAATGCTCGCCGCGTGTCCGCGCAGCGCGAGGCGCTCCTCCATCGTCAGCAGGATCTCGCTGATGCCGAACAGGCCGATGACGGCGACGAGGAAGTTGATGCCGCGTAAAAGTTCGGACGAGCCGAAGGTCATGCGCAGATTGCCCGACACCGTGTCCATGCCGATGCCGGCGAGCAACAGCCCCAGCGACATCGAGATGACAGTCTTGTGCTTGGCCTCGCGCCCCAGCCCGACGAAGGAGCAGAAGGTCAGCAAATATACCGCGAAGAACTCGGGCGGGCCGAACTTCAGCGCAAAGGACGAGATCATCGGGGCGAGGAAGGTGATCATGAGCACCGCGACCAGCGAGCCGATGAAGGAGGACGTGAACGCCGCCGTCAGCGCCTCCGCTGCCCTGCCCTGCTGCGCCATCGGATAGCCGTCGAAAGTGGTCGCGACCGACCAGGCCTCGCCCGGGATGTTGAACAGGATCGAGGTGATCGCGCCGCCGAACAGCGCGCCCCAGTAGATGCAGGACAGCATTACGATCGCCGAGGTCGGATCCATCGTGAAGGTGAGCGGCAGCAGGATCGCAACGCCGTTGGGGCCGCCAAGGCCCGGCAGCACGCCGACGAAGATGCCGAGCACCAGCCCGACCATCATCAGCACGAGCGTCTTCCACGTCAGCAGGACGGCGAAGCCATGAAGCAAGAGACCGAAAGCTTCCATCGCGGGCCCGCCTAGTAGCCGAAGGCCGCTTCGAGCGGCCCTTTCGGCATGATAACGTCGAAGGCGATGTCGAAGGTGACGAACATGATCGCCGTGAATACGATAGCGGTGAGCAGCGACTTCCACAGCGCGATCTTGCCGACAAGGCGCATGAAGCTGGCGATCAACAGGAAGCTCGCGACATAGAGGCCGAGAAACTGCGTCGCCAGACAGAACAGCAGCGTCGGCACGAACACCGCCATGACGCGGCGGGCTTGCGCGCGCGTGACGAAGGTCTCAGCTGCCGCGCGGTGCGCGACCAGCGCCGCGATCAGGCCGTAGAGGCTGGCACCACCGAGAATGACGGAGAGGTAGAACGGGAAATAGCCGGGCTCCGGCCCGGTCGAATCCCAGGAGGCGCCGGTGCGCCAATTGTCGTAGCCGAGCGTGGCGGCCAGCGCGAGCAACAGGAGACAGACGAATATCTCGATCGTGCCGGAGGAGACGACGGAAGGCGAGTCGTTTTCGGGCGCGGTCGGATCGTCGACGACAATTTCAAGATCGGTTTGGGGCATGAGCCATCAGGTGCAAACTGCGTTCCCCCTCTCCCCGCTTGCGGAGAGAGGGTTGGGGTGAGGGGGAGTCTCAACGGGGACGGCGAGAGTTGGACTCGCGGAGAGAGCCCTCACCCAACCCTCCCAGCGCGAGCGAAGCTCGTCGCGCTCCCGCAAGCGGGGAGAGGGAGAAGCCAAAGCTACTTCGCGACGAACCCGGCTTCCGTCATCAGCGACTTGTTGACTGCATCGTCCTCCTCGAGGAATTGCACCATGTCCTTGCCGGTGAGGAAGATCGGCTTCAGCGCCTGTTTTTCCATGTAGTCCTTGTATTCCGCGGTCTGTGTCACCTTGTGGAACAGCTCGACATAGAACGCCTGCTGCTCAGCGGTGACCTTGCCGGGCAGGAACATCGCACGCAGCATCAGATACTGCACATCGACGCCCTCCTCCTTGCAGGTCGGGATGTCGGCCCAGGACTGCGTCTCCGTCACTTTGCTGGTGTAGGAGATTCGCTCCTTGTCGAACACGCAGAGCGGACGCACCTGGCCCGCGCGCCAGACTTCGAGATTTTCGGATGGATTGTTGACGTTGGATTCGGTGTGGTTGCCGACGAGTTGGGTCGCGGCCTCGCCGCCGGACTTGTAGGGCAAATAGGAGAATTTCGCGCCGGTCTTCTGCTCGAGGAACACGGTCAGCACGTGATCCTCGCGCTTCGAGCCGGTGCCGCCCATCTTGAACGGCGCGCTCGCCGCCTTCGCCGCGGCGACGAACTCCTTCACCGTCTTGGGACCCGCGCTGTTGTCCCACAGCACGAACTGGTCGAGCGCGATCACCGAAACGGGGGTCAGCTCACGCCAGTTGAACGGGATCTTTGCCGACAGCGGCAGCATGTAGATCAGCGAATAGGCGATCAGCACCTTGTTGGGGTCGCCCTCGCTGGATTTCATGTACATCAGTGCTTCGGCGCCGGAAGCCCCGCCCTTGAGCGAGACCACGATCGGCTGCTTCATCAGATTGTTCTTCTGGATGGCGGCCTGCATCATCCGCGCCATCTGGTCGGAGGCGCCGCCCGCGCCTGCCGCCACCACGATCTCGACCGGCTTGGTCGGCTCCCACCCAGCCAAGGCCGGCGCGCTCAACGATAGCACTGCTGCGACGCCAACAGCTTTCATTAGGATTCGCACGAGTTTCGTCCCCTGGATTGTTGGCTTTGTTTGCCAGGAATTTATCGATGCATTGTGCGGACTAATGCGGGCGAGTTCAAGCACACAGGCATCCGCTGTCAGTGACTTTCGACTGATGAAGCCAAGCCGGAGATTCGCTACTTGCCCTTCCAGTTCAGCGTGCGCTAGTTGAGGAAGGCGTCCATTCCCTCGCGGAAATCTTCGCTTATATGGGCCTCGAGGATCAGGTCCTCGCCATCCTCGCGCGCGACCGCGGGCAGCGGATATGGCGCACCGCTTCACCGGTCGCTTCCCCGCGTGAGCGCATGGGGAGCGACATGGATATGTTGCCTATTGGCCACGATGGCTGAAAATGCAAAGCGGAACAGGCCAGAACCCGGCGCGAATGGATAGCCGTTCATTGCAGGCTGTTGCGGCGCCATGAGATCATGTCGCAGGGTATAGGGGCATCAGTACGTGCCCGGGTTGCATGCTCGCGATAATTTCATTGCTGATTTGAGAAGATTAGATGGCCGAACCGATGGCAGGTGGGCGGATCGGATACGGGCTGCGATCCGTCGTGCGCCACTCCTTGGCGACCCTGCTGGCGACCACCGCGCTCGGCGTGGTCGCCGCGCGAGCCGTCGACGGCACCTGGGCCGGCGGCAGCAGCGACTGGACGAATGGCACGAACTGGTCATCCAACCCGGTCGTGCCGGACGGGACCGCAACGTTCACCAACACCGGAAGCACAGCGGTCGACAACAATAACGGTGTCGTTGTCATTGGCACGGTCCAGTTCACGAGCATCGCCCAGGCCTACTCCATCACGATTGGCAAGCCGTTCACCGTCAACGCGGCAGGCATTGTCAACAATTCCGGGACGACGCAGAATTTCGAAGTCACCTCCGGCAACAGTCTGGTGTTCCAGAACAGCAGTACCGCGCGCGGCGGCGTCGGGGCTGGAGCCGTCATCATCACGAACGACGCCGGCGGCCAGATCGATTTCTTCACCAGCGCTTCGGCCGGCAGCGCCACGATCAACAACCTCACGTCGGCGACGCTGAACTTCCACAACACCACGACCGCCGCCACTTCGACCATCACCAACGACGGAACGGTGAACTTCGACGGCTCCAGCACGGGCGGCGGCGCGCGTTTCGTTAACAATGCCGGTGGCACGGTCGATATTTCCGGCCTGACCAGCGGCGGGATGACCGCGGGCTCGATCGAAGGCGCCGGCAATTACGTGCTTGGCGCCAAGACCCTCACCACAGGCAGCCTCAACACCTCGACCCAGGTCGACGGCGTGATCTCCGGCATCGGCGGCGGACTGACCAAGGTCGGCACCGGCACGATGACGCTGACCGGCCTCAACAGCTACACCGGCGCGACGACGATCTCGGCGGGGACGCTTGCGATCTCCGGCTTCGGCAGCATCGCGAGCTCCAGCATCGTCACGGTGAACGCGACGTTCGATATCTCGGCAGTGACCCCGTCATCCGCCGCGATCACGACACTCGCCGGCAGCTCGAGCGGCGTCGTCAACATGGGCGGCAACGGGCTGTTCATCACCAACGGCTCGACCGAGTTCGCGGGCGTGATCCAGGGCACCACCGGTGGATTTGACGTCGCTGGCGGAACGCAGACCCTCTCCGGTGTGAACACTTACGCCAATGCCACACAGATCGATGCCGGCGCGACGTTGGCGCTGAAAGGCGGCGGATCGATCGCGAACTCGGCGAGCGTCACGTTCACGCCAGGCGCAGGCGGCACGTTCGACATCTCGCAAACAACCTCCGGCACGTCGGTGAACGCTCTGTTCTCCTTGACCGCTGGCGGCATCGTCGCACTTGGATCGAAGACACTGACAATCACCAGTGGCAGCTTCTTCGGCGGCGTCATTCAGGATGGCGGCATTGCGGGCGGCACCGGTGGCAACGTCGTGATCGCCAACGGCGCCACCCAGCAGCTCTACGGCACCAACACCTATACCGGCGCCACGACCATCGCGAGCGGCGGCGAGCTCGATCTCATCAATTTCGGCGGCAGCGATGGCAGCATCGCGACCTCGCGCAATGTCATCGCCAACGGCATCTTCGACATCTCGGCCCTGAGCGCCGGCACCTCGATCAAGTCGCTGGCGGGCTCCGGTAACGTCAACATCGGGGCCAACACACTGACCATCACCAACGGCATTGGCAATTTTGCGGGCGTCATCGACGACGGCGGCGCGGGTGGCGGCCTCACGCTGACCGGTGGCACGCAGGCGCTGTCCGGCGCCAACACCTATACCGGCGCCACCACGATCAACGGCGGCAAACTCGTCGTGGACGGCTCGATCCTGAGCCCGATCACCGTCAATGCCGGCGGCACACTCGCCGGCGGCGGTACGCTGCCCGGCCAGGGCCTCGTCGGCAATGTCACCGTCGATGGTGGTACGCTCGCGCCCGGCAGCAGCACGAATTCGTTCGCACCGCTAACGATCAACGGCCCCCTCAGCTTCACCGCGGCCTCGACCTATCTCGTGCAGGTCTCCTCCAGCAATGCCAGCCTCGCCAATGTCAACGGCGCG
This sequence comes from Bradyrhizobium sp. JR4.3, assembly GCF_040547695.1. Lineage (NCBI taxonomy): Bacteria > Pseudomonadati > Pseudomonadota > Alphaproteobacteria > Hyphomicrobiales > Nitrobacteraceae > Bradyrhizobium > Bradyrhizobium sp. JR4.3. The sequence continues at coordinate 7,532 of NZ_JBEPQF010000025.1, read as the reverse complement.
GCAACGCTCGGCAACGCGACGGTGAGCGCGATGTTCGGCTCGGGCACGATCAAGAAGCAGTACACCATCCTGTCGGCGACCGGCGGTTTTGGCGGCACCTCCTTCAACGCAGCCGTCCTCTCCAACATGCCGACGATCAACGCGTCGCTGAGCTACGGCACCAACGATGTATTCCTCAACATCGGCATCAACTTCGCGCCCAGCGGCGGCGGCCTCACCGTCAACCAGCAAAACGTTGCGAACACGCTGACCAGCTTCTTCAACTCGACCGGCGGCATTCCGGTAGCCTTCGCAGCGCTGACGCCGGCCGGGCTCACGACGGCCTCGGGCGAACTCGGCACCGGCATCATCCAGTCCGCGATCAATGCCGACGGGCAATTCCTCAATCTGATGCTCGACCCGACCGTCATCGGCCGCTCGGGCGGTTTCGCCAAGGCAGGCAGCGTCGCGCAATTCGCCGAGAGCGACGACGCGGCCGCCTATGCGTCCATGCGCCCGGCCAACGCGCGCGAGCGCGAGGCTTATGCGATGGCGACCAAGGCGCCGCTGCTCGTCTCCCAGCCGGCCAGCCGCTGGAGCCTCTGGACTGCCGGCTATGGCGGCTCGGCACAAGTCGGCGGCAATGCGCCGGTCGGCTCGCAAGACCTGACCGCACGAGCCTGGGGCGGCGCGGCCGGCGCCGACTACAGGGTTTCGGTGGACACGCTGGTCGGCTTCGCGCTCGGCGGCGGTGGACTGAGCTACTCGCTCGCCAATGCGATGGGTTCGGGCTCGGCAGACCTGTTCCAGGCCGGCGTCTACGGCCGGCACAATTTCGGACCGGCCTATATCTCCGCCGCGCTCGCTTATGGCTGGCACGACGTTACCACCAACCGCACCGTGGCGGCCGGCGGCTTCGACCAGCTGCAGGGCCGCTTCAAGGCCGACACCTTCTCGTCCCGCTTCGAGGGCGGCTACCGCTTCGCGACGCAGATGATCGGCCTCACCCCCTATGCGGCTGCGCAGGTGACGAACTTCAACCTGCCCAACTACTCCGAAGTCAGCCTCAATGGCGGCGGGCTGTTCGCGTTGAACTATGCCTCGCAATCGCTGACTGACCCCCGCTCCGAGCTCGGCCTGCGCACCGACAAATCGTACGCGATGCAGAACGGCGTGCTAACGCTGCGCGGTCGCGCCGCCTGGGCGCGCGATTACAATCCGGGCCGCGCCGTCACCGCGCTATTCCAGACCCTGCCGGGCACCAGCTTCGTCGTGAACGGCGCCCGGGTCGACTCCGACTCCGCGCTCGTCAGCGCCAGCGCCGAGATGAAATGGCTGAGCGGCTTCTCGATCGCCGGCACCTTCGACGGCGAGTTCTCCGGCAACGTCACCAGCTATGCCGGCAAGGGCGTGTTCAAGTACGCTTGGTGAGCCGACGTCGTGAGTTGACGAGGCCCCCTACTTCCCGCCTGCCATTGGCCGGAGACGCCCAAGATCACCCTGACGCGGCCGGTTGCCACATCACTCAGCGACGTGGTCTGCGGCACCTGGACGTCCAGCTGGTCGACCAACAAGAACGGCATGCCGGCTTCGCATAAAGGGAGAAGCGGGCAATTGTGATTCCGACAGGCGGAACCACTTGAATTGAATAGTTGCACGGCGCAATCGGCAGAGGACGCGCGCTACTTGCCCTTCCAGTTCGGCGTGCGCTTGTTGAGGAAGGCGTCCATTCCCTCGCGGAAATCTTCGCTCATATAGGCCTTAAGGATCAGATCCTCGCCCTCTTCGCGGGACAGCGTGCGGCGGATGCGGCGCACTGCCTCCTTGGTCGCTTCAAGCGTCAGCGGGGCGTGGCTCGCCACGAGCCTGGCGGTTTCGTCGGCGCGGCGCTGCAGCGTCTCGACATCAGGGACGATCTCGTTGAGGAGGCCGAGCGCCAGAGCTTCCGGCGCCTCGACGAGGCGCGCCTTGAAGATCAGATCCTTGGTGCGGGCGGGGCCGACCAGCGAGACGACGCGGCTGATGTTCGACATCGACAGGCAGTTGCCGAGCGTGCGCGCGATCGGAAAGCCGATGCGCGTCGCTTCAGTCCCGATGCGGAGGTCGCAGCAGGCCGCAATTCCGGCGCCGCCACCGGTGCATGCCCCCGCGATCGCCGCGATCACGGGCACGCGGCACTGCTCCAGCGTGCCGAGCACGCGGTCGATCCTCGCTTCATAGTCGAGTGCGTCCTGCGCGGTTTTGAACGCACGGAATTGAGAAATGTCGGTGCCGGAGGCAAACGCCTTGTCGCCAGTGCCGGTCAGGATCAGCGCCTTGATCGAGCGGTCGGTGTTGATCTCCTGGCAGATCTCCGCCATGCGCTCGTACATGGCGAAGGTCAGTGCGTTGCGCGCCTGCGGGCGGTTGAAGGTGATCCGCGCGATGCCGTCCGTGACGGAGTAGAGCAGGTCTTCGTTGGCGGTCGTCGGTGCGTTCATCGCGCGCTCTCTTTTCTCGAAGTTGGCTCAGGCAACCTGGGCCTTCAGGCCACCTGAGCTTTGGTCATCGGCACCGCGTCGCGTCCCTTCAGGACGTCCATGGCCGCCAACACGCCGCCGCTCCGGTGCGGGATCTTGGCAAGATCGAGGCCCATCTCGACGCCGGCGAGCGTCCCCATCAGCATCAGGTCGTTGAAATGGCCGATATGGCCGATACGGAACACCTTGCCCTTGATCTTGTTCAGGCCGGTGCCGAGCGACATGTCGAAGTTTTCCAGCACCACCTTGCGGAAGGCATCGGCGTCATGGCCATCAGGCACGCGCACGCCGGTCAGCGCCGGCGAATGCGCGGCAGGATCGGCGCACTGCGTCTCCAGGCCCCAGACCTTGATCGCGGCACGGGTCGCCGCGCTGTGGCGCTTGTGGCGGGTCCAGACGTTCTCGAGCCCCTCCTCTTCCAGCATCTTGATCGCCTCGCGTAGGCCGTAGAGCAAATTGGTGGCCGGCGTATAGGGGAAGGTGCCGAGCTTGTTGAAGCCGATGACCTCCTGCCAATCCCAATAGGAGCGCATGCCGGGGTTGGCCTTGGCCACCGCGAGCGCCTTCTCCGAGACGGCGTTGAAGCCGAGGCCCGGCGGCAGCATCAGGCCCTTCTGTGAGCCAGCCACCGAGACGTCGATGCCCCAGGCATCGTGCTCGTACTCCATCGAGCCGAGGCCGGAGATGGTGTCGACCATCAACAGCGCCGGATGCTTGACCCGGTCGAGCAGCTTGCGCACCTCCAGCGGCGGCGTCACGCAGCCGGTCGAGGTCTCATTGTGGACGACGCAGACCGCCTTGATCGTGTGCTGCTTGTCGGCGGCCAAGCGCTTCTCGATCTCGGCGAGATCGGCACCATGGCGCCAGTCGCTCGGGATGAAGTCGACGTCGAGCTTGAACTTGTCGGCGATACCGCGCCACAGCACGGCGAACTGGCCGGTCTCGCACATCAGCACCTTGTCACCGGGCGCGAGCACGTTGACCATCGCAGCTTCCCAGGCGCCGGTGCCGGACGAGGGGAAGATGATCACGGGCTGCTTGGTGCGGAACACCCGCTGCATGCCGGCGAGGACGGCGAAACCGAGCTCGGCGAACTCCGGACCGCGATGGTCCAGCGTCGGCATGTCCATCGCCCGCAGCACCCGGTCGGGCACGTTGGTCGGTCCTGGAATCTGGAGAAAATGCCTTCCAGTGTGCACGTTCATCGGCGTCCTTCCCGGTCTTTGAGTCTGTCTTTTGCGTCTGTCTTGGCTTTGAGCTCAACTTGACTTCGAGCCCTTTGGCCTCAAGGGGTGCGCAAGCCGCTCGAATATCACTATTCGCCGGGCTTGTCCCTCGCCCGGCGGGGTCCGTCAATGCACAAGAAGCAGGGCTCGCCTTGCCAAGGGCCGTGACCGAAGGCAAGACGGGGGCGGCGAACAGGCAAGAGCGGACCATGGCGGCGGAAGTGCCCGGGAAATCACAGGAATCGGCCAAAAAGGACGGCATCGCGGCCCGTCTGGCCCGGGAAGTGACCGGCGACGTCCTGTTCGACGCTTTCAGCCGGGGCCGCTACGCCACGGACGCTTCCTTCTACCAGATCGTGCCCACTGGCGTAGTGGTGCCGCGCACCATGGACGAGGCCTTGCGGGCGCTGGCGATCGCGCGCGACGAGGGATTGAAGGTGACCCCGCGCGGCGGCGGCACCTCGCAATGCGGCCAGACCGTCAATGACGGTCTCGTGGTCGATCTCTCGAAGCACCTGAACCGGATCCTGTCGCTCGACGTCGAGGGGCGCACCTGCGTTGTCGAGCCCGGCATCGTGCTCGACGACCTCAACCGCCAGCTGAAAAAGCATGGCCTCTGGTTTCCGGTCGACGTCTCCACGGCCTCGCGCGCCACCATCGGCGGCATGGCGGGCAACAATTCCTGCGGCGGGCGTAGCCTGCGCTACGGCACCATGCGCGACAACACGCTGTCGATGGAAGCCGCGCTTGCCGACGGCACGCTGAGCCAATACGGCGAGGTGTCGCGCGATCTCTCCGATCTCGATGCGAACGGCAGCGCCCGTGCCCTATTCCGCGACATGCTCGATCTCGGCGCCCGCGAGGCCGGGGAGATCGCCGCGCGCTTTCCAAAAGTGCAGCGCCGTGTCGGCGGCTACAATCTCGATGCGCTGGTGCCGCGCAACGCCCGCAACAACATGGCGCATCTGCTGGTGGGTTCCGAAGGCACGCTGGCGTTCACCACCAAGGTCGAGCTGAAGCTCTGGCCCGTGATCCGCAACAAGGCCCTCGGCGTCTGCCATTTCGGCAGCTTCTACGAGGCGATGGATGCGGCTCAGCATCTGGTCAAGCTGAAGCCGATCGCGGTCGAGCTGGTTGACCGCACCATGCTCGCGCTCGGCCGTGACATCGCGATGTTCCGGCCCATCATCTCCGCCGCGATCAAGGGTGATCCGGATGCGGTGCTGGTGGTCGAGTTCGCCGAGGAGGACCAGGCGGACAATTTCGTGCGCCTGAAGCAGCTCGGCGAGCTGATGGGCGATCTCGGCTTCAACTGGAATAACGACAAGCGCAAATGGGGCGGCGTGGTGGAAATCACAGAGCCCGCACTCCAGAGCGGGATCGCCGATTTCCGCGCCGCCGGCCTCAACGTCATGATGTCGATGAAGCAGGAAGGAAAGCCCGTCTCCTTCGTCGAGGACTGCGCCGTGCCGCTGCCGCATCTCGCCGACTACACCGCGCGGCTGGGCGAGGTGTTTGCCAAGCACGGCACCAGCGGCACCATGTATGCTCACGCCTCCGAAGGCTGCCTGCATGTGCGGCCCGTGCTGAATTTGAAGCTGGAGAAGGACGTCAAGGCGATGCGGGCCATCGCCGAGGAAGCCTTCGAACTGGTGCGCGAGTACAAGGGCTCGCATTCCGGCGAGCACGGAGATGGCCTGGTGCGCTCCGAATTCCACGCAACCATGTTCGGCGAGCGCCTCGTCGCCGACTTCCGCGAGGTGAAGCAACGCTTCGATCCCGATGGCGTGCTCAATCCCGGCAAGATCGTCGACGCTCCCAGGATGGACGACCGCTCGCTGTTTCGCTTCAAACCGGACTATCGCGTCGCTGAGCTCAAGACAAAACTCGACTGGTCCGCTTATCCCGGGGCCGGCGGCGGTTTCCAAGGCGCGGTCGAGATGTGCAACAACAACGGCGCCTGCCGCAAGCTCGAGGGCGGCGTGATGTGTCCGTCCTACCGGACGACGCGCAACGAGAAGGACGTGACGCGAGGCCGCGCCAACACGCTGCGCCTCGCAATCTCCGGCCAGCTTGGCGCGGGCGCACTCTCCTCCGACGAGATGATGGAGACGTTGAAGCTCTGCGTGTCCTGCAAGGCCTGCCGCCACGAATGTCCGACCGGCGTCGACATGGCCAAGATGAAGATCGAGGTGCTGGCCGCACGCGCGGCCTCGCAAGGTCTGACCTTGCGCGACCGGCTCGTCGCCTATCTCCCGCGCTATGCGGGCCTCGCCTCACGCTTCGCGGCGCTGGTAAATTTGCGCAACCGCAGCCCGCTGCTGCGAAAGCTGTTCGAGCGCTTTGCCGGCATCAGCGCGCGGCGGGCGCTGCCCGCCTTCCGCAGCGACGTGTTCGCGCCGCCTGCCGAACCGGTCGGGCCGGAGACTGGCCGCGAGGTCGTGCTGTTCGCCGATACCTTCAACCGCATCTATGAGCGCGAAAATCTCGACGCCGCGTTGCGCGTGCTCGCAGCCGGCGGCTATCGCGTGCATCTGCCGAAACCCGCAAGCGGCAGCCGTCCGCTGTGCTGCGGCCGCACGTTCCTGTCAGCTGGCCTCGTCGACGAAGCCAGAGCCGAACTCGATCGTCTCGTCGCCGCATTCGCGCCCTTTGCCGGGCGCGGCGTCCCGATCGTCGGGCTTGAGCCAAGCTGCCTTTTGACCTTGCGCGACGAGCTCGCCTCGCTGCGCAAGGACGATGACGCCAAGGCGGTTGGCGCCCACGCGCTGACCTTCGAGGAATTCCTGGTGCGCGAGGCCGAGGCCGGCCGGCTGAAACTGCCGCTCGGCCCCCTTGCCGACAAAGCCCTGGTGCACGGCCATTGCCATCAAAAGTCCTTCGGCGCCTTCAAGCCGGTCGAGCAGGTGCTGCGCCTCATCCCTCGCCTTGACGTCGAGACCATCGAGTCAAGCTGCTGCGGCATGGCCGGCGCCTTCGGTTATGGCGCGGACACCTACGATGCCTCGATGGAGATGGCCGAGCTGTCGCTATTGCCCGCCGTGCGGCGCGCGGATCAGGCGACGCTGATCGTTGCCGACGGCACCTCCTGCCGGCACCAGATCCACGACGGCGCCCAGCGCGAGGCGCTTCACGTCGCGCGCGTGCTCGCGATGAGCCTCGATCGTGCGAAGACCCAATCCACAACCCCTCCCATTGCAAAGGAAACCAATCGTGGCTGACCTCACCCTCGACACCGCCCGCAAGATCCTCGACGCCGCCTTCGCGAAATCCACCGAGTTGAAGCTGAAGCCGCTCGTCGTCACCATCCTCGACGCACGCGGGGTGCTCAAGATCGCCGCGGCGCAGGACGGCACCAGCCTGATGCGCGCCGAGATCGCGCACGGCAAGGCCTATGGCGCGCTCGCATTGGGCATGGGCTCGCGCGCTCTCTTCCAGCGCGCGCAGGAGCAGGCCTATTTCATCGACGCCATGAACACCATGGCCAAGGGCGCGCTGGTGCCGGTCCCCGGCGGCGTGCTGATCATGGACGGCACGACGCTGCTCGGCGCCGTCGGCGTCTCCGGCGACACCTCGGACAATGACGAGGCGTGTGCCGTGGCGGGCATCCAGGCTGCGGGGTTGAAGGCCAACGCGGGATAGTGATCGTCCACGCACGCAGAGCTCCTGCGCTTCACAAGACGTTATGGAGTGCGGCGCGTAGGATCGCCTGTTGAGCGACCCGAGACATAGGTGACAGTTCGTACCGGACACATGGGTTACACTTTCCGCTTTTGTTCTGCGGGAGGTGTAGATGCCGTGGAAAGCG